>NZ_BAAHYZ010000007.1:0-198184 GCF_054657295.1 Desulfocastanea catecholica
GACACTTTCGTGTCCGAGGCTTTTGTCGTTTACGGCTTTGCTTTTATGGTTGTACTGTTTGATAAATTCCCATCAAATAGTCTACTCTCCGGCCGGTTTGACTGCTACTCTCCTTCAAATTCCATAATGGAGAAAATGGCACAATTTGCGATCTGCTCCCTGCCCTTCAAATCCGGCAACTCGATGAGGAAAGCACACTCAACGATTTCTCCACCAAGCTTTTCAACCAGTTTTACGGTCGCGCCAATCGTGCCGCCGGTGGCAATCAGATCATCGATAATAACGACCTTTTCACCGTGACTTATCGCATCACTGTGAATTTCCATTACTCCGGCGCCATATTCAAGACTATATATCTCTTCTATCGTGTCATGCGGCAGTTTACCTTTTTTTCGTACCGGTACGAAACCAAGACCCAATTTATAGGCCAACACAGCACCGAAGACAAACCCTCTGGCATCAATGCCGACAATCTTATCAATATGCTGGTCACGGTAACGTTCGTATAAAATATCACACGATTCCTTCAGTGCCAGCGGATTTTTCATCAACGTCGTCAAGTCTCGAAAAATTACCCCTTCTATAGGCCAGTCAACAATGCTGCGTACGCATTTTTTCAAATCCATGTCTGCCCTCTATTTGCTCTCTTTGTTAAATTTTTCTATTACTTTCACAAGCAGTAGTTTGACATTATCAGCATTTTTCTGAAAAACTTCGAGAATCTCATCCCAACTGACAGGTCCCTCATCAACTTTCCAACAATCGTAATCTGTGGACATTGCCACAGCGGCATAAGGGATCTTTAATTCGTTCGCAAGCATAGCCTCAGGTGCCGTCGACATGTTTATAACATCCGCCCCCCAAAGCCGAAACATTTTTGATTCGGCAACGGTTGAAAAGCGCGGGCCTTCAATAGTAACAACACATCCATCAGGATGCAGTGTCAAGCCAAGCTCCAGCCCAACCTCAACCAAAGTCCGACGCAGTACCTCGTCAAAAGGATACGCCATAGATACGTGGTGAATACCATTATCGAAGGAATCAAAGAAAGTATTTTTTCTAAAACGGGTAAAATCAAGAAACTGATCAATAATAACCAGATGCCCTCGTTCAATTTCCGTCCTGAGGCTGCCACAGGCGGTCGTCGCGATGATATGGCTTACCCCGAGCTGTTTCAGAGCCATAATATTCGCCCGGTTGTTCACCTGGGTCGGGCTATATTGATGCCTGTGTCCATGCCGTGCCAAAATCACCGTCTCCACCCCAGCAATCTTGCCGATCGTCAGTGTAGACGATGGTTTACCAAAAGTCGTATCGACATCGACAGTCTGTGGTTCCTGCAAAATATCAGGATCGTCAAGTCCCGATCCACCTATGATACCGATTTTCATTATGTAATTCTCCTGACTGCTACCCAAAAATATTCTAAAAAAACCTTTGCATAAAATTTCTGTAAATGTTTACTAGCGCATCACTCTAGCGAACTCTCTCTTCAGCTTCAACTTTTTTAACACACGCAGGTATGGATAAGAGGAAAGAGAGTTGACATTCAACTCATAACTGTCGATAGTTGGCCGACATGTACCTCTATCTTTTAAGAAAAAAATAAAAATCGACGGGATAAACAATCCTTTCTCTTTTCTTTTTTATGCAAAAAATGTCTTCCTTTCAATTGAAAAAACACTTTGAAAAAGGAGGTGTTTTTCGCTCTGTAACACTGCTTCTTATCATCATTGCTACCGACCAGTACACAAAGCTTCTTGCTGTAAAATATTTACCAACATCTGGTGAGATATCTTTTTGGAATAATTTTTTTCAAATGTCTCTTGTTGTAAACCACGGTGGTTTTCTGGGAATAGTGAGTAGTTTCCCAGAGAATGTCCGATTTTTTTTTCTTAATATCTGTGTATCCTTTCTTCTTATCAGTTGTCTTTTTTACCTTTTTTATTCTAGGAAAAGAACAATTCGTTACGATATGCCTCTGGTATTTGTTACCGGCGGTGGCTTAAGCAATCTTTTGGACAGAGTTCTGCATGGTGGCGGTGTTACCGATTTTTTGAGTCTTGGCATCGGCAATTTCCGGACGGGGATTTTCAATCTCGCCGATATATATATTCTTGTCGGGTCTTTTATTGTGGGTTCTTATCTTTTTTGCAGATCATCCAGATCAAAGTAATTGTTTTTAGCCCTTTCCCGTTCTTTTTTCCCGCGCATTTCTCATTTATTTTATGTATATTTATCTGCTCCAGATTTATTACCCTAATTTGAGGTACCTTTGTCAAAATTACTAAGAAATACATACAATTATACTCATGGAGTCTGCAATGCTTAAGGTAGGATTTATCGGTTGGCGAGGAATGGTCGGTTCTGTTCTCATGGACCGGATGTTGAAGGAGAACGATTTCCAGGGTTTTGAACCGGTATTTTTCACCACATCTCAGGTAGGTCAGGCCGGACCCGATGTCGGCAACGGCTCGACGACTCTAGAAGATGCCATGAATATCAGCCGACTGGCCGAAATGGATATCATCCTCTCTTGCCAGGGCGGAGGATACACCACCAAGGTCTATGAGTCACTCCGCGCCGGCTGGAACGGCTTTTGGATTGACGCTGCATCTACGCTGAGGATGCAGGACGATGCAATCATTGTCCTTGATCCGGTAAACCGGTCGGTCATTGATGCAGGTCTTGAGAAAGGTATCAAAAACTATATCGGAGGTAACTGCACTGTGTCCCTTATGATGATGGCACTTGGCGGTCTCTTCGAAAAAGATCTGGTTGAATGGATCAGCTCAATGACCTACCAGGCAGCAAGTGGCGCCGGTGCAAAAAACATGCGTGAACTCATCTCCCAGATGGGGCAACTGCACGGAGAGGTTAACGGTCTTCTGGCCGATCCCTCTTCGGCTATTTTGGATATCGACAAGAAAATCACCGCCAAATTGAACGACGGCTCCCTCTCAATGGACAACTGGGGCGTTCCTCTTGCCGCCAGTCTTATTCCATGGATCGATGTGCCGGTGGCCAGTGGCCAATCCAAGGAAGAGTGGAAAGGCATCGCAGAGACGAATAAAATCCTCGGTAACAGTGCTGACCGAATAATCCCGATTGATGGACTCTGTGTGCGAATCGGCGCCATGCGTTGCCATTCCCAGGGGCTGACCATCAAACTGAAAAGAGATGTCAGTGTCGAAGAAATCGAGACGATCATTGCTGACCATAATGAGTGGGTACGGGTCATCCCCAACGACAGACAGATCAGTTCCCGGGAATTGACTCCGGTAAAAGTTTCCGGAACACTTACCGTTCCAATCGGCCGAATTCATAAAATGAATATTGGCCCGGAATATTTGACAGCGTTTACAGTCGGCGATCAGCTGCTCTGGGGCGCTGCCGAACCAGTTCGGCGAGCCTTGAAAATTATCTGCAGCCACCTTAAATAATTTTCCGGCACTGCATTGGAAAACAATCGACTACCGGGACAATTTTTCTAAAAAAGATGCCCCGGTGGTCAAATCTCTCATCCCAGCAAACGAGAAAAAGGCTCACCTGGTCTGCAACGAAGCAATTATTGCCTTTGCTCTGTCAATATGCTTAATTACTTCAGCCACCTACCCCACTTTTCTGACAAACAGTGTATAATTTATTCCGTTTTCAAAGCATCTTTATTCCTTAGCTGCCTGTATAATGCAACCAAGCATAAACCAATCACCCTCTTTAGGTTTTTTCCTTTACCCTCGGACATCGAATATGACACACCCTAAAACACAGGCTCTTCTGAAAAAAATTAACTACATTGAAGCAGATCTTGATATCCAAAAACAGATCCTCTTTTCCATCCCCTCTGCCGAAAAAGAAGAAATAGAAAAAGCGATAGTCCGCATTGCTGCCAGAAAAAAGGAGATCGAAACGCTCCGACAGGAGTTACACGAACTTGATCCTGTGGAGTATGAGAGAATACTTGCGTTTGAAGTCGCGGTGGACAAATTTAAAAAGATTGCAGCGGAAAGCCCTTTCCAGTCAATTATCAATAGAAATATCAATGAAGAATGTACCCTGGCCTTAAAAAACGATGAAAAGTTGCAATGCCTGATCAAGGCATGTGATGAGAACAGCAACTGGACGGTCATCACCTTAAATGGAGAAATAAAACAATTCCCCGCGGCGGAAGTGACCGAAAAAGCTCCGCCAAAAACGACTGATTAATGGTATCTTTCCCTGCAGACGGCAGCGCAGTGCCGGAGAAATTTTCCTTTTCCGGTTCTGTTGCATTTCTCAGTGACTTTTGATCGGTCGACACTTACTTCCCCTGACATGCCGACCGTGATTCCAGCTTGCCGGGCCAGCGCCGTATTCAGCCGAACACCGGCGGAGAGGACGACAATATCAGTTGATCGGCGGAGAAACACCACCGCAATTTTATTTTCATGGCAAAGACGATCGACTGGATGTGTCAAGATTGCATGGATTACCCGGTGACAAGGTGGTAATAAAAATTGTCTCTGAATACATCCTGCACAAAAGCGATGTGGGTGGAGTGAGGATTACCGGCAAAAATGGTGAAGACGTACTCTCCACCATCCGGCGGGTGAGTTTTGAAATTCCGTAAGAACTTGAAGTTAACCCTTTTGCCTTCAGTAACTATCTGATGATGCCCCTTGATGGCTTGTGCAAATTCTCCACCGACAAACGGCTGCAGCCAACAAGACCGATTGAAAAAAATCGACAGGCTTCTCCACCCAGCGACGATCTGCGTTGTCGGGATTTCCACAAAAAAGATCAATATCGGCCGCATCATCCTGGATAACATCCTGGCAGCCGGCTTTTCAAGAGAAAACCTGCCCATTATCCATCCCGAGGCCGGTGCGATTGACGGCATCAGCACCATATCGCATCTGATCGCTCTGAAAGAAAAAGTCGATCTGATGATATTGGCGGTAAATGGTGCGCAGGTTCCAATCATGATAGAGGAAATCCTGCAAAATAGTCTTGCGGAAAGCGCCATCCTGATTTCCGGAGGGATCGGAGAACAGCAGGACCAGCAACATCTCGTAAGGCAGATCCAGGAAAATATTCTTGCAGCACGAAAAAAATCTTCCCAGGCACCGATATTTCTTGGAGCCAACAGCTTAGGTATCCTGTCACAGCCAGGCAGGTACCCCCAGTGTCAGGGAAATTGCCGCATGAACTAAAACCCGAGGAACCTATACGCGCACTATCGGACTGGGAGCCAGAGTGGCGCTTATATGATCACCCGGATGAGCACTCTCACCTTTCTCGATCCCGCCTACGCTATTTCCATCGGCAACCAGCTCGATTTGACCGCCGGAGATTTCATGCACTTTCTGTCGCCATTGTGCCCTTAACCCCTCTCCTCCATACGCTGCCGGAAGAATTGGCCAGAAACAATACCTTCAGTTCTGAAAATTCCATAGTCGAACGAATTTCTGTTCTGAATATGGCCTCATCCAAGCCACTGGTCGTCGTTGTCGACAGCGGCAGATTGTACGATCCCATGGCCGACGGCATTCAGAATCATGGCCTGCCGGTGTTTCGATCTGCTGACATCGCTGTTGGTGTTCTCGGAAAATACATACATAACCGCCTGCAAAACCAGAGGGCATAGGCTGAATAAACCTTGCGACGGATGCACTTCTTTCAGGGCAGCACACATTCCCACAAACCGCACAACCAAAAGATACAACATTCTCCTTGAACCTGCATGCTGCATCTCATCCATTATTTAAGTCTAAAAGTAAATACATCCTATATACAACAACATAAAAAAAATAGCTAGACCTAACCTAGAAAATAACTATTTGATCGAATATCTTTTTAACAAAAAAAGATGAACTTTACGTACATTTTGCACAACAATGTTAAGTATAATTGACGATTCAGATAGTCATGAATCTTCTCCAAAAGGGCCTAGCGAAAACAATCGTTAATACAAGCCCTAGTGGCTTGTATTAATAATGTATTTTTTCAGGCCGCTTTCAGCTAAAACCAATTGATAATCATCAAAATTTGTGGTACCAGTTTGCAATTGTTCGAATAGTTAAAGGAGTCGTCTATGACTCACCAGAGACTTGATTTTTCTACAGAGGAAAGATCTTATGACACAGTCAGTTTGTCTTATTTCTTCTCACCGCACTTATGATCGATTCCGGTCTTTAAATTTTTTCGCAGTACTTGTTGTTTCAAGACTTCACCGCACGTTATAATCGCGTTTTTTTAATCGCGTTTTTAAACTTGGCTCATATCGGGCCTCAATCTAACAAAGGAGTGAACAATGGTCTTAGATCCTACCAAACATGCAGATTGGGAGATTGCGCAGGACGCAGAAAAAACGATGTTGACGATCTATGAGATCGGCGAAAAACTTGGGCTGACCAAGGAAGAACTACTCCCTCAGGGTCACTACATTGCGAAAATCGATTTCCGCAAAGTCCTGGATCGTTTAAAAGACAAACCAGATGGCAAGTACATTGATGTTACGGCAATCACCCCGACCCCGCTAGGTGAAGGCAAATCAACCTCTTCCATGGGCCTCGTTCAAGGTCTCGGTAAGATAGGTAAAAGTGTCTGTGCGGCTATTCGTCAGCCATCCGGCGGCCCAACCATGAACATCAAAGGATCGGCGGCTGGTGGTGGACTTGCTCAATGTATTCCACTCACACCTTTTTCTCTGGGATTCACCGGCGACATCAACGCCATCATGAACGCCCACAACCTCGCCATGGTTGCCCTGACCTCACGCCTGCAGCATGAGAGAAACTACGACGATGAGCAGCTGGAAAGACTTTCCGGTATGAAGCGCCTCGATATCGACCCGACTAACGTTGAAATGGGTTGGATCATGGATTTCTGCTGCCAGTCACTGCGAAACATCATCATCGGTATTGATGGCGTCAATGGTAAATCCGATGGTTTCATGATGAAATCAAAGTTCGGTATTGCCGTCTCTTCCGAGGTCATGGCTATCCTTGCTATCGCCACGGATCTCAAGGATATGCGGGAAAGAATGGGCAAGATCGTTGTTGCCTACAACAAAAAAGGCAAACCGGTCACTACTGAAGACCTTCAGGTTGCCGGCGCCATGACCGCATGGATGGTTGATGCTTTGAACCCATCCCTCATGCAGACCCTCGAAGGACAGCCGGTTATCGTTCACGCCGGGCCTTTCGCCAATATCGCTATTGGTCAGAGTTCCATCATCGCCGACCGTATTGGTCTGAAACTGGCCGACTACCATGTCACCGAATCAGGTTTCGGCGCCGATATCGGTTTCGAAAAATTCTGGAACCTCAAATGCCGTTATTCCGGTCTTAAGCCGGACTGTGCGGTTGTCGTTGCGACCATCAGAGCTCTCAAGTGTCACGGCGGCGCACCTGTCCCGGTTCCCGGCAAACCAATGCCCGTCGAATATAGCACGGAAAACGTGGGCTGGGTTGCCGATGGCTGTGCCAACCTTATTCACCACATCAGAAACGTCAGAAAGGCAGGTATCGCCCCAGTTGTCTGTATCAACGCCTTCTACACGGATACTGATGCGGAAATTGCCAAGGTTCGCGAACTGTGCGAAGCCGAAGGTGCCCGGGTCGCCCTGTCCAGGCATTGGGAGAAAGGTGGCGAAGGTGCTATCGAGTTCGCCAAGACCGTTGTCGAGGCCTGCGAAGACAAGAATGATTTCAAATTCCTCTACGAACTGGATATGCCGATCAAAGAGAGAATCGAGCTTATCGCCAAGGAAGTGTACGGGGCAGACGGGGTTGACTATTCGGCAGATGCCAACAAAGCCATTTCCAGAATCCAGAAAGACCCGGTACTCTCCAAGATGGGTATGTGTATGGTGAAAACCCATCTGTCGCTGTCCGACAATCCTACCCTGAAGGGGGTGCCCGTTAACTGGCGCCTGACCATTCGTGAAGTTTTGACCTACGGAGGCGCAGGGTTTATCGTACCTGTTGCCGGAACTATCAGCCTTATGCCTGGCACCAGTTCAAACCCTGCCTTCAAGCGGGTTGATGTCGATGTTGAAACCGGTAAGGTTGAGGGTGTATTTTAGACTCCCCCTCTTAGAAGTCTGCGGGATTGGTAGAGATATGACTCTACCAATCCCGTACCATGTTACGCCTGGCAGCAAAAACTCGTCACTTTCAGCAACAAAATCGGTATGATGTTGTTTCCCTATTCTTCACAGCTCCACTCCCTTATGGCGACCAAGGGGTTGACAGGAAACACACTTTATCCGGAAGAACTACAGTCTCTTTTATATCTTTTGCATGACCGTCAGCAGTTATAAACTATGTTGACTTCTGGATAAATGAGAGCGATAGCCCATCAGAATCCAAAATGTTAAAAACAGCCAACCTGTTAGAAACAGTGGACTATCCTCTGTTTCCTGCCATCTATGGGCCCATTAATTTAATACCTTTTCGCCCGATCTCTTCGTCATACTGGGACTTCTTCAATACCCCTTGAGGAGTAAAAAGCAAATAAAATTATTCTGAATCACTAAAAGACAATAGAGCCCTTCTTTCTAGTCCTTGTTACCGATTGAAGTAACTTTAACAAACGGGTCAATTGTCATCAATTAATCACAGCAAAAAGGAGACCTTAAAAATGTCAATGCTTGACAAAACATGTAAAGATTTCAACGATGTTCTGGCCTCAAAAGCAGCTGTACCTGGTGGCGGAGGCGCTGCCGCAATGGGAGGTGCCATTGGCATGGCACTCTCCAACATGGTTGGAAATCTTACGCTCGGTAAGAAAAAATATGCTGACGTGGAAGAGGAAGTCAAAGAACTCCTTGCAAAAGGTTCAATAATTATCGCAAAACTGGAAAGTCTTGTTGATAAAGATGCTGAAGTTTTTGAACCATTGTCCAAGGCCTACGGACTGCCAAAAAACACTCCGGAAGAGATTGCCTACAAGCAAAAGACAATGGAAGATTGTTGCAAAACAGCCTGTTCAGTACCAATGGAAATCATGAGAAATGCATATGCAGGGATTAAAATCCATGAAAGAATGGGACAGATCGGAACTATGATCGCTATCTCTGACGTGGGCTGTGGTGTAGCATTCATGAAGGCAGCACTCGTCTCTGGAAGCCTCAATGTTATCATTAATTTGAATACCATAAAAGATCAGGAATTTGTGAATAAGACCAAAGAAGAGATGAATACACTGCTCAAAGACGGATCAAGGATTGCGGATGAAACCTTTGAACTTGTAGTTTCCAAATTAACAAAATAGGGAGCGTGAATAAAATGGCAGAAGTTCTAAAAGGAAAACCTGTAGCAGATGCAATAAAGGCAGAACTCACCCAAAAAGTTGAAACCCTCAAGGGCAAAGGAATCACCCCCAAACTTGGCATTATCCGGGTTGGCGCCAGACCTGACGACCTGTTTTATGAGGGCGGAGCAAAAAAAACATGCACAGCTGTAGGAATGGATTCAGAAGTTTTTGAATATCCAGAGGATATCGACCAGGTCTCGTTTGAAAAAGCTGTTGTTGAAGTTGGTGCCAAAAAAGATATCAACGGTATTCTGATGTTTTCTCCGCTTCCCAAAACGCTTGATGAACGTAAAATCAGATCTCTTATACCGGTCGAAAAAGATGTGGACTGCCTCACAATAGGGGGTGCAGCGAAAGTTTTTACAGACGACCCAACGGGATTTCCACCCTGTACTCCAAAAGCCTGCATGGAAATGCTGCATCATTACAATATCCCAATAAAAGGGAAAAAATGTGTGGTGGTGGGCAGGTCACTCGTCGTTGGTAAACCAATGGCAATGCTGCTGTTACGTGAACATGGTACGGTTACAATATGTCACTCAAGAACGGAGAATTTGCCGGAGGTCTGTAAAGATGCCCAGATTCTTATTGCCGCAGTGGGGCGCGCCAAAATGGTGACTGCTGACTTTGTCAAGCCTGGCCAAATTGTAATAGACGTTGGTATCAACGCCGACCCTGATAATCCGGGAAAATACTGTGGTGATGTTGATTTTGCTTCGGCCGAACCTATTGTTGAAAAAATTTCACCAGTTCCGGCAGGGGTTGGGTCAGTCACTACAACCGTGCTTTGCAAGCATACCATTTTGGCCTGTGAAATGCAGAATTCATAACCTTTTTTCTGCCATGAGCACCTAAACAAAGGCATTCGATCTGACCCACATTGAATGCTTTTGTAGATATCTTTTTACTAAGCGGTAAACACCGAGACGGAAGTAACGATACGTTCGTTACTTCCGTCTCGGTTCTTTTCAGTGCCCGGATTTATCTGTCAGAACTCAGCAGATAGCATTTGCCCACCACATGTTATTCATCATGGTGATGATGGGAGTGGCCATGATGATGACCATGGTCGTGTTCATGGTGACCTTGGGAGTTTGGTCCACCAATTTCATGGAGTGCTTTTCCCAGCTGGGCATTGAGGGTGGCCATCGTTTTAACCGCCTCGGTGATGTTCTCGGCCAGCGAGACCTGTCCTTCGTCGGCCATCAGCTTACGCCATTTCTCGAACTCTTCGACATGACCTTTATTATGGTCAATCCAGTGTTGCAGCATTACCCGCAATTTTTCAACATTATCCATTCTCTCTCCATTATATCCAGCTGCTACTGGATCGTTTCAACCTTTGTTGTATAAAAAAACCTTGCCGCCGGCAAAATCAATACGGCGTATGGCAACACCCATAAAATCCCTCGGTCCCTCAAAGAGGGAGGAAATTTTACATCCGTTGTCAAGGACCTCCAGAGTTGTCACGTTTTCCACCAATAATTCTTCTTCACCGTTTTTTTCCAAAAATACGCTTGTCTGACACATTATAAACCTCTTTTTTTCCTACTCCCGTACTGCTATTCTATTACCGGCCTTGGATAGAGTCCTGCTCTCTCAACTATCTCCGGTACTTTTTCTTCCCATTCGATAGCCATGATATGAAAACCACGCACCCCGGTACACTCTTTTAACCTCTCGATAGCCTCGACCGCAATAGTTATTCCCTCCTCGGCCTGTTTATCTTTTGGCACCCCGGATAAACGTTTGATCAGCTCCTGGGGGACATCCATACCGGGCACGGCCCGGGCCATATACTTGGCCATACCTACTGATCGCATGGGGGTAATACCCGCCATTATAAAAACTTTTTCGTGCAGTCCCCGTTCTACCACTCCCTTCATCCACAGTTCAAATTTATCAAGGTTATAGACACACTGGGTCTGAATAAATTCCGCACCGGCAGCTATTTTTTTAGCAAGCCTCGGCACGCGAATCTTAAAAGGATCGGCAAATGGATTGGCCGCAGCACCGACAAATATATTCGGCGGTTCCTTTATGACATCTCCGCCGAGAAACTTTCCTTCATCACGCATGTACCGCACCGTCTGCAGGAGCTGCATGGAATCCAGATCGAAAACATTCTGCGCCTTGGGATGATCACCGAAGCTTTGATGGTCACCGGACAGACAGAGCATACTATTGATACCAAATGACGCCGCGCCCAGGATGTCGCTCTGCAGGGCGATCCGGTTTCTGTCTCTGACCACCATCTGTAAAACCGGTTCGAGACCTTCATTCTTCAGATGTATACAGGAGGCCAGACTGCAGAGCCTGGTAACAGAGGTCTGGTTGTCGGTGATATTGATACAATCGACATGATTTTTAATAAGATGTCCCTTCTTGATAATGCCGGATGCATCACTGGAGCGTGGCGGCCCACATTCACTGGAGACAGCTATATGACCACCTTTCAATACCTTCTCAAGCCTGCTGTTAGTTTTAATTTCCACGATTAAAAGTCCTCCAATTTAAATGACCGAGGGCCACCTGCGCGATCTTTTGACCAATCTTTAATAGGAGCTAACTTCTCGTAATCATCCAACTTGCCAAGGGCTTCCAGGCGATCGACAACCAACTGCCAGGCACAATCTATATCTTTGGAAATTTCACATTTCCCATTCGACGAGCCACCGCACGGGCCGTTAAAGAGACGCTTGCAACAACGACTGACCGGACAAACCCCCCCGGTTACGCCAAGGACGCAATCACCACAGGCCTGGCATTTTTCAGTGAAGTATCCATCCTGTTTAACATCTCCCAAAAATGTCGTATTTAATGCTGGATAGACCGGAGTGCTGAGGTATTTTTCCGCAACGAACTGGACGCCGATACCACAGGCCATACTGAGAACCGCCTCGGATTGATCAAGCAATTCTTTGGCGGACTCAAAAAAGGGGTGTTCGCACTGCCGCTCAATCCCGCCGTTTTTTATTTCAATGTCAAGTCCTTCCTGTGTCGCCCGCATCCGCAGGAGGGAGGCAAGTATTTCCGCCTCTTTATTGCCGCCCTGATGACAGATGGCAACACAGGTATTACAACCAAAGACAGTCAGTTGTTTGTGGCCCTTGACCATCTCCCATATTTCATCAAACGGTTTCTGCTCTCCTACTATCATAGCTCTTCCACTCCTTCATCAGTAGACGGTAGTTCCGCCAAAAGTACTGTCAGGCAACCTGTTTTTCAGCTTGCGCGGATTCTTTTTTTTTCCGAAGTGCAAACCATATGGGTGATGGTCCCATCGCAACAATTTTTTCGGTGAATTTTGTGCAAATCTCCGCCCAGCGTGGCCCCTGGGCGGCCGAGAGATTAAAGAATTCCAGCCGCTCGGGATTTATCCCAAGCATATACAACATTTTTTTGACCCGCCTGACTCTTTTTACCGCATTCAGATTTCCTTCCAGGAAATGACACTGTCCTTCGAGTCAGCCAGCGGCAAAAACGCCGTCAATACCCCGTTCAAAGGCACGCAACAGATAGACATGATCAAGTTTTCCCGTACAGGGTAATCGCACCACCTTAACATTGGGGGGGTAGCGCAACCGCATAACTCCAGCAAGATCGGCTGCCGCAAAGGCACAGTAGTGACAGGCAAAGGCAATGATATTCGCCTGCCAGTCAGCGGGAACCTCCTGGGGCTTTTCCGGACTTTTCGGTTCTTCAATTTTTTCTGTGTCAATCACCATTATTCTTTCCTTCTTGTTGAATTGACCTGTTGAATAATTGCATGCACCAAACTCCGACTTCAGTATTTTACCCCGATTACCAGCAGACCAGTCGAGATTCTTGGCACTACCAGTCTTTCCTGCTATGTCATTTCCGTTACTGAATCGACCATGGCCAGGAGTTGGTCATCACGAAAGTAATTGACCTGGTACGCCTTGGCCGGGCAGACCCCGGCACAGATACCGCACCCCGTACACTTTACCTCATTATGGCTGACCCGTCCGTCTGTATCAATAAAAGGGGCGCCAAAAGGACACTTTTTCACACAGGCCAGGCAGGACATGCAGATATTGCGGTTGTGTTTGGAAATAACTCCGGAAACGGTCAATGTATCATTTGACAGCAACGCGCCGACGCGGCCGGCTGCGGCCAGGGACTGGCTGATGGTTTCCTCCAGATTTTTCGGGGCATGGGCAAGGCCGGCCAGAAAAAAGCCCTCACTCGGAAAATCGACAGGACGCAATTTGACATGCGCCTCAAGGAGAAAGCCGTCGATGTTACAGGTCAGCTTGAATTTCTTGGCAAACTCGTCGCCATCCGGCTGAGGCCTCAAGCCCGTTGACAGCACCAGATAGTCGGCGTCAATGGCCATTTCCATGCCGAGTACTTTTCCAGGCAGAGTGACCTTAACCTTGTCGCCGGCAACATCTACCTGCGGTTTTTCATCCGGGGTGTAGAGGAAAAACAGCACCCCAAGATCCCGTGCCCGACGGTAATAATCTTCTTTTAAACCATAGGCCCGCATATCGCGATAAATGACCACCACCTGGGCGTCGGGCGCCTGTTCTTTGATGGCAATACTGTTTTTCAGTGCATCCTGGCAACAGATACGCGAGCAGTAATTATTCGGCTCCTCGCGTGAACCGACACACTGGATCATGACATAGCACTTGTCATTTTCAGGGCCTTTATCGGCAAGCAATGTTTCCAGTTCGCGCTGGGTGATTATTTTGTCGGATTGCTCATAACCATATTCGATCGGCTGGTATTCCTCACCTCCCGAGGCAATAAGCAGTGCACCGTGACTGACGGTCTCCCGGTTGGTCAGGGTCGTTTGAAAATTGCCAACATAGCCATCAACCTTTTCCACTGTGGTCCCGAGATGCACGGTAATATCCGGATGGTTTTCCACCCGCTGCATCACATCCGCCAGGAAGGCCTGCACGTCATCTCCCTCCAGGTTGGTACGGACATTTCGCAGTAACCCGCCAAGCGTATCAGCTCTTTCAACCAGATGAACACCATAACCCTGTTCAACCAGCGAGAGAGACGCCCGCATCCCGGCAATACCGCCACCCACGACAAGGGCATTGTGCGTCACGCCAACGGAGGCGGAAGTCACCGGCACCAACAGCTTGGTTTTTGCTATGTTCATATTGACAATCTGGATCGCCTTATGGGTGGCGTTTTCATTGTCATGCATATGACACCAGGAACACTGCTCACGAATGTCTGCCAGCTCAAAGAGAAACCTGTTCAGACCGACTTCTCGAATGGTATCCTGAAAGAGAGCCGCATGGGTACGTGGCGTACAGGAGGCGACCACGACCCTGTTGAGATTTTTTTCTTTAATCAGATCTCTGATTTTCTGCTGTCCGTCAGGGGCACAGGCATAGATAATCGTCTCGGCATGGGCAACGCCAGGTTCTTTTGCCGCCATTTCCGCCACTTTTTTGACATCGACGGTTCCGGCAATATTTGTCCCGCAATGGCAGACGATGACACCTATTTTCGATTCTTCACCCTCGATGTCCCTTTCGTCAGGAAGAACAACCTCCTCAACTTCCGTACCCCGGCGATCCCCAAGCAGCGCCATGGCTTCCGCCGCCGCGCCACTGCCCTGAATAACTGTTTCAGGGATATCTTTTGGTCCCTGATAGGTACCGGCTACATAAATTCCTTTGCGTGACGTATCAACCGGCCGCAGTTTCGAGGTTTGGGCAAAACCGTATTCATCGGCGGCAATACCGAAGATTTTTGCAAACTCGGCTGCATCGTTATGCGGTTCGAAGCCGATGGAGAGAATGACCATATCAAACTCTTCTTTAACTAATCTGCCGTCCTCGCCGACCGAATGAATGAGCAGATTCTTCGTCTCGGGGTCTTCGACGATCTCGGCGATCATTGCCCGCTTATAAATAACACCTGCATCGTTTTTTGCTTTTTCGATGTACTTGTCAAAGTCTTTGCCAAAGGCCCGCAGTTCCATGTAAAACACCGTAGACTGCACTTCGTTGTCGTGTTCCTTGGCAATAATTGACTGTTTGGCTGCGTACATGCAGCAGACCGACGAGCACCAGGGATTACCGTTATGGGCGTTTCGGGAACCGACGCACTGCACCCAGGCCAATCGTTTAGGATGGCCACCGTCGGAAGGCCGTGCAATCGTGCCGCTGCATGGACCGGAAGCGGACAGCAACCGCTCGAACTGGAGCGCAGTCACGACATTTTTCAGCTTACCATAGCCCAGTTCCTGGCGAATCTCCGGCTGATAGGTCTTCAGGCCGGGAGTCAGAATGATGGAACCGACCTGAAGATCGATCAGTTTGTCTTCATCGGCAAAATTAATCGCTAAAGCGTCGCAGACTTTCTCGCATTTGCGACAGACATTTTTGGTCAAGTAGAGACAATGGGCCGGATCTATCGCCCGGGTATTGGGAACCGCTTGGGGAAAGAGTGAATAAATGGCTTTTCGCTTGTCTAAGCCGAGGTTAAAAATATTTATAACCTTTGTTGGACATTCGGGCTCACAGGCGCCGCAGCCGGTACAACGTTCAGGATCGACATACCGCGCTTTTTGCTCGATGGTGGCGGTAAAATTGCCTTCATGGCCGGAGACACTGACCACCTTGGCCAGGGTGTGCATTTTGATGTTGTGGTGTCGACTGGATTCGACCATACGTGGAGAAATCATACACATGGCGCAGTCACCGGTCGGGAAGGTTTTGTCCAGTCTGGACATTGTCCCGCCGATGGATGGTTCATCATTGATCAGGTGCACCATCAGACCGCTGTTGGCAAGGTCGAGGGCCGCCTGCATGCCTCCTATGCCTGAGCCAACCACTAAAACTGATCCTATACTGTCTTTATTCTCCTGCTTGGGGGTAATCCTGGTCACTAAAAGATCCTCCATGAGATTGCCCCGACAGATAAACTACTCGTCATATTGTTGCTTCCGGCAGTTTACAGCGGGTACGCACCATATATTCGGGTTAAACAATGTATCGGTAAAGGATTTGACCTATGGCATTATAATAAATAAATAGTCTTATGATAGCTTTTTTTTCTTCGTAACGACCTTTTACATATACAAATGATATTTTCCATAAATATTTCTTCGATTCCACAAGGGAGCTTTTACAATATCGGCCAACATATGGTTTTTTCGTATTTAATTTGATAAATTTCGTTTTTTTTGCACAAGCTGCGCCTCAACCATAAATGAGTGTTTCGGAATTCGCAGGCAATTTCGATGCATGGAGCGACGTATAAGGTATATTGACAATAAGTTGGAATTGCGTGGATCTTTATTTTTTATTACAACGATGCAAGCGAAGCGAGAATCTCTTCTCTGAACGTCGAAACGCAGTTTACCTCCCGTCAAAGGAAAAACAGAGGAACCTAAATGACCACCCCTTCATGTGAACCCAGTCTTCATACCCCAAGAATTCTCGTCATTGATGATGAACCACGAATTCGTGATGCCTGCATGCTTGTCCTTTCCGATAAAGGATTTGACGTGGCCGCAGCCCCGGATGGTGAGCAGGGACTGCAGATGATCAAAGAAAAGCATTACGATATCGTTCTTGTTGATCTGATGATGCCGACCATTTCCGGTTTCGATGTCCTCTCCGAGGTGCGCAACCATCATCCGGATACGGTGGTCATTGTTATTACCGGTTATGCAACCCTGGAACACTCAATCGAAGCCATGAAAAAAGGGGCTTTTGACTTTATTCCCAAGCCGTTCACGCCGGACCAGCTGAGAGCGGTAGTCGAAAAATCGCTGCGCTACACCAGTGCACTGCAGGATATAGCCGATTCGAAATCCCGCCTGGGTGTCATGGTCAACCGCCTTACCGACGGCGTCATGACCACCGATGCTCGAAAGCTTATCGTCCAGGTCAATCCCGCCTTCCTGCATATGATCGGACATCAGGGGGAAGAAGTCGTCGGCCACCATGTCAACGAGGTTATTCACGATGAAACGTTGCTGGAATCTATCGATCAGGCACTCAACATGTCTCCCGATACCTTCGTCGAAATAACCAAAGAGATCCAGCTGAATGACAATAGTGCGGAAAAATTTTTCGGCGCCCGCTGCGCTCCATTTCGTGGACGGACCAACGAAAATATTGGCACTATTACCGTGTTGCACGATATTACCGCACTGAAAAAAATGGACCAGATGAAATCGGATTTCGTCTCTATGGTTTCCCACGAGGTGAGGAGTCCGATGAATTCACTCCTCATGCAATTAAAAAACATCAGTGACGGCCTTGCCGGTCCGGTCACCGAAAAGCAACAGGAGATTCTGCATCGAGCGTCAGAGAAAATCCTTAATCTGAACAATCTGGTAACCGAGCTGCTTGATCTTTCCAGAATCGAATCGGGCCTTATTTCACACGAAAAAGAACAGGTCAACATGGCGCAACTGCTGGCCGAGCAAAAAGCCTTCCATACTGCCTATGCAGAGGAAAAACAGATAACCATTCACCTCAATTGTCCGGATGACCTGCCCTCTATCCTTGCTAATCGGCAGAATATCGAAGAAGTCCTGGCCAACCTCATTACCAATGGCATTAAATATTCGCCTGCCGGAGGCACCATCACCATTTCGGCAACAAAAGAACACGAATATTTGAAATTTCAAGTGGCTGATACAGGCTTTGGTATGACCAGTGAGGATCTGGAAAAGATTTTCACCCGTTTTTATCGGGTAAAAGACTCGAACACCAGACAGATACAGGGAACCGGGCTTGGACTCGCCATCGTCAAAAGTATAATTGAATCTCACCACGGCAAGATTACTGTTGCAAGCGAGGTCGGCAAAGGCACAACCTTTACTGTTCTTCTCCCCCTGGCCGGTAGCTGAAAAATATTTCAAGCTTGCGGCATCTTTTAAGACTTGCTGTGTCCTCCTGACAGCAAATCTTAAAAACCATGGTGTTCCGCAAGCTTTTCAAACATCTTCGCCATCCCGGTTCCGAGAAAAAATGCCGCATCAATTCCGAGATTATCGTCGACACTCTTATCAAAAAAAACATTCAGGCTTGACGCCAGGCCCTCTTCAGGTTTCCAGTAACAGATCATGATCGGCACCAGGGGAAAAGGATGGAGGACAACGGAGACATCGGATTCAAACCGTTCTTCCACTGATTTGCCGCTGAACATGTGGACAATGTCATTAAAGAAATCAGGGTATTTGTCGCCAAGTTGTTTCAGGACGTCTTCTCCCCTTTTCTTAAATAATGCATACTTTTCCTTGCCGCCGCCGATCTCTCGAAAAGAGATCCACTCACCTGTAACCGGCACTCCTTTGCACTTCAAGACATAATCGAGTAAAGGCGATACCACCCAGGGGTTGATATGGATATCGGTGACGAACGTGCCGTTCCGATGTATGCCGAAATTTTTTCCAAGGATCGGCACAATCAAAACGTCTCCATTTACCCGTGCGCCGATTCGTTCGGCAACATGTCGAAAATCCAGATTCACGACCTCCTGGAGCATCTCTGCTATATACTCATCCTGACTATCTTCCCGCCGATCAGCCTGACCAGTTTCTTTTAATACCTTGGCAATATCCTCCCTTCCCAGGTGGGGGCACTCCTCAATGCGCCGTTTCCCCAGATACACTGCACCGGCGAACGCCAGGCAGGTCTTTTCACCACATTCTCTGCAATTGCTTTTATCAAGTACGCTGAAAATCTCCATAGCGTTTTTACCAACTCCCATTTTGCGACCTCCCTGTACGTATTCTTGAGAACAAAAACTCGCTTTTGTATTATTACATTAGTATTACTATATAATCATCCACCAAGAATTTGAAAAGACGGGTAAAGTCCCTCTATATATCTTCAGGTTCCGTACACTGTTTTCAAGGCTTCATAGGAACTTGATTCATTTGTCGGTGGCAAGATTTGCCGGAGACGATTATCTTGTTGCCATACGGTCAGGCAATTGACATTATAGGTGTGCCCCCCGATACAGAGAACCACGTCGGGATTCTTTTTAATACCCCCGTGCGGGGATACGTATCCACAAGGAAAAAATGTGGATTTTCTGGAGCTGCCCCGAAACAACGGGGTCCGCTCCCACGACACTAAAGGAGGAAGCAATGAAGGCAATTATATCAAAAGTGTGCATGGGCGACCGAAACTGCAACAAATTGTGTCCCGAAGTTTTCGAATATGATGAAGACCAACTTCTATCTATCGTCAAGTATGACGTCATCCCAAAACACCTGGAAGCTATAGTTCGCCAGGCTGCTGCTGAGTGTGGGGCAAACGCAATTACCATAGAGGAATAGAGGAGGTTCTGCCAATGGCTGGCTTTCGTGAGAGCAAGACAGCGAAAAATCTTCTTCTTTCCTATTCCGCCGAGGCCCAGGCACGGACGCGCTACAATTTCTTTGCCACCCAGGCGCGTGAGGACGGGTATATTCAGATTGCTAACCTTTTTGACGAAACCGCCCAACAGGAATACGAACATGGCCTGCGTTTTTTTAAATTTTTCAATGGAGGGGAACTTGAGATAACCGGAAAATTTCCAGCCGGTGTCATAAAAGATACCCGTGCCAATCTGCTCAGTTCGGCAGAACTTGAGCTCTACGTGCATGACCACATGTACCAGGTTTTTGCTGAAGAAGCCGAAAAAGAGGGCTTTCAACGCGCAGCAGACACTTTTTATGCTATCAATGTCGCTGAAAAAAACCACGAACTGATGTTTCGCGATCTGGCCGAAAACATAGCTTCCGGTAAGATATTCAAACGAGAACAATTGGTTACCTGGAAATGTCTCAGCTGTGGGTATCTACATGAAGGCTACAGTCCGCCGGACAAATGCCCAGCGTGCGTCAAGCCACCGGGGTATTTTGAAATATTAAAAAAGAACTGGTAAGACCAAGGCCATCGCCGCAAAGCGATGGCCTGCTTTACACCAGGAGGGCGCTACAGAAGCTCGAGTACCTTTGTAATGGCCTTCAGGAGTTGTTTTTCATGGATCTTGCCGGCAAAATGCACCGGACTTTTACCATAAATGGGATCCCAGCCAGCAGGATCCGCATAACAGTAGAACTGCGTTTCAAGGCCGATTTTACGGGCCGCATCATCTGCGGGGTGACCGATCAGCCGTTGTGCCGCTTCCCATGAAGCGCCGCAAGGTGCTCCGCGCAGCACTTTGACAGCCGATATTTTCCCGTCTTCTATCTCAACCTCGAATTCCGGAGCACCGAAACACTCGCCATAGCTGCCGAGACCATCCTGTCGGGGAAGACCGCAGCAGGTCGGCGGCATAATAGCTTTTTTGCCGACTATTTTCTTTCCCGATGCAATCAGAGGAATGTCTTTTTTCATGCACCGTTCAGCTAAATCGGCCGACAGGTCACTGTGGCGAAGAAAATCGAGCACCAGATCACAGGAAATATCATCGGGCAGATAGGCACTGCTGTCATCGAGCACCAGTGGCAGCATTTCATCGATATTGATGACTTCCAGGTCAAAAAGATCCTTGCCGTATTTTCTTAGGCCACTGATTTTTTTTTCGCCGCTTCCATTCTGCTGGAAGACCATAATGTGTTGTCGAGATTTTGTCGTATCTTCTTTCACTCTCTTTTCCTCACTTCAACTGTATCAAATATCCAGACGCACCCAACGAGTACAGTACCGGTAGGCCGCTTCGAGCAGTTTTTTTCTCTTTTGAAAAGCATGCGCCAGTACATGAAAAGAACCGGCCGCATCACGATACAGGACCATACCGCCTGCCATTTCACATACCTCTTCCCCCGAATGTATCGTCAAGGGGGAATCGATCTCCATGATTTCCAGTTCATCATCCTGAAACTGAAAATAGGCCATTTGCGCCAAAGCATGGTATTCGTGCTTGGCGTGACCGCTGTCTTTTACCGTAAATGTTTTGATATACCCAGCTTCCTGCGCGGCAATCTCGGGAACGAGAATAACACTTTCGCAGTCGGTTATCACTGTTTCTGCAAATTGAATAGTTATTGATATACTCATTTTGTCTGGACACTCGAGGTCTGAATTGTAACTCCCCCACCGGTAACCGCGGAAAAAGCCTGCATAAACTACTCCTCAAACTACTCCTTGATCGTAGTGACAAAAACGGGAAGTCGAGCAAACCGCTGCTCAACTTCCCGTGATCAAGAATATTTTGTCGTATTTTATCGACAAGAGCCATTCATACGGCAATGACTACTTCTCAATTCGTACGGCACACACCTTTGCTTCCATAATCTTACAGATCGGATCCATGGCATCGCTGGTGAGCAGGTTTGCCGCGGCCTCACTGTAATGGAAGGGGATAAAGACCACGGTGGGCGGGACAATTTTACTGACCCGTGCCCTTAATTTAATCGATCCCCGACGGGAAGTTACGGTTAAAAATTCCCCCTGCGCTACTCCAAGAACATCGGCATCGGCAGGGTTGACTTCGACAAATGCTTCCGGGGCGATCATATTCAGACCTGATGATCGCCTGGTCATTGTTCCGGTATGATAGTGGAACAGTTCCCGACCGGTTGTCAAGACATAGGGATATTCTTTATCCGGCAACTCTTTTGACGCGACAAACGGTACGGGGGTAAAAAGCGCCTTGCCGCCTTCCCTTGGAAAGGTATCCTGAAACAGAAATTCAGTTCCAGGATGATCCGCACTAGGGCACGGCCACTGCAGACTTTGCTGTTCCAGTCGTTCATAGTTTATGCCGGCCATGGCTGGCCAGAGAGCAGCAGCTTCGTCGAAAATCGCCGCGGCTTTGGGCTTATTGGTTAAATCCCCGGCTACGGCCACGCGTTTAAAAATCTGGTCGATAATGTCCAGATCCGACTGTGCGACACCTGGTGAGGCAATAGCCTTTCTTATCCGCTGCACCCGCCTCTCGGAAGAGGTAAAAGTACCATCTTTCTCCGCAAAGGAGGCACCAGGCAGGACAACATCGGCCAGCCTCGCGGTCTCGGTCATGAAGATATCCTGGACCACCAGGAAATCAAGGGCTGAAAAAGCCTTGACCGAATGGGTCATGTTTGGATCAGAGAGAGCTGGATTCTCGCCAAAAATATACATCCCTTTGAGCGTTCCATCGAGCATGGCACCGGTCATCTCCGTTGCCGCCAACCCTACCTTATCGGATAAGGTCGTCCCCCAGGCCTTCTCAAATTTTTCCTTTATGGCCGGCACATCAACCTTCTGATAGCCGGGATATACATTCGGCAGCCCGCCCATATCACAGGCGCCCTGTACATTGTTCTGGCCCCGGAGCGGATTGACCCCGGCCGCCCGCTTACCGACATTACCGGTCAGCATGGCCAGGTTGCCTACGGCACAGACGTTATAGGTTCCCATGATATGCTGCGTAATACCCATGGCATAGTATATCCCGGCATTGCCCGCTTTTGCATAGATACGCGCCGCTTTTTTGATATCTTCCGCCGGCACACCGGTAATCTCTTCGCCGTATTCCGCAGTAAAGGGTTCGAGGGATTTGACGAAGGCATCATAGCCTTCCGTTCGTGCAGCTATGAAATCTTTATCCTCCAGGCCTTCGTCAAGAATGACATGCATGATCGAATTGAGCAGGGTGGAATCCGTGCCCGGACGATGACGCAGCCAGACAGTGGCAAATTTTACCAGAGGGATCTTTCTTGGATCGGCAACAATCAGCTGAGCCCCCTTGGCCACCGCTTCTTTCATGCGCAAGGCAATGATCGGATGATTTTCCGTAGTGTTTGATCCTATGACAAAAATTGCTTCATTATCGGCTATCTCGGCGACTGAGTTGGTCATTGCCCCGGAACCGAATTTTGTGGCCAGACCGGCCACTGTTGCGCTGTGTCAGTAACGGGCGCAGTGATCAATATTGTTGGTGCCCAATCCTGCCCGAAACATCTTTTGAAAAAGATAATTTTCTTCGTTGGTGCACCTGGCCGAACAAAGCCCGGCCAGAGCGTCCGGACCATTTTTTTCCTTGATATCCGTCAGTTTTTTGGCGACGTAATCAAGTGCCTCGTCCCAGCTGGCTTTCTCAAATTGGCCTCCTTTCTCCCTTCTGATGAGGGGATGGGTCAACCGGTCCGTGCTGTTGATAAACTCAAAGCCAAATCTTCCTTTAACACAGAGCCAGCCACGGTTATGGTTTTTGGCATCAGAATCAACCCGAATGACCTGATCGCCATGGGAGCGCAGGGTAATATTACAACCGCATCCACAGTAGGTACAGGTGGTATCGGTGAATTTAACACCTTCCATACGGGGCTTGCCTGACCAGATGGCACCGGAGAGAGCGCCAGTTGGGCAAACGGAAATACACTGACCGCAGAATACACAGTCCAGATCATGACCGAACGGCGGGATAACTTTTGCCTCAAAGCCCCTTTCAGAAAAACCGATTGCACCAATGCCTTGTACCTCTTCACATACTCGAACACAGAGCCCACACATAACGCATTTGTTCTGATCCCTGGTAACAAAGGGATTATGGTCGACACGTTTATGCTCACGCATTTCACCGGCAAAACGATTTTCACGAATGCCATACTGATAAGCAAGTTCCTGCAATACACATTCTCCGGTCCCAATACAGGTCATACAGTCATTTGGGTGATCGGAAAGCAGGAGTTCTACTGTGGTTTTCCGCAACCTGTAGAGTCTCGCACTTTGAGTCTGCACTGACATACCGGCAGTGGCTGGTGTGGTACAGGAAGTTACAGGTTTAGGCATTCCTTTAATTTCTACAATACAAAGCCGGCAGGCACCAAATGGCTTCAGCCTGTCATCATGACAGAGAGTCGGAATTCTAATCCCCAACTGTTTAGCTGCCTCTAAGACAGTAGTGCCTACAGCAACCTCAATCGACTTACCATCTATAGTTAGATTTATCATAGTTACTACTCCTTTAATACGGCGCTGAATTTACAGGCATCAAAACAAGATCCACATTGGATACACAGCTTATTGTCAACCTTATGCGGCAGTTTTTTCTCACCGGTGATGGCATTGACCGGACAAGCCCGTAAGCACATTCCGCAACCAACGCACATATCCTCACGAATAAAAAATGTCAGCAACTTATTACAGACTTTGGCTGGACATTTTTTGTTCTTGATATGGGCTTCATACTCATGACGAAAGTATTTAATAGTACTAATTACTGGATTCGGTGCCGACATACCAAGACCGCAGAGGCTGGAATCTCTTACGTCCTCGGCCAACTCCTGCAAAAGCTCAATATCGCCTTCTTTGCCCTCTCCTTCGGTAATCCGGGTGAGGATCTCAAGCAGGCGCTTGGTGCCGATCCGACAGGGAACACATTTACCGCAGGATTCTGACTGGGTGAATTCCAGGAAAAACTTGGAAATATTAACCATACAGTCGGTTTCATCGAGAACAACCATACCACCGGAACCCATCATCGAACCAACCGCTGCCAAACCCTCATAGTCAACCGGCAGATCGATATGTTGTTGTGGAATACAGCCCCCAGATGGACCACCTGTCTGCACTGCCTTAAAAAGTCTGTCGCCCTCTATTCCACCACCTATGTTAAATATGATATCTTTGAGGGGTATTCCCATGGGAACTTCAATGAGACCGGTGTTCCTGATCTTTCCTGTCAGAGCAATAACCTTGGTTCCTTTGCTTTTCTCCGAACCTATTGAAGCGAACCAGGCAGCTCCCTTATTGAGAATATGGGGTAAATTTGCAAAGGTCTCGACATTATTAATAATAGTTGGTTTACCCCAAAGACCTTTATTGGCTGGGAACGGTGGCTTAGCTCGCGGCATTCCTCGTTCGCCCTCAATGGAAGCGATAAGGGCAGTTTCCTCGCCGCAAACGAAGGCACCAGCGCCAAGTTTGACCTTAATTTTTAAACTAAAATCCGTTCCAAAAAGATTTTCGCCTAAATAGCCTTTTTCCTTGGCGGCCTTTAGAGCCATATGCAGCCTGTCTACGGCAAGCGGATATTCCGCGCGAATATAGACATAGCCGATACTGGCACCAATTGCGTAAGCGCCAATGATCATCCCTTCGATGACGGCATGGGGATTTCCCTCAACGACCGAACGATCCATGAAGGCACCAGGGTCGCCTTCATCGGCATTACAGATGATATAGTACTGATCCGAATCATTGGCTGCACAAAAACCCCATTTCACCCCTGTTGGGAATCCGCCGCCTCCTCGTCCGCGCAAGCCTGATTCCTTTACCATGGCGATGACTTCCGCAGGAGTCATAGTAGTCAGGGCCTTTTCGGCAGCCTTATAACCATCCACGCCCAAATAATCATCAATAGATTCCGGGTCGATCTTACCCAAATCACCCAGGACTACCTTCGTTTGATTATCATGGAAGGTATGGTAATCATCTCCGACCAGCCATTCCTTGACTGGCCTTCCTCCAACCACATGGTCCTGGATCAGTTTGCTGACCATATCGGGTTGAATATACTGATAGGTGGAGACTGTACCATCCATATTTATATCGACAAGGACGTCACGAGCACAAAAACCGCGACAACCTACCTTATGGACTTTGCATTTCTCTTTGACAGTAGCGTTTTCGATGCCGGCAGCCTCGAACTGCTTGGTGAACTCCTCCATCACCATATCAGCACCAGCAGCGATGCCACCAGTACCCATGCACACATTGACAATTATTTCGCTGCTCATGGTTTATCCCTTATAATCTTTGAGACTCTTAACTATTTTACTTGGAGTTACCTTTCCAAGCACCTTTTCATTAATCAGAACAACCGGGGCGATACTGCAGGCGCCCACACAGTTGACACGCTCAAGGGTGAATTGCATATCCTTGGTTGTATCCTGATCATCTTTTAGTTTAAGATCTTCGCGAACTTTGGCGATGACACGAGGTGCTCCCTTGACGTGACAAACCGTGCCACAGCAGACTGTGACAATATTTTTGCCGCGCGGGTTTTGATGAAACTGGGAATAAAAGGTAACGACTCCGTAATATTTGGAAGGCGGAATGTTTGTGCGTTCGGCAAACCAGTTAACAGCTTCTTCTTGTATGTAGCCTATTTTACTTTGTATTTCTTGCAATATTGTAATAATATTGTCTTCATTGGCGAGACACTTATCATATATCGCCTCCAACGTTTCCGTCATCTGCTTATCCATACACATACCCCTTAAATGATGATTATTCACTCCAGACGGGCAGTGTCGCAACTGGAGTGCGGAGAAACTTCGTTTCCCTTCTTCAAACGATCACTTCTTATCTGATACCTATCAGTATATTGGTTTTCCTCTTGATATTTCTACACTTCCCAGTTTTACACCAGTTAATGCGCCACTATCACTAGTCATCACAAAACGTTCTACTATAACGCAAAAGGGAAAATGTTTCCAACAAGTTTAGACTTTATCCGACCATAAAAATATTTCATTGTTTTTTCGCTGAAAAACCGTAATTTGACAAGAGTTGAACAATCCGGTAAGTAACACAACCGGAATATTTTTTTACAGCTTTCGTTTGTCATAAAGACTTGATACATTATACAAAACAGCATAAAGAGGAAAGCATCGGAAAACGAAATGAGTAACATCTATACATCTGATAAGCTCAAGATAACTCTCGGGAAAACTGGGAGCAGTGTCTACACCAAAATGAGTTTTCCTGTACATTGCGGCCTTTACAACGAAATTGAGACAGCAGATTTTATTTTTCAATTTAATCTCAACGGTGAAATATTTCGCGCAAAAGGCAAAGGAAGAGACTGGGCCCATCCCCACGAATGGCTGAAACGAACCCAGGGAGACGACTGGATCTACTATTCCACTGGTGGCTATACCGGGGTTTTTGAGGCGACAGGGGAATATTACCTGCCAAATTTCCAGTATCCAAGCAACAGTATCCTCGGAGGCCATCCCTTTGCACAGCATGAAATACGGCACATCTCCGAATCATGGTATCAGATACTCCAGGAACTGCTCGACCACACCGTTGGTCTGCCGAACGACTTCAACAGTTTTTTGTTCGACGTCCTCGGTAACAGTCCGGAAATATTAGCGCAAAAAGCACAACGACTGCACGAAACCGTCGGCGGACGAATTTCCGTCCTCCCGCCTGATGCCAGACATGTCGATTATAATTTCATTCCGCTGACAATTTCTCGAGGCTGCCTGTATAAGTGTGCATTCTGCAAGGTGAAGAACGGCACCGTGTTTACCGAAAAAACGGGTCCGGAGATTGATCGGCAGATCGACCGGCTCAAACAGCACTACGGTCAAGATCTTGTTAATTACAACAGCCTGTTTCTTGGCGAGCACGACGCCCTGCAGACCAATGCCGATCGTATTTTGTTGAGCATCGAAACGGCCTACAATGAATTTGGTTTTGCCAAATCATATATTGCAAACAACAGCACATTTCTTTTTGGCTCCGTCACGTCGTTTCTCAACGCACCGGAATATTTTTTCCAGCAATTGAATACATTTCCGGGTATGACCTACATCAACATCGGCCTTGAATCCGCCGACCAGGAAACCCTAGACAGAATCGGCAAGCCAATTACCGAAAAGCAGGTACAAGAATCTTTTAGCCGCAGTCAGGATATCAACGACCGCTATTCATCCATTGAAATAACGGCGAATTTCATCATGGACGACAAGCTCCCGGAAAACCATTATAAAAAAATTCTCGAGTTAATCAGGGAAAAACTGCCTCGTGTTAAACCAAAGGGATCGATTTATTTTTCCCCTTTGACCTTTAACCAACCCTCTCGCAGCCGTCTATTCGAGTTCAATCGAATAAAAATAATGAGCAGACTGCCGACCTACCTCTACATCATTCAACGATTATAACCAGAGAGAAACTTTATCGGAGACCAAACAATGCTTGATAGTGCACAACTGAGAAAAAAAATACTGACGGAACGCAACCGATTGACAGCTGAAGAAATCGACACGAAATCGCTTGCTATCCAGCAGAGACTTTTGGCCCTGGAACAGATTCGCAACCGTCAATCAATTTTTGTTTATGTCAGTTTCAGAAGTGAAGTTGCCACCCTTTCTCTTATTGACACCCTGATCGATATGGGCAAAACCGTTATCGTCCCTATCACCAGAGTTCGGGAGAAACGACTGGACGCCATTCATATCACCAATCGATTGACAGATCTCGAACCGGGATACTGCGACATTCCCGAACCAAAAGAGGAACTCTGTATAAGCAGAGAGATTGCCCCTGAAGAGATCGAAACAATTCTTTTACCCGGTTCTGTTTTTGATTTGCGTGGAGGTCGATTCGGCTATGGCGGCGGTTACTACGACCGCTTCCTGGATAAAGTGCCGACCGCGACTCGAATCGGCCTGGCCTTTGATCTGCAGATCATAGAAAAAGCGCCGCTGCAGGAGCATGACGAGCTCCTTGACTTTGTCGTCACCGAGAGCCGGGTGATTCGCAACCAGAGATAACTTTTTCAAAAAAAAAACTCTGTTGAAATAAAATTATTTCAACAGAGTTGACACAACAGCATGTAAACAGCAAAAATTACTTTACTGTACAGGTTTTTGGATCTACTGCAGCACCGCAAGCCGAACATTTTGCAACTTTAGTAATTTCATCCGAAAACACTTCCCATTCTTTGCCGCATTCAGGGCATTTGACCTTGATTTCTTTCAAAGTTTTATTGCTTTCAAATCCTGGACAATGTTGATCTGTCATGCATATCTCCTTTTTTACTGGTTAAGTAGTTCTCCGACTCCTACTGACACGAAAGATTATAAATCAATATATGCAAAGTGCCAGAAGTAGATGTCATCTCCTGGCTTTTTTTGCTGTCGCACCATAAAAGCCTTCTCGGCTCAGCAAAAACGTGCAGAGGCAATCAGTTTTCCGGTAAGGAGGGTTCCGGTCATGGCCAGACATTCCATATCGAGAAAATAGGCCGCCGAGGAATGATAGAGAACCGAACAGGTCGCGGAAAACAAGTCGTCACGATCGTTGAAATTGACAATGACCGGCACACGCGGAAAAGCAAAAAATTGCATCGACAAGTCATATATATCGGAGTCCAGAAGCTTGCCGCCGATATCCTGCCCCCTCCTTTTCAAGCCTTCGAGGTTGCCGCTAAATGTCGACTCGATGGTTTTATTGGTGTTCGTTGTGAAATAAGAGATAAGCGGTCCGGCATCTTTAAATTCTCTGTAGGTCATCAGGACAGTGTTCATTGCCGGGAGTTGCGGTGGACAGGTCAGAATATACTTGCAGATCATCACCTGCACGGCCGGGGTAAGAACCTCCTGCTCATCGCCGACAATCCCATCGGCCCCAAAACGATACATTTTATCGTAAAGCGGAATTTGCAGAGAATTGTTGTCGATTGTTACGCCGAGTGCCTCGGCTTTTGCCAGGAAATCAATTTTTTGAATCTCTTTGAGGTATCGCCTGTAGGTTTGGTCGAATACCTTTGCCCGCTCTCCACTCATTTCAGTTCACCCAGTTTTTTCACGAGCAGATCGCGCTCATCTTCCAGTTGCAACAGATCCATCATCACCGGCGGCTTTGCCGAATGTGCCGGTAGTCGCCGTAAGGTCTCGGCTATTTCCTCTTCGAGATACTTCAGTCGCTCTTTTATCCGGTCAATTTCAGCACTCATCTTTCCCTCTTCATCGGCAGAGCGAAACACTCACGACGTAAGCTATTATTCGACAGATGCCTCAACCGCTGATAATTCCTGCTCAATCATTTCTACTTCACTCTTGAAAGCCATACGCTTTTGGCTTCGATAAAAAACGGTGTTGCCGATCTTTCCTGATCGGGTAAACATGACAACCTCATATCTGTCCCCATCCTGGAGATTGTCCTCAACCCAAAGCACCCGTTCCATATCAAGCGAAAAATCGTTACAGAGCTGTTTGGCAAATTTCTCCGGGTTCGCGGAAATCGACTGGCCCTCTCCTGTCGAGGCGTACACACAAACGATGGGTTTCAGATACTCTACCTTCAAGGAAGAAGACGCACATCTGAAAATTTTCACATCATACGCACCTGGAGACCAGGCGATGGGATCCTGATTGTTTCGCTTTGTCCCGTCCCAGCGGTATCTTCCATTAAATATTGCCATAGTTCGAACTCCCGCTAATCTCATGTGCAGCAGATCAGGCCTGTACCAAAAAAACAGGAGACGGCAGAAATAATTCCTTCTACCGTCTCCTATATAATAAGGCGTGTTACGCCGTTACGTCAAGAGATCGTCTGTCAGCCATATCAGTCAACACTCTTTCCCTCGCCTTATCAATACCAAGCTGAACACGTTTCTTGTCAATATGGGCAATCATCAGCCTGGCCATTTCTTTCGGGTCATCGGCATGTGCCCATTTGCCGAAACCAAGATTTTCCAGATCCTCAAACAGATGCTTCTCAAATTTGGTCCCTTTGGTCATCGGGAAAGTATGACCAAACACCACATAGACCCCTGAAGCAACAAAATACTGGCCGATGGCAAGGGCTTTTTCGCTCATCCATTCAGGGGCGCAACCAGCGGCCGGCAGGTCGGCAATACAGTCGCCCAGACCGCCAACCTTCACCATTTCAGTGGCGGCAATAAGAATCCTGCTGTTGTCTACACAGGAACCCAAACCAAGAATCGGCGGCATGCCGACAGTCTCGCAAACCTCGGCAAGGCCAGGTCCAGCCAGTGCCGCAGCTCCAGGTCCGGTGAGTCCGGCCTTGGCGAGGGCCATTTGCGAGCAGCCGGTCTGCAGCACCAATACATCATTTCTAATCAACTCTTTGACCAGCTCGACGTGGGAGTAATCCTGCTTTGACCGCGGGTTGGTACAGCCGACAACTCCAGCTACGCCACGAATCCTGCCGTTGATGATATTTTCATTGAGCGGGGTATAACTGCCGCGAAATGATCCACCCAGCATATAATTAATGTATTCGAAGGAAAAACCATGCACTCCAGTTGCTTTATTGCGTGGAATCTGAACCGGCTTTTTACGGTTTTTAAACCTGGTGATTGCCTTAATGACAATCTCATCAGTACATTCCCGCGGCTCGTGCTCTTCCAGCTGAATATGCAGGGCGCCTTCGATTTTTGCTCGATAATTGGTGGTGATAAAAGGTGTGTCATAGAAATCGGCGACCTTCTTCAGATCTTGTTTGATACATTGGATATCGACCGTCATGGCATCAATAGCACCAGTTACCAACACCGCCTCGGTACTGGAAAAATTACCCGCATGAGGCAGCCCATGCCGCGACAGCGCCTCAAGACCGGAACAGCACATCCCGACAAGATTTATTCCTTTTGCTCCGGCATTCTTTGCCGCCTCGAGAAGAGTAGGATCGGCTACGGAAACAACCATGGATTCGAGAAGATTCGGCTCGTGACCATGAACAATAATATTTACCTGATCTTCCTTGAGCACTCCCATGTCAACTTCAACTTCGACCGGAGATGGCGTGCCAAATAAGATATCCGAGATATCCGTCGAGACCATGGATCCACCCCAGCCATCAGCGAGGGCTGTCCTGCTTATCTGCTTGGTGATGTTTTCATAATCCTGGTCGACACCCATGGCACTACGATGCATCATTTCCATAATTTCACGCATTGCACCACGCGGGACAACTCCGGCAGCTCGCCATTGTTCAAGTGTTTTCGGTGGTACCCTCTTCACCATCGGGATTTCCCCATCCACCTGCGTATAAGTTTTTTCCAGTTCATGATACAGATCCAGTGCCACATCTTTTAGCTCTCTGCCCTCGGTTGGAATATCGAGAGAGGTGGCAATTTCCAGCAGTTTAATTGGGTCTTTAATGGAATAATCCTTGATCTTACCATCAATAACGTCACGGAAGAGCTCGAGCATTGCCATTCCGTGATCGGTATGGGCCGCTGTTCCTGCAGCAACCATCCGCCCAAAATTCCTTGCGACAATGGTATCAATCGTTGCCCCGCAGACACCTACCCGATCATAAGGACTGTTGACATTCATCCGACAGGGCCCCATGGAACAGTGTTTACAGCAGGCAGATTTTTCTCCAATGGGACAGGCTTTCATCGCCTGGGCTCGGTCAAAAAAGAGTTCAACACCATCATTTCTTGCCTTGGTTATCATTTGTGCGGTTGATTCGCATATCGTCAGGTCGTTTACGTTGATGAGTTCTAGTGGTTTTGCCATGATGCCTCCGGGAAAAATGAATTACTGGAATATTCCATTTCGCTTGTCTGCAAATCCTCGCAGACCGTTTTAAGAAGAGAGAAGGTCCTGCCCTACAACAAATATGGACAATGATTTTTCAGACATAATCGAAGATTCATTGTCACATGAGAATTTCTAGCTGGTATTCTAGTCATACCACTTCGTGATAGAAGATTATACCACGTCGTGATATTGTCAAGATCAATTTAGGCCATGTGGCACATAATGTCGTTTAAATTTCCACGGTGTCTGTGCGGGCAAAAGGTTCAGGAAGACAAAAGGAGGAGAGATACAATTGTAAAAAATAAATCGGGCGGAATTGCATAAGATCTTATGCCATTCCGCCCGAGGCGTTACGTCCAATTTTCCAGGCCCAGCTTGTCACAGAAGAGGCGCCAGGCTTTGTCTCACCACACCGTCATCGTGGCTTGACAGCTCATGGTCCCAACGCAGAGGAAAGGAATTAATTTTTCTTCAATGCCGTCAGTTTCTCAATTATTTCATGCAGCTCTTTTGGCGCATCGCTAATGATATCAAATGGTCTTCGGCCATCCCTGTCAGCGGTGACAACCTCTTTATGCTCCGGCAGAAATCCCAGTATTTCGAAATCTGCAAGATTTTTACGGATCAATTCCTGGTCTTCGATACCCTGAACTCGATTGCCCAGGACAAAGATTTTCTTTATCCCTATGTCGGTGCCAAGTTTTCGGATCTTTGCTGCTGCAGCCTGGCTTCGTGCACCGGGATTGACAACGATAATCAGTGCATCGACCGACGCCGAGGTTGCACGACCAAGATGTTCCACCCCGGCCTCCATATCCATAATGACAATATCATCACGGACCAAAACCAGATGGTTCATCAATGCTTTCAGAATAGTCGCTTCGGGGCAAATACAGCCTGATCCGCCACTCTGAACCGTTCCCATCACCAGCAGTTTCACCCCATCTCTTGTTAACGAGAACCTCTCCGGGATATCGTCAACCTTGGGATTGAGGGTAAAAAATCCTCCCATCGTCCCAGGCGTAGCCCCTGTTCGTTCAGCAATGAGCTCAGTCAGTTGAGAAATCGGTGTAATCGGTTCATCTTCAGGAATACCGAGACCGGCAGCCAAATTTGCCACCGGATCGGCATCTATGGCAATAACTTTATTGTTTTCATCGGCGGCTAAACATCTTGCCAGGAGTGCGGTTATAGTGGTTTTTCCGACCCCACCTTTGCCACCAATTGCTATTTTCAGACTCACGTTGGGAAATCTCCTTTCACTCAATTGTTACGCTGTCTATCGGGTGCTGAAATTATCAAGGGCACGATTTCTGTGCCGAAACATGCAGCTTACTCTTTAATAACCTGACCATCACTATCGAACAAAGCTACCGTAAAATCATTTTTGCTCGCCGTTTCATGCAGTTCTTCGATATGAATTGCCTGAAGCTCATACTTTTTGCCTTTTTGCCGCGGCATAGTCAGAAAACAGTCATTTGCCTCTTCTTTCGTACGAAAGGCCGGGATAAAGTTGACCTCTTTCTCAGCGTTGTACAATCCGAGAAGACTCTCGTCCTTACCTGGATCGCAAACAAAAACATATACCCAGTTGCCAGCTTCTGCATTTTCTTCTTTCATTCGGTCTCTCTTTTAAAAAGTATCAATTACTACAGTCTCACCAGTACGTTTAGATTAATAACCACTCATTACACAAAAAAAAAGCTCCATCCCGTAAAGGATGGAGCTTTTTTTATCGAACACCATCTTCTCAGATATCCAGATAGGAATCTGAAAAAAGATTTTCACCGGTGATGACTTTGACGGTTTTTACATAGTCGGCCATCTCTTTTGACAAGGTAGAAAGATCAGGAGCGTTGCCGTCCATTGCCTGATGAACAATCTTGACAATCTCAGGACGCTGTCCTTTGGCCACGGCGATAAGTTCACTATCGAGTGGATCGGCGATAACCGATTTCATGCCATAGCGTTCCAGCATGATCATGAAGGTGTTATTCAGGATCGGACGCAGATGGACAGGAGGTCCATTGGAAATGTTGGACAGTCCGCAGGTAGACATTGCACCAGGTGCGATATCTTCAAGCATCATCTGGAAGTTCAACAGGGCGACACTCTGGGCCTGCTGAATGTTCACCGGTGTGACGATACCGTCAACCCAGATTTTCTCATTGGGAATGCCGGCTTCGTTTGCCGCATAAACGAGTTCGACGCAGAGGGCGGCTCGCTCGTTTTCATCACGCGGCAGACCATCCGGTCCCCACATCAAGGCAACGATATCGGCATCATATTTGGCGGCCATCGGCAGCATGACCGTATAGCGCTCGGGGCGGGCCATAATGGAGTTAACAATGTGTGGCTTGCTTGCCGGTTTGAGAACCTTAAGGCCTTCTTCGATAGCGGCAATGTTCGATGTGTCAAGGAGAAGAGGCATGTCGGGCACCACTTCCTGGACGACCTGGCACACCCATGGCATCAGTTCGTGACCGTCTTTTTTTGCCGGCCCGAGGTTGATGTCAATATAGTCCATGCCCAGTTTCTTCTGCTCCAGGCATTCTGCTTGAATTGGTTTTGGGTCACGCTCCCTGTATGCCTTTCCAATTACCTTGGAAATGACATTAAGGCTTTCACCAAAAAGAATCATATTTTCTCTCCTTTATCAAAAATAGGTGGTAAAAAACTTCGAAAATACCGCAATACAGCAATACTCTATAAAAATTTTGCCGGTGTTTCCGTAAAGAAACAACCGGCAATGTCTCTATGACATGTAATTATCTATTTTTCAGAAAGCCGGCAATATGCGCAGCCTCTCTTGGACCGACGACAATGTTCCAGCCCGGCAGTTCTTCTTCAACATCACCGGCAATGGCTGCCGCATACCCCGGAATAATCAATTCTTTGTGCTTCACTTTATCCATAATGCCGCACTTCTTGACGAACAGACCCACGTCATCCCCGCCAAATTTACCGGCAGCCCATGCAGTCAGTACCGAAAGGCCCTCGGAATCCTTGACAAGCAGCCAGGATGGTACTTTGCTTGCCTCGATCTCACCGGAGACAATAAAATATGTCAGGGCAAAGTTGGTGGTTACAAGTACCGGTGAATTCTCATCCGGTGTACCAATTTCAAAAATACCTTCAGTAACCGTCATCGGCCGCTGTGGATCAGTATAAATATTCAGACGTTCGAGCAACAACGGGAAGATAACTTCGGTGGTCAAATCGGACATAACCACGATACCGCCATATTTAGCGACAAACATACTGGCAATGAGGCCTTCCATGGCAATATTGGAGGCCATTTCACATGGAAAGCAAATGGTTGGGAAACCAAGCGAACGGTTGCCGTCTTTTAAGGCAGCCCGACGAATGGCAACCTGGTCTTCCAGAGCCTGCTTGACTTCTCGCGAACCTGGGTCAATGACCAGATCTTTGAGTCCCATACCAACCAGCTTGTCGGTAAGGGCAATAAGGCCCTCAACAGAACCGGCTTTAACCGCCAGTGGAAGCCCATTGTCGAGGGCGATTTTACCGAAGGCATCGACGTTGGCCTCGGTCGCGGCATAGATTAACGGCCGCTTGAAACCGGTAGTAGCAACTGCTCCGCTGATTATCTCGGCACTTTCACTCATAAGAATGAGGTTAAACTCTGAAGTCTCGGCGATAAGTTTTGCCAGAGAAGCAAAAGCGACTCCGTCACCGTTGACATCCTTGAGTGCGACAAGTTCTGGTCTCAAATTCAGACCTACACGCTCGTACTGCAGCGCATTCCAGGACTTCAGTTTTGCCTGGACCTCAGCTTCGGCACTATCCGAGGTGATAATTCCGGCAAACATGGTTGGATTAAAAAATGTCTTCTCATGTCGATAAAGAACTGTCTCCCCACCGGTCTTTGCCGCACGGACACCTTTACCAACAGCTACCGGACGGATTGGCGGAGCAGAAGCTTCGGCAAGCTGCGCCCTGGCCTCATCGGATACGTAGGGGCATTGATCTAGTTCAGCTTTGCTAGACGCGAGGTTCATAGCAAATGCGAGGCATGTTGGTACCCCACACTCCTTGCAGTTTGTTTTAGGCAGGAGTTTGAAGATTTGTATTCCTGTTAACGCCATTTGTGTTGTCTCCTTAAGTATATTTCACAACTGGATGTACCCGGTTTTATCCAAAGAATAAAACCGGGTCCCTCGCTCAAAAAATTATTCCATGATTGAAGGCATGCTCAGGGCAGGATGTCCCTTTTCCTTGAGCCATGGCAAAATCTCGTCTTCAGTGACACCGATGGTCTCATCGGCAATCATATCAGCAAAATTCTCAACGCCCATTTCCGCGCCTCTGGCGTTCAATCTATCACGGATCTCATCTTTGACAACTTTAGGCATCCATACCATTCGGAGTAATCCACCATCACCGAGGATGAACTTTTTCTGGGTGATATTGAATTTAGAATGACCAACAAATCCAGGGGAAGAAGCACCACCGCCCATAACACCGGCAAGCGTGGTAAATTTCATACCGGATGGAGTCTCACCGGTATAATCACGACCAACAGTCATGATACCGTTACAGCCGGGAAGCATGGCAGCAATACACTCGCAACAACCACAAGTGGTCATAGGAGCATGAACCATAGAATAGAAGTTGTAAGTGTCGACTGCGCCCTTAGATGCACCTTTAATGAACTCATCAACACCTTGGAAACGGCCTAGAACCGGATCAAGTACTTTCCCTTTCAGAACCGGCTGGTTGGGACCGGTCGGATTGATTTCATAGGAGGCTTTACAATCCATCCAGTTATAGGCGCCGCACAGTCCGGTTCTCTCAGGACTTACCGTACAGACGTGGCTCGGTGCAAATGACTGACAGAGACTACAGGAATAAAAAGTCTCAACGTCCTCATCGGTCATCTTGTCAACACGTTCATCGCGGACTTTATATTCAGCCCTGGCTCTGGTTGTCAGCTTGTCAACATCTTCCTTTTTGGTGTAGAGCGTTACCTGCACCTTGTCGACAATCTTCTGGAAGTCCTGATGGAATTTGGCATGCAGCACAACACCAATATGTTTCAGGGAGAACCCTTTTTCAACTGCAGATTTACTGACACGTATCCAAGCGATATCGCGTTGACCTATATGCATGATTCCCTGGATATAGTTGATCAGATGGTGCATCTGACGCTCCATGATCGGCTCGAAATCCGTCTGGAATTCACGCCCGGCAATCTGCACAAACATACCAAGCGGCAGCACATCGCCTTCCTTCATGTCCCCGATATCAGGTCCCACGATGGTAACCTTGCCATCTTCAATCTCACCCATATCAGCCATGTTGACCAATTCGGTACATTGAGTCTTACCACCACCCATCTGACCAAAAAGATCACCGCCACGAACACGCTCACCCTCAAAGGCTGGTCCAAAAGCCATGGGGATATCGATTTCAGTGACATTGATCTTCAAACCACGAACCTCAACGGACTTCTGACAGATCTCATCATGCGGTACATTGGCAACAACATGCTCATATGTACAGATACCTGTTGGCAGAATCTCAGGAATATCAGTATCGGCAAGCGTTGGAAAGCCCCAGTTAACACAACCGGCAGCAGCAACTGCCCACTCAGTTCCGACATCGCCCAGCGCGTTGACAAAGGCAAAGATACGGTTCTTGTTGTACATCAACATTTTACGATAGTCACCCGGCTGAACACCACCAAAGGCCATTGCCGCTCTATTGGCAAAGCCGAGGGCGAAGACCGCCGAAGAGATGTCCGGACCAAAAGGCACGATTCGGGTATTCCAACCGATCTGCATACCGGCCTCGAGGCACTGCTCGATCACTGTCTTACCGTTGTGGTTAGCTGCACAGAAGATATAAAGGTTTTTCCTCTGATAATCTTCGACGATCATTTTGGCAATCTCGGCATTGGGAGCGGCACCAACAATTGCCGCAAAACCGGGAGCCGAGCCGTCAACGAATTCGACACCACGCTTTCTAAGTATAATGTCACTGGCAGGACCAACCCAGATTTTTCCGGCATCGATATCCGGATCTTCCGCATCTAAGTAAAAATCAGGCTCTCTGAGGATGCGTAAAGCCTCTTTTATTTCATAGGCAAAGATACCGGCCATACCTGCATCGAGAAGCGGCCCGAGATACGGCAGGTTATTGCTTCCTTTGATATGGGGCGGCAAAAGTCCACGGGCAAATGCCATGGGTTTTTTCAGATCTTCCAGGGTCTCGCACTTCATTCCGGTGAGAGAATAGATAACCGGAAGATAGTATGCGGTGTTGGGAAATCCAATTTTCGTGCTGGCGTCATAGGTCTGAAGCGCTCTTTCAAGGTCACCTTCGACCTGGGACACGACCTTGTACCCGCCCTGTATAGCTGCAAATGCTACTAATTTCGACATGCTTTACTCCTTATATTAGATATAACGTAATTGTCCCTATTATATTATTCCATTCCAAGGGCTTGTCTGTCAGCCATGTCCATAAGAACTCTGTCACGAGCCTTATCGATGCCAAGTTCCTTACGTTTCTTGTCAATATGGGCGATCATCTTGCGGGCGTGCTTGATCGGATCGGGCTCACAATCCCACATACCGCCATACATTTTCTCCATCTCTTTATAGAGGTAATCCTTGAAGACCGGGGCGCCTTCCACAGGCATATGGTAACCAAAAACGGTGTAGACACCTGAAGCGACAAAATATTGCCCGATAGAGATGGCCTTCTCACTCATCCATTCAGGCGCACTACCGGCAGCCGGCAGGTCACAGATATCCTTGCCGAGTCCGCCCGCTTTGACAACTTCAGTTGCGGCCAGCAGGATACGGCTGTTATCAACACAGGAGCCAAGATGGAGCACCGGAGGAATACCAACGGTTTCACAAACCTCTTTGAGGCCAGGGCCACAATGTACAGCAGCCGACTCAGGCGTACAAAGACCGTGCATACCTGCAGCGATTGCGCTACAACCAGTAGTCAAGACGATGACATCGTTCTTGATCAACTCTTTGATGATGGTGATGTGCTCTTCATTATGCTTGGTTCGAGCATTATTGCAGCCAACAACCCCGGCGATGCCACGAATACGGCCATTAATGATATTGTCATTCAAGGTGAAATAATCCCCACGGAAACTCCCACCAAGATGATATTTAATCGATTCCACACCAAAACCGGCGATCTGGCTTGATTTATGGCGAGGGATCATCACCTCGGAACCACGGTTTTCGAAGTTGTCAATAGCAATCTTGACGATGCGAATGGCATCTTCCATAGCATGATGCTCATCAAACTCGATATGCAGCACATTCGGCTGCTCCATTCTGGCGATTGGATGAGTGGTTATCAGTTTTGTATGAAAGCATTTGGCAACATTGGCCAGATTCTGAAAAATACACTGGACGTCAACGACCATTGCATCACAGGCACCGGTAATGATAGCCAATTCCTGCTGCAAAAAGGTGCCAGCCGGTGGAACGCCATGGCGTTGCAGTACTTCATTGGCGGTACAGCAAATACCAGCCAATTGTATTCCTTTCGCTCCCTTTAATTTGGCATAATCGACCAATTCCTGCGATTGTGCCGCAGCAACGATCATCTCGGACAAAAGAGGCTCATGGCCATGAACGATGATGTTTACATGGTCTTCTTTCATAACTCCCAGATCAGCCTCAGCCTGCAGAGGAGAAGGAGTACCAAACATAACGTCCTGCAAGTCGGTTCCGATCATGGATCCACCCCATCCATCGGCCAGAGAGGCACGGGTTCCCTGCTTCATCAGATTTTTATAATCCTGATCAACGCCCATATGGGTCCGATGCATGATTTCAACGATCTCACGATCGACGTTACGAGGAATAACACCTTGTTCCGCCCACTTATCCTGCAGTGGTTGCGGTGCCCTTTTGATCATATGCAGATGACCAGTGGGTTTTCCCCATTCCGCTACAGCTATTTCGCCAACAGCGATGGCAATTTCTTTGATATCACGATCTTTTACCACTCCATCAACTTCTACTGTTGTGGCAACACCATAATACGGTGCAATCTGAACGAGTTTAATCGGATCTTTAATCTTGTAATCTTCAACTTCTCCTTTTGCAGCGGCCAGAAAAGTGATAGCGACATTACGACCATGATCAGAGTGAGCGGCTGCTCCACCGGCAATCATACGAATAAAGTTTCTGGCACAAATGGTGTTTGCCGTAGCACCACAAAGGCCTTTACGGGTGTCTTCACCCTGAATACCATCTTTAGGCAACGGCAGTCGGCAAGGACCCATCGCGCAGTTTTTACAGCAGATACCCTGCATACCGATAGCGCAGGGCTTCATGGTTACAGCACGATCAAAGACAGTTTCAACGCCGAGCTGTTGAGCTCGTCGGATCATTTCCTGAGTTGACGCATCAATAGACGCCGTACTTGCGTCAGCTAATTTAACAATTTTTTCTTTTACTTCTGCCATATCGAGGTTCCTCCTCAAAGAGTTTTTGAGATTATCAATTATCTCAAGAGCTTTACAACGCTTTTTTATGCTAATTGATATCCAAACCTATTTTCTTTTGTGGAATCTATCCAGCATATCAAGGATTTTATCCTGAGCAGTTTTCTGCTCCGCTGCGGCGGTCATAGTCACTTCCGCAGCTGGTTGACTGGCCGCAGCCTCATCATGCGCTTTTTTAGCCTGAGCTCTCAGTCGTTTCAGGGCCTTTTCATCTTCTTCTCTCTTTTGCGCTTCTGCCATCAAGGCATCGGCCTCGGCTTTGGCTTTGGCTTTAGCATCGGCTTCAGCCTTAGCTGCCGCATCTACCTTGGCTTTGGCTTCGGCATCCGCTTTGGCCTTGGCATCCGCTTCAGCTTTTGCTGCTGCCTGGGCTTTTGCTTCCGCCTCGGCTTTCGCCTGCGCTGCAGGATCTACCGCCGGAGCCGCTTTGGCCTCGGCTTTAGGCTGTTCTACTGCAGGGGCGGCGGCCGGTGCTGCCGCAGGTTTGGCTGCAGGAGCAGCCGGGGCTGCTTTAGCCGCAGGTGCCGCTGCCTTGGCCGGCGCTGCTTTCTTTTCTTCTTCAGCGATGGTCAGATCCGGTGCCGGAGCAAGCGCGGCAAAGTCAATGTTCGCCTCTGCCAAAATCTTCGTGATGCCGGCAGAGTCTTTCAGTGAACCACCATCAGCGAGGGCATTAATGAATTCCTTGGCCATTCTGATCGCTTCAGGATGACGCATGATCAGAATATTGGAACCACTGAGCAGATAGGTAACGGCCCCGACGGCTTCCATCATAATGCCGCGTTTTTCCGGATCACCTAAAAGCGGGGCGTCGGCAGCGATCTGCTTCGCCTCTTTACATTTCCAAATCTCATTACCGAGGTTGTTGATCATGGGAAACTGGAGTTTTTCATCACCCTGGACCATTGCTGCCGTGGTTAATCTCTCCATTACCGAATAGGTATACTCCAGACCATAGCCAAGCCCACCGGTAGTGGGATCAACCAGAACTCTTTCCATCGGCATGCCGAGATTTTCCAGGAGGATGTTGACCTGCTTGGCAAGGTTGACATCGATCGGCGAGGAGGCGATGACTCCATGCCCATAGCCCATGGCCGCAGCACCAATACCTTTGTAGTTTTTCTCTTCAACAGGGCCCATAACCAGTTTATAGTCCTGGCATTTTTCGGCAATAACTTTAAAAACTGCTTCATCTTTGGCAGGATTGGCACAACCCCAGACGATAAGGGGAACACTGATTGCTTCCAGTACTTTTTTAACTGTTTCCGCGGCGGACTCAGGACTGGCGTCTTTATCGTTGGGATCGATGCTTTTCAGCTGAATAACGATGGCATCGGCGTTAAATACTTCGACGCATTTTTTAGCCCAGGCAGCAGGGTCGGAGATGACATCTTTGAAATGCTCCATAACCGGTGCAGGCCAGTCTTCCGGCTCAGTATCCCAGATCTCCATTGCAATGATGGGTTTGTTCGGCATGTCGCCTTCAAATGTATAGAAGGGAAAACATGTCTCGCCTCCCACAGTGATAGCTGCATCGTCTTTACCTATGGAAATTGCTTTGATGCCGCCGCTATAGGATTCCTTCTTTAGTTTAAATCCCACTTTTGCCTCCTTACTGGTGAGTAATTTTTCTCCTGAAGGTTGTGTGTATCTTCAATACCAACCTCCCCTTTTAACACTAGCCAAACAACAAGAGGTACAAAATGTTTACTGAAACTGTATAAATCACTTGTGCAATGCTTTTCTCCGCCTAAAACCGAATAAAAACAATATCTTAATAAGATCGAAAAACTATTTTCCTCTTGCCTTCATTCGCGCATTGAGCCGAGGAAATTTTTCAATTTCCGTGTGCGGCAGGAACATCGCTGCAATATAATTGTCCATATATGAATGTGTCTCGGAGAGTTCAAAATTGGTCATTTTCTGCGTCACCGCTACGACATCTTTACGAATTCGGTTGGTGAGCGAGCTCATACGCGCACCCATAAGTGATCCGTTGCCAATGAAAGTCACCCGTTCGGGATCAACCTCGGGCAGCAGGCCAAGGACCATGGCCTTCTCCAGATCAATATAACTGCCGAAACCACCTGCCAGGATTATATGTTCCACCATATCCATGGACAGGCCTACTTCCTCGAGCAGGGTCATGCAGCCGCTGTAAATTGCCCCTTTCGCACGAATAAGGTTATCCAGATCCGGCTCGGTCAGGGCAATGTCGCGGTCAATCTGGGTTTCGTCTTTCCAGGCGACGACATACTCCCAGACATGATTGTTTTTTCTGACCCGCGGCGTACCTAAATCACGATTAAATTTTCCTCTATTGTTTATCAGGCCCATTTCAAACATGACTGCGGCCATGGTGATCAAGCCGGAACCGCAGATTCCTTTTGGCCGGACATCGCCGATGGTGAAAATCATCGGATCAAAGGTAACCGGATTCAAGGAAAAATCCTCGATGGCGCCTTTGGCGGCGCGCATGCCGAACTCGATACCGCCACCTTCAAAGGCCGGCCCGGCCGAACATGCCGTGCAGGCCAGCCAGTCTTTATTGCCGACCACCAGCTCGGCGTTGGTGCCGATATCTAGAAAAAGAGTCAGCTCTTCTTTGCGGTACAGCCCCGAACCCATTACGCCGGCAACAATATCACCACCGACAAAACTCGATACCTGAGGATAGAGGAGCGCGATGCAATGCTCGTTAATGGTCACGCCTATTGATGTCGCGGTAAACGGCGGATAAAGGGTGGCTGTCGGCACGTAGGGTGCCCTGCGGATATTCCGGGGATCAATTGCAAGAAACAGCTGGGTCATGGTGGTGTTGCCCGAGAAGGTAATGGTCGAGATATCCTCCCGGTCAACTTTCGACTTACGAATTATCTTTTCAAGAACACTGTTTATGGTACTGACCACGACTTGCTGGAGCTTTTCAAGTCCACCGGGCTTCTCCGCATACATGATACGGGTAATGACATCCTCACCGTAACTGATCTGCCCATTGAAATCACCCGCTTCCGACAGACACTCACCGGTCAACAGGTTAATGAGCTGGCCATAGATGGTTGTCGTGCCGATATCCATGGCCACGGCATAATTTTCTCCGGTCTTGTCACCGGCCTGAACGTTGGTAATGAGATTTTTTCCGTCACTTCTGACAGGACGGATAATCGTGACGGTTACCTGGAAATCACTTTCCCGCATTGTTCCGGGCAGTTTACGAATAACCGGCAGGGTGAGTTCGAGCTTGTGTTCATTCGCTTCGAGCTTGAGATATTCGATGAGCCTGGTAACATCAGGCATATTATTCTGGGCATCGGGGGGCGAAAGCGTAAGGAATATTTTTTCCACCGGAGGGATAAAGAGCCCTTCCTCCTTCAGACTCTCGAAGTCCATCTGCTGAATGGTGGCAGTCCTGCGCGGGGTGGCCTGCAGGTTCATGACACTTTTGTCTATGGACGATTCAATCGGGATGCGAACGGTGACGTCTTCGCTGACTTTGGCGAGACAGGCCAGTCGATATCCTTTTTCGATATCCTCCTTACTGAGCCGCTCGGAGATCCCTCCGGTAACAGTGCCTTTTTCAACAAGAACACGACATTTTCCACAGACCCCCTCACCACCGCAGGAAGCATTAATGTGCACACCGGCCTGAAGAGCGGCCCGGATAAGACTCTCCCCGGAAGAAATGGTTATTACTCTGTCATAGGGAAGAAATGTTATAGTGCATTCACTCATGCGGCCTTACCTTGTCTCCCGGGGAAACGACTGGATTTAACTATCTTCTTTAATTCACTGCTCAGCGATATTTGACGACGACAGGATTTACCGCCATTATTTCTCAATAACGTACCAATATTCCTCGTGTTAAAGCACTGCAGTGGAAAAAGATACCCTCCGCGACTGCCCTTCAGCCAGCGTATAAACAACGGACAAATATATCATATATTTTCACACTTACAACTTGTAATTGGGAATTTTTGTTCATAGGGCGCCTTTGCCATACCGACAAACAGTTAATCTTTTTTCCTGTTATATCACATCACTATTTCTGATACCTTCTTATCCCCTTCCCATCTCCTTAATATCAGGTCAGATGTTGCCGCTATGGTCATCCTGCATATTCGATAGCGTAGCAAAAACACATGCAAAAACCCATTTTCAATCGTTCTGTCTGGCGGAAAATTGCCCAGCTAAAAAGTGATAAAAATTGCTGAGCCGCTCATTTTTTGTGTTTTTCTCCTTCTTCAATGAATAGAGTAGACCGACAGATCAAAGGTTACACAACCTACAACAGTTACTGGAACATGCACTCTGGCAACAGGCCCGGTATCGCCGTCGGGCTCAACACAGAGGACACGACACAGAAACACTTATATTGGTACTACCAATTGCTATTCCATGGCTCTCATCCAGACTACTTCTCTCCTATTTTGCACGTTTTCAAAGGAATTTCTCCAACACATGCTCTGCAGGTTATTTCTTATTGACAAGGGAATTGGTATCTTTTAATATTGGTACTACCATTAAATGACCCGGAGAGATTCCGGTCAAACAAGGGATACGTACCTTCCAGCGGCAGCAGTATGGGGCACTCCAACCCGATACCACTCCGAATTCGTCATAACTACCATGGAGCTGCCTTGCTCCTCTGTTTCTCAGTCAACGGAGTCTACCATGACCAAAAACCAAATTCAGCAACTGCAGGCTATCTTCAGCAATCAGAACGTTCTCACGGAACTTGAAGATATGATTGCCTACAGCTATGACGCCTCACATGTCGAAATCCAGCCGGAGGCGGTTGTTTTTGCTACCACCACCGAACAGGTGAGCCAGCTCATGAAATTTGCCTACCGGGAAAAGATTCCGGTGACGCCTCGTGGTCAGGGAAGTGGTCTGTCGGGAGGTTCGGTTCCATTTAAAAAAGGCATTGTCCTGTGCATGGACAAAATGAAGCGGATCATCGATTTCGATCCGGCCAACCGTCTCATCACCGTTGAAGCCGGCTTGACCACCTCTGATATCGATCCGATCGCCGCCAAAGCCAATCTCTTCTACCCCCCTGATCCCGGCAGTGTAACCTTTTCTACCATCGGCGGCAATGTGGCGGAAAATGCCGGTGGTCTGCGTGGTCTGAAATACGGCGTTACCAAGGACTATGTGAAGATGATGAAGGTCGTTTTACCCCAGGGCGATATCGTCACCCTGGGCAATAAATGCGTCAAACACGTCGCCGGCTTCAACATGGAAGGTATCTTCGTCGGCAGCGAAGGATTGCTCGGTATCATGACCGAAGTGACCCTCGCCCTGCTGCCCATCCCCGAGCACCGTGAGTCCGCCCTGGCGATATTTAACAGCCTCGATGGCGCAGCCCAGGCGGTATCGGACATCATTGCCTCGGGAGTCACTCCATCGACCATGGAGTTCATGGACAACGCCACGATCAATGCCATCCAGAATTTTAAAGATTGCGGACTTCCCCGCGACGGTGCCGCCGTACTGCTGATAGAGACCGACGGTGAGAAGAATTCCGCCATCGCCGAAATGGCCAAGGTCGAAGCACAGGTAAAAAAGAACGACATCCGCGAATTTGTCCGAGCGAAAACCACCACCGAGCGAGATCGCCTCTTCGAGGGACGTCGCGTCGCCCTGAATGCCCTGGCCAGTGTCAAACCGAATCTCATCCTGGAAGACGCCACGGTAATGCGCTCCAAATTGCCGGATATGGTGCGCGGCATCACCCGGATCGCCGAAAAATATCAACTGCAGATCGGTATCTTCGGTCATGCCGGAGATGGCAACCTGCATCCTACCTTTTTACTGGATATGCGCGACAAAGATGAAATGGCCCGCACCGAAAAGGGTGTAGCGGAACTGTTCCAACTGGCCATCGACCTGGAAGGCACCATCTCCGGAGAGCACGGCATCGGGCTGGAAAAGAAACCATTTTTGCAGAATCAGATCGGCAGTGAAGGAATCAGACTGCTGCAGAACATCAAAAAGACCTTTGACCCGCTCAACCTGCTCAATCCAGGCAAGATGTTCGACATGCCGGCAGAGCAAGCAGCGTAAGTGGGGGTGGATGAAAAATGACCAAGCACGTGAGCGTTAAACAACAGGCTGAAACCCATCTGCTTGAAGCGGCCAAAGAATTCCAAAAATGCATGCAGTGCGGCAAATGCCGCTCGGTCTGCCCGGTGTTCAAGGAGATGGGCAATGAATTGTATGTCGCCCGCGGCAAGAATAAACTTGCCGAAAAACTGGTCTCGGGGGATATCCAGATCACCCAGAGGGTCAAAGACGCCGTCAACGAATGCCTCAACTGCAAGACCTGTTCGGCCAACTGCCCCGCCGGGGTCAGCCCGGAGCATGTGGTGCTCAGGCTTCGCTGGTATATCACCACCCAGGAAGGGCTCGGCTTTTTTAAGGCACTCCTTTTCCGCCAGATGGTCTGGCGCAAATGGCCGATCACCCTGGGGGCGCTGCTGATCGGTCTTGCCCAGCGAGCCCTGTTTGGCATCGGTCCGAAAAATCCGGTGCGCTACCTCTTTCCGCTTTTCGGGTTTTCCAAACGAAGGTTCTTCCCCCAGATGGCGCTGAGAAGCGCGCAGAGCCAATATCCAGAGGTCATCCCCGCGAAAAAAGGACCCACCAAAGGGCGCATCGGGTATTTCACCGGGTGTGCCGGCAATCTGATATACACCAACGTGGTGAAATCGGTTGTCGACATCCTCACCGGCTACGGCTATGATGTGGTCATTCCGAAAAAACAGAAGTGCAACGGTACTCCGGTACTCGCCAACGGCGATTACGACGGGGCAAAGATGCTCATGGAACACAATTTCAAGTTGTTCCAGCAATACGATCTCGACGCAATCGTCGTTGCCTGCTCCTCGTGCGGCATGGCCCTGAAAAAAGAGATCAAGCTCTTCATCGACGACAGCAGGGAACTGCAGGACTTTACCAAAAAAGTCTATGATATCAATGAATTTATCGAAAATAATCTTGATATCAAACAAGAGGATCTGGGCAGGCTGCCCTATAAAGTATCGTATCACGATCCCTGCCATATGGTTCGCGGCCAGGGCATCAGCGAACAGCCAAGAAAGCTGCTGAAGATGATCCCCGGTGTGGAATTCAAGGAGATGAAAGATGCGGCGGTCTGTTGCGGCAGTGCCGGAAGCTACTGCATCACCCATTACGATACGGCGATTAAAATCAACAATCACAAAGTGAAAAATATCCAGGATGCCGAGGTTGACTGCGTGGCAACCGGTTGCCCGACCTGCGTCATGCATATTCAGGATAACCTGCAGCAGCATGAATCCGGTGAAAAGGTGCGCTTTGTCGTGGAAATGCTGGCCGATTCGCTGCGTGCCGGCAAAACAATTTAGTACCTTACAGATTGTTTTCTTGTTTTTTTCCAAGAAACAATCTGTCCTAAGGTACTTATCCCGCTTATCGGGGCTAAGATGAACGAAAAAACTCTTCTACCCGGAAAAGATCTCTCTTTGGAAGAAACCATTGCCAGGGCCACCGCCTTACTGGATACTCTCGGTCTTCGCACCGAAGCGGTGAGCTGGCTCAACCCAGCGCCTCACTGCTGGTCCGTCCATATCCAGTCTGCCGCCTGCCCCCATCTCTACACCAACGGCAAAGGGACGTCCCGCCTTGCCGCACTGGCCAGTGGGCTGGGAGAGTTTCTTGAGCGACTGTCCACCAATTTTTTCTTTGCCGACTATTTTTTAGATGAAAATGTCGATGATGACGAAAAACCTTACCTTTTTTATCCCGGGGAGCGATGGTTTACCGCCGCCGCAAACGACGCCATTCCCCACCAGGATCAACACGGAACGGCGCTGTTGAATGAACATTTGCGCACTTTCTATGACCCGGACGGCGAGCTCACCTTTACCCACCTGTGTGATAACAACAGCAACTCTGCCGACCGCGGCCTCTGCGCCCTGCCCTTCCAAGCCCTTGCCGACGGCCGGACAATCTATTTTCCGGTAAGTCTGCTGAACAACCTGTATGTCAGTAACGGCATGGCTGCCGGCAATTCCCCGGCCGAATGCAGCTCCCAGGCACTGTCTGAGATCCTCGAACGGTACGTGAAAAATATCATCATCAGAGAAGGTATAAGCCTGCCCGATGTGCCGCTTTCCTGCCTGCAGATTTACCCCAGACTCTGTTCCATCCTCGACTCCCTGGCCGAACAAGGTTTGTCCGCCCAGGTAAAAGATGCCTCGCTTGGCGGACAATTCCCGGTTATCTGTGTGCTGCTCACCGACTACGACAGCGGCGGCGCCTTTGCCGCCTTTGGCGCCAACTGCCGGTTCGAAACGGCCATTGAACGGACATTGACCGAACTGCTGCAGGGACGGACCCTGGATCGACTGCGCCTGTTCCAGCCGCCCTGTCATGACCTCAACCTGGTCGCCGATCCCTTTAACCTCGAAAGTCATTTTATCGACTCCGACGGCCTGCTCTCCTGGCATATGTTTCAGGAGAGTGCCGACTATGAATTTTCGCCCTGGGACTTCACCGGCACCACCGAGGAGGAATTTGCCCGGCTGCAGCGTCTGGTAACCGACAAGGGTTTCCAGATATATCGCGCCGAATATCTGCACTGCGGTATGTACAGCTGTCGCATCCTGGTGCCCGGCATGTCGGAAATTTACCCCATCGACGATCTGCTCTGGAACAATAAAGGGACCGGCGCTTCTCTTCGCCCGCATCTGCTGCGGTTGCCGGCCATGGATCACCACGGGCTGCGCGCCTTGATCGAGCTGCTGGAAACCCTTGATCTCAGCGACGAGCTGCTCCTCTCGCAGACAATCGGTATCGTCTTTGACGAACATTCAACATGGGCGACGCTGCGCATCGGCGAATTGAAGGCAATGATCTATCTGGCATTGCAGCAGAAAGAAGAAGCACTCGAATGGTGCAGCTGGTGCCTGGACTACGGCGCCCTGCCGGCCACGAGAAAGCGCCTCTATCGATTACTGCAGACCCTGCTCAATTTTCATCTGAACGGAGAGACTGTTGCCGACTATGGCCGGAGCCTGCGACTGTTTTACGCCGAGAAGGAAATAATAGCCGCGGAATCGGTTGTGCAGGCGACGAGCAGCTTCCCCGGGCTCGATTTCGCCGGGAGCTGGCAGGAGATCTCTACGGAACAGAAGAAGCTGCTGCAGATCTATGAACGGGTCAACGCCTTTAAGATGACTGCAGCGTCTTGATAATTGCTGCGTGTCAGGTAATACCAGGTAATTTCTTTAAGAAATTCCGGGATGGGCCGTATCTGCCCATCCTGGAATGTTTTTTTACTTCTCGAGGACGGCTTGCGCCTCCCGGGCGATGGCCAGCTCTTCATTGGTAGGAATGCCCCAGATCTGCACCCGGCTTTCCCGGCTGCTGAGCAGCGTCGGTTTTTTAATCCGCTGGTTATTGGCCTCAAGATCCATAATAATGCCGAACGGCTCCAGCCCGCGCAGGGTCATTTCCCGCACCACCTCATCGTTTTCGCCAATACCGGCAGTGAATATGATGGCATCCACCCGGCCGAGAACCGCCATAAACGCCCCGACATATTTTTTGTTGCGATATGTCTGAACCTCGAGAGCCAGCTTGGCCCTTTTATCGCCGTTGGCGATTGCCTCATGGATATCGCGCATATCGTTGAGCCCGCACAGTCCTTTCAGGCCCGAATCCTTATTGAGCATCTCGTCGATGGCCTCAATATCCATATTGCAGTTTCTGGCGAGAAAGGAATGAATGGCCGGATCGACATCCCCGCTGCGGGTGCCCATGACCAGCCCTTCCAAAGGGGTCAGTCCAAGGGTGGTATCGACACTTTTGCCGTTTTTCACAGCGGTCATGGAACAGCCGTTGCCGAGGTGAATGGAAATCAGGTTCAGTTCTTCCAGCGGTCTGCCCATCAGGCGCGCGCATGCGCTGGCAACAAACTTATGCGAAGTGCCATGGAAACCATAGCGACGGATTCGCTGCTTTTCATACAACTCGTAGGGAAGCGCATAATGGTAGGCGTGCGGCGGAATTGTCTGGTGAAAAGCGGTATCAAATATCGCCACCTGGGGGACCCCGGCAAACAATTCCTGCGCCACCCGTATGCCGTCGAGATTTGCCGGATTATGCAGCGGGGCGAGAGGAATGTTTTTCTCGATGGCCGCCAGCACATCGGCGGTGAGCAGAGTCGGTTGATGAAAATCTTCCCCGCCATGGACAACACGGTGGCCGATCGCATCGATATCGCCCCGATCGGCGATCACGCCCTGGCCGGGATCGGAGAGTATGTCAACGGCCATGCGCATGCCGCTTTTATGATCGGCAACCACGGTCGTTTTTTTGACCGTCATCTCATCGGCGGCACCCGGCCTGAGGGTACACTTTATCAGTCCTTCGGTTTCGCCGATTCTTTCAACAAGCCCCGATGCCAGAACAGATTCATCAGCCATATCGAGCAACTGAAATTTTATCGACGAACTTCCCGAATTAATTACGAGTATTTTCATTATTTCTTCACAATCCTTTTTTGTTCTGCATTCTGCCCGGACAACTTCCCGTAAATAGGAGAGCCGGATTAAAATTGAGCATCAGCTAAGCACTACCACTCATTCCGATTATATCGTAAGCCTATGTTTTAAGATCTGTATTTTAACATTATATCCTCTGTAATTCCAGCATACCTCCTGTTTGTTCCCTTTGCATCACCATTTGTACATTGGTCCAACCTTTTAAAAATGTTTTACGACGCCATCATCCTTGACAAAGCACATGGTGAAAGTATAACCGTTCACCGAAAAAAACAGCGCGTATTCTCGGGCAGACTCCCAATCCGGAGTTGCGCGAAACAGGTTCTTAACTTTACGATTTCAGGTGACAGCTTGAGATATATAATTCTTCTTTCCGCCGTCCTGATGCAGATGTGTCTTGGTGCGACCTACTCATGGAGCGTCTATGTGCAGCCGCTCAAGACCTTGACCGGACTGCAGCAGGGCCCGGTGCAGATCCCCTTTACCGTCTTCTATTTCATGTTCCCCTTGACAATGATCGCCGCGGGAACATTTCTACCAAAGATCGGTCCCCGGCTCAGTGCCATGATCGGCGGCGTGCTTTTTGGCGGCGGGTGGGTACTGGCCGGCCTCGGTATACACAATTTTATCTTGACCATCCTCGGCATAGGCGTATTGAGCGGCATCGGTGCAGGGATGGCCTATATCGTGCCGATCGCCGTGTGCATACGCTGGTTTCCAAAAAATAAGGGGCTGGTCACCGGTATCGCCGTGGCCGGTTTTGGCGGGGGTGCGGCCCTGGTCAGCCAGATAGGCGGGTGGCTCATGGAGAGTCTTGGCAGAACGCCGTTCCAGACCTTTTTCATTTTTGGTGTTGTTTTCATCGTTATTGTCGCCCTCGCCGGGTCAACGATGTGCTTTCCAAAAGACATCACCCTGCCCAAGCCGCGTCCGGCGGTCAAACTCGCCGAGCTTCTCAGCCATCCCGGTTTTCGCCTTCTCTATGTCGCTATGTTTATTGGTCTTGCTACCGGTTTTGCCGTCAATGCCAACCTCAAGGAACTTTTTCAGGGGGGAGGAAAGAGCATGCAGATCGGTATAACCGGCGTTTCGCTTTTTGCGCTGGCCAATGCCGCCGGCCGTATCGCCTGGGGCATGGTGTTCGACCGGGTGCAATCGGCAACCGCCATACAGGCCAACCTCCTTTTTCAGGCCATGGTCCTGCTGGCCGCTCCGGCCATGCTGCAGTCAGTTGCCGGCTTCTGGTGTTTCGCTCTTTTTACCGGCTTCAACTACGGCGGGGTGCTGGTCCTCTATGTATCGTCCGCCTCGCGCTGCTGGGGAGCCGAAAGGGTCAGTCAAATGTATGGCTGGCTGTTTTCCAGCAACATCGCCGCATCTTTCTCGCCAATCATGGCAGGTTTGGTTTTCGACCGCTTGCACAGCTTTACCCCGGCCTTGTTCGGACTGGCCGGCTTACTGCTTGTCTGTACCGTCCTCGTGTATCGCCAGGGCCATCTGGTCAACCTTGACTTCCAGGAGTAAGGCACTAAAAGAGCAGCGGTTGTGTCTTTCTCAGTTCAGCGAGGGCATAGTGTTGGCCGCGCCAGAGAATGCCTTCGTTTTTGATGGTAACAACGACTGATTTCAAGATGATATAACAGGATATATAGGGTGTAATCAAAGCCCCCGGCAGATACCCCTTGGGCAAACCCTGGACCAGCAGGCCTTGGTAAAAAGTGGCAAGGCGAATCCCCAGCGTCAATAGACAAACTGCCTGGACAGTCGTATCCCCCCATACCAGTCCCCACAACGGCCAGATGGTTGGAATGATAATCGCCGCCAGAACAGCCGGGATGAGCAGGACACGGTAATGCACCAGGGCAAAGACATTTTTTTCCAAACCGTTACTCATCGCCCGGACGGAATCGTACCACGGCACGACGACAAAATCGTAGGCGAGCAGACAGTCCTGGAAAAAGCCATGCTGCTTTATGAGCTTACCGAGCATCAGGTCGTCAATGGGGTGCATTTTAATCCCTTCATGCCCGCCGATCTCCTGATACACCGATCTCTTCAGCATATTAAAGGCGCCGATCCCCATGAAACTGCGGCTGGTATTCTTTTTTACCGTCCAGGGCCGGAAGAGAAAGAGCAGCCCCATGCCCGCATCAAGGATCAGACTGTTGAGCAACCAGCCGCGCGTCACATTCTTGAAACCGAGAGTAAGGTGGTCCAGTCGCTTGCCCTGCATATAGGCAACCGCCCGGGTTATCGTGGTCTTTTCCAGAACAACATCCGCATCGGTAAAAACCAGATATTCACCGTTTGCCAGCGCCGCCCCTTTGGCCAGTGCGTGGCTCTTGCCCATCCAGCCCTCGGGCAGATCGACAATTTCAAGGATGGTCAGCCGGGGAAAGCGGTTCTTCAGTCGCTTTAATACTGCCGCGGTAGTATCGGTTGAACGATCATTGACGACAATTATCTCGAAGTTTGCATACTCTTGAGACAGCAGCGACACTAACGACTTCTCAATGTTTTTCTCCTCATTGCAGGCGGGCACGACGAGAGACACCAGCGGGCCGGCCGAGGCGCTGCCGATCTCCATGTCGCCAAGTCGCTGCATTTTCTTCATCCCTCTCGCCAGGGTGACGGAAGAAATTATTATGGAACAGCAGGCAATGAGTGATACCATTAACAAAATTGACATGCGCAGCACCTCCCTGATTTTTTTTCAGACGGTCATACGTTCAATCCCTGCCGATTCCCACAAAAATTTCGCGGCAAAAAAACTGGCAATAATCAACAGAGGTGGTAAATAAAAGTGCTCGGCAATCCTCTCTCTCCCTGCAGACAGCAGTGCCTTCAAACATTTGCGCCAACACGCGACAATGTCGCCCGATCAACAGGAAAAATGATCTGAAATATATTATAAGATAACATCTTTTCGTCCAACTAAGGCCCTGAAATAATGACTACAAAAGATTACCGCGAGATTCCCTACAACTTCACATCGGCTGATGACAAACTGATTATCAAGCTCCTTTTCGGCTCCGAGGTCTGGGACGATCTGGAAGAACTGAGAAGCCAGAGAATCACCGGCAGGTCGGCACGGCTGGTCATGCGTTTTATGGGCGATTTTTTTATCCTCAGGCGCAACCCGTTTCTCTACCAGGAGCTCATTGATTCGCCAATCAGACGGCAAAAGTTTTTCAGGACGGCAAAAGAAGATCTGACCATCATTGAAGAAGCGGCAAAAGTAGTCAGGGTCGGCTCGGAACGGCGTACCAAAGTACTGCATCTGGTCGGCCTTTGCCATGATCGCCTCCGGGAACTGAAAAAAGAGATCACCGAGGCCTCCAGCCGGCGCAGTTTGATGCTGAAAAAGCTGGGGCCGATCATCGGCCATGAAAATGTTCGCTTTGACCCCTTCACCCTCATCAGCCACGCAACGGACGCCACCGATTGGCGCCTTTTTCTTCCCCTTGCCGTCCTCAGACCATCCAGGGAGGATCAGCTGCCTGCGCTGATGTACACTGTCGGTGAACTCGGGCTGAAAATTATCCCCCGGGGCGGCGGCACCGGGCTGACCGGGGGAGCAGTCCCGCTCACTAATAACTGCGTCATTATCAACACCGAAAAAATGACCAGGATCCATGCGATACAGTACCAAAACGCGCCGCACCTGGGAGAAGGCGCCAAAATACCGGTCCTCAAGGTTGAGGCGGGGGTCGTCACCTCCAATGCCATGGCCCATGCTGCGAGCGAAAATCTTGTTTTTGCCACCGACCCGACCAGTGCCTGGGCGTCGACCATCGGCGGCAACATCGCCGAGAATGCCGGCGGTAAAACGGCGGTGCTCTGGGGCACGGCAATTGACAATATCCTCGCCTACACCATCGCCATGCCCGGGCAGCAGGACCTGCTCACCGTGCAGCGTATCAACCATCCGATGCGCAAGATTCTGCCCGACGACACCCTGCATTTTCAGGTGGTTGACAGCCATAAAAAGGTTCTTCGCCAGGTCACCCTCGCCGGCACCGACATCCGCAAGAAGGGCTTGTGGAAAGACATCACCAACAAAGCCCTGAAAGGGCTGCCCGGCTTCCAGAAGGAAGGAACTGACGGAGTGATCACCTCGGGCGAGTTTGTCCTGCACAAGGCCTATGAGAAAAAAATTACCTTCTGCCTCGAATTTTTCGGCGACGACATGGATGAGGCCAGCCGGGTAATCGTCAAAATCTCCGAGGAATTTTTCAATAATGGCCAGGAAGCCCTGATGGCTCTCGAGCATTTTGACGAGGAATACATCCGGGCAATCAATTATAAGTTCAAGGCGGCACGAAGCACGCATCCGAAGGCCGTTCTGCTCATTGATATGGTCGGCCATACCTCCGAGCAGGTGCTTAACGGCAAGAAACGGCTGGAGAGACTGCTTACCCCGTACAAGAATACCGAATTATTCACCGCCCAGGATGCCGACGAGGCGGCGCGCTTCTGGCGAGATCGCAAGCGGCTCGGGGCAATTTCCGCCAGAACCAACGCCTTCAAACTCAATGAAGATATTGTCCTGCCGCTCCCTGCCCTGGCCGAATTCGCCCGCTTTGTCGACGAATATAATATTGCCGAGGATCTCTTCAACAAAGAGCAGTGTATCCATTCGATCATGAAATACCTGGAGACCGCCGAACCCATTGAAGATCCGGACTGGCTTGAGGCGAAGATCCCTAAAGCCAATGAACTCTGCGGCGAGACGCTGACAAAACTTGGTCTGCGTACCGTGGAATCGGTTCGGCACGAGACCCTGATCAGGAGCCTGATGAGCGACCTGCTGGAACTGTTCAGCGGCTATAAAAAGGTCAGTGCCAACATCCTGAAGATTCACCAGGAAATCCGCGCGAAAAGAATCATCATCGCCACCCATATGCACGCCGGCGACGGCAATATCCATGTGAACATCCCGGTGTTCTCCAATGACCGCGAGATGATGAAGCGCGCGGAAAAGACCGCCGACGATGTCATGGCCAAGGCAGTCGAACTCGGCGGCGTGGTCAGCGGCGAGCATGGCATCGGCATCACCAAGATGAAGTTTTTGGACGACAGCCTGCTTGCCAAATTGCGGGCCTACAGAAAAGAGGTGGACCCGGAAGCCATAATGAATCCCGGCATGCTCAACGACCCGGCGATTATCAAGAAGGTCTTCACCCCGTCCTTCAACCTGCTCGAACTGGAAGCGAAGATTCTGCAGTACGGCTCCCTGGCCAAGCTGTCGTCGATGATTTCCAAGTGCATCCGTTGCGGTAAATGTATGCCGGATTGTTGTGTCTACCATCCGGGAAGCAACATCTTTTTTCACCCGAGAAATAAAAACATGGTCATCGGCTCCCTGATCGAGGCCCTGCTCTACGATATGCAGCGCTCTCACCTGCCGCGCTTCAACCAGTTGAAAAACCTCGAGGAGATCGCCGACCACTGCACCATGTGCCGCAAATGCCTCAGCCCCTGTCCGGTCGACATTGACACCGCCGAGGTCTCGCTGCTGGAACGGGAGATCCTCAGCGATCTCGGCTACAAACACACCGCGCCCGCCACCCGGCTGTCCCTTCTCTACCTGCAAAACAGGGAAAGTACAGTCAACACTGTCTTCAGGAAGGTGGTTCTGGAGTGGGGCAGCTCGCTACAGCGTCTTGGGGCTAAAGCGTTTGCCAAGGCCCCTCCGGCCATAACCGAGCATACATGGCGCCCTTTGAACATGCTGAAATCGCCAATGGCCGAGGCCTCACCCACGCCCCTCAGCGCCATGCTCCTGCAGTGTTCGGAGCGCGAGGCCCTGATGATTCGCCCGGAGGGGGAAATCAAGAAAACCGTGTTCTATTTTCCGGGCTGCGGCTCCGAACGTCTGTATGCCGATATCGGTATGGCGGCGATCTACCTGCTGCTGAAAAATAATATTCGGGTCGTTTTGCCGCCGCCCTCGCTCTGTTGCGGGTTTCCGGCCAAGGTCAATGCCAAGAAGAAAATGGCCGGCCAGATAGCCCTGCGCGATACGATCATCCTCAGCCAGATCAGGGAGATGCTTGGCCATATGGTCTTCGATGGTTTTCTCATCAGCTGCGGCACCTGTCGTGAGGCCCTGCAGGAGATGGGATGCGCGGAAATCTTTGCATGCGACATTGAAGATATTTCGCAATTCGTCCTGGAAAATTCCATTCGGGACTACGTTACGAAAAAATCAGAACCGGTGCTCTATCACACCCCTTGTCACGATTCCTTTGCCGGCGAAGGCGTCGGTCTGCTCAGCAGATTTTACACCAAGGTACACAAGGTGCCCAATTGCTGTTCCGAGGCAGGCACCCTGGCCATCTCCAGACCGGATATTTCCCATGCCATGCTCCAGCGCAAACGGGAATCGATAGAAAACGTCAGGGGTGGCGAGGAGACGAAAATCATCGCCACCAATTGTCCGTCCTGCCTCTCCGGCCTTGGCCGCAACAGGGATCTGGGCATTATCCCGCAGCATATGGCCGTCCTTCTGGCTGAAACCTTTGGCGGGCAAGACTGGAGAGAGGAATTTGCCGGGCTGATTGCCGCGGCCGAAAAGGTAACTTTTTAAAAACAAAAGGGCCGGAAAATGGATGCATCCCATTTGCCGGCCCTCACATTACAGAAAAAAAAGCAACTGTCAGGTTACTATTTTCTCATAATATCTTTTCAGATCATAATTCAAAAAGTTCTGAATTTTCGATAAGCCTCTGCCATAGCCGCTCCACAGGTCACTGACCTTCAAGCCCTGCAGATTCTCTTTGACCTTGGACTCCATTTTCCGCCAGAGATTTTTTCGGTAATCATTGTCGAGATGGACCAGATCCCTCCCATTGATCATGGCTTTTTTCAGCTGCTGCCTAAAGGCGATCCTGCTGAAACCAAGAAAACCGATAGCCAGAGTAACCGCCGCGAGGATGCCAGGGACGATGAGATTGGCCAGGGAGAACTCTCCATTCCTGATCGAGGTAATAAGGGTGTTTTCCGGAACAGAAAATATCGAGTTCAGCACAACATCGCCAAAGAGGAAAAGGACTATGGCAATACCGACGGTTATTCTGGTAAATTTCCAAAACACCGTATTCGCTCGATTGAGAAATTCGCTGACCGCCTCGGCGACGATCTGCAATTCATTCACCTGACGGTCGATATCCTCGAGGATATGATTGATGCGAAATCCCGGCGCCCTTTTGATCTTCTCGATCAGTTCGTCGCGTTCCTGGGGCCAGCCTTCCGCCACGGTTTTGGGATCGACGACGGACGGGGAGTAGGTGAGATAAATATGCGGAATATCTTTACGCCCGGTCATCTGGGACATGTTCCAGCACAGCGTTCCATAGGAGCGGGTGAAATCGCTCAAGTGGTCACATTCGTCTATTCTGCTCATGACGAAGACGATTCGATGCTCGCCCGATTTCTCCGGCAGGGTATTGCGAATGGTATCGTAGGATTCCTTAATGGTCCCGGCCTTGTGTGAATCAAACATAAGGACGATGAGATCGGCTATCTTGGCAAACTCGCCAAGCACCTTCATATAATCATAGCCACGATCATTTTCACTGGTGGCGTCAATCATGCCCGGGCTGTCGATGATGGCCATATTTTCCAGCATCGGGCAGGAGACCTGCTTCATGCAGATATGGGAGATCAGCTTCTCGCCGAATCCTTTAAAATGCTGGAAAGGAAGATTCTCGTCATTGACGAGCCGGGAACCCGGTGTTTCTACATTGTCACATCCGGGATCGCTGGTAATGATGGTAAAGGAGTCGTCCGTCGGCGCCTGGCCTGTGCGCTGAATGTGCTGCCCGACAAGCTCATTGATGAGTGTTGATTTCCCCGAAGAATAATTACCGATAATGAGCACAATCGGCTTCCATTTCAAGGCTGCGTCAATACCGCCAAAGTCCATTTTGTAGCGGGAAAACAACACTTCGAGTTTCTTCTTCACCTTTGTCTGTAGTTGCTTTTGCAGTTCTTTTTCGTTCATCGCATAACCCAGTTGTTATTTAATCTGACAAGCACAAATTATAGAGTGGTTTCACACTGTACCCGAACTGACAAAAACTCTCGAACATTTATTATCCTGCATACATGAGAAAATCACTGGAATAGCCGCAGCTTACTTCGATATATTGAAATTTCAAGTGGATAGATAAAAATATTTTAAAAGCCTAGGCCTTGACCAGCGGCAGCCACCACCCCTCATTCTGCAGATACCAGTGCAGCGACTTGGCAATGCCCGTCTCAAAGGATTCGGCAGGGGCATACTTTAACTCGAAATTGGTTTTGCCGGCATCGATGGCGTAACGGCGGTCATGGCCGAGGCGGTCTGTAACATAGGTGATGAGCTCCGACGAGTGGCCTGCATGGGCGGCTAGAGCCTTGGGGTACTGCTCGGCAAATTCCGAATGATCGGCAAAGGCCTGATCCATGCTCCGGCAGACCAGCTTGACGATATCAATATTCTTCCACTCATTATGACCGCCGATATTGTAGTTTTGCCCAACCACGCCTTTCTGGATGACAAGGTCGAGACCTCGACAATGATCTTCGACATAGAGCCAGTCGCGGATCTGCAGTCCATCGCCATAGACCGGCAGTGGTTTGTTGTGCAGGATATTGGTGACGATAAGCGGGATCAGCTTTTCCGGAAACTGGTAGGGGCCATAATTATTCGAGCAGTTGCTGATGGTTGTCTGCAGGCCATATGTTTCATGGTAGGCGCGGACAAAATGGTCCGACGATGCTTTGCTGGCGGCATACGGGGAATTGGGCGCGTAGGGCGTGGTTTCGGTGAATGGCGGATCGCCAGCCCCGAGTGTGCCATACACCTCATCGGTTGAGACATGATGAAACCGGTGCGGTACGATCGTCTCGCCATCGATCCAGACCTTTTTCGCCGCTTTCAGTAAGCAGTGGGTGCCGATTATATTGGTCTCCAGAAAGGCATCCGGGCCGGTGATGGATCGATCGACATGGGATTCGGCGGCCAAATGGACAATGGTGTTTATGCGGCAATCACGCAGGAGCTTTTCGACCAGAGCCCCATCGCCGATATTGCCATGCACAAAAGAGTAATTCGGCTGGTCTTTTACCGGATCGAGGCTGGCCAGATTGCCGGCATAGGTCAGGGCATCGAGCACGACAACCTTGTCGGCGGGATGGTGCTGGAGCCAGTAATGCACGAAATTGCAGCCGATAAACCCTGCCCCACCGGTGACCAGAATATTTCTTGTGTCGATCATGTGTGTTTCTCCTGCACCATCTCCCGCAGCATTTCTTTTAAACAGACCCGCCAGTGCACCGGCGAGATGGCAAAATCGTTCCAGGTGCTGCTGCAGTCCAGTACGGTAAAGGCCGGTCGTGTCGCCGGGGTCGGATACTGACTGGTTCTGATGGGCATGACCGGTATTGCCCTGTCCAGTAAACCAAGGGTCAGGGCTTCGCTCTGAATGGCCACGGCAAAGTCATACCAGCTGGCGACACCCGCATCGGTCCAGTGATACACACCTTTTGCCTGCGGCAAGGAAACAACAGCGGTCCAGATGGTGGTTGCCAGGGTTCTCGCCCAGGTGGGGCTGCCGACCTGATCGTAGATAACGATCAACCGCTCCCTGTTGCGCATCAGGCCAAGCATGGTCTTGACAAAATTGTTGCCGTGGGCGGAATAAACCCAGGCGGTACGAAGGATGAGGGCCTGGCCGTTCGTTTCCTCGACAACCCTTTTTTCCCCCTGATACTTGCTCTCGCCATAGACGTTGAGGGGATGGGGCGCGTCCTCCGGCAGATACGGCAGGGGCGAGGCGCCGTCGAAGACAAAATCCGTCGAGACATGGATACATCGGCAACCGGTACTCCTGCAGGCCCGGGCAATGTTGCCGGGACCGGAGGCATTGACCAGAAAGGCGGTATCACGGTCGGTCTCCGCCTTATCCACGGCAGTGTAGGCCGCGGCATTGATGACGACATCCGGCTGCAGATCACCAATGTTTCTCATCACCTGTGCAGCATCAGTAATGTCCAGGACATCGACACCCACGGCATGCAGATCAATCTCTGCTGGTTTGCTAAAGGACAACTCATGCCCCAGCTGGCCACGGGATCCGATGAGTAATACTTTCAAATTTTGTGCTCCACAAAGGTATTGTTGATAAAATATCCTGCCCGGTGAAAAGGCAGGGCGCTTCTGTCCTTTGGCGAGAGATGTGGTTCTGCGCCACCCACCAGTGGCCACTTGATGCCCAGGTCCGGGTCATTCCACACAATGGCACACTCATGTTCAGGGGCGTAATAATCCGTGCACTTGTAGACAAATTCCGCCAGGGTCGAGGTGACATAAAAACCATGGGCAAAGCCTTTCGGCACCCAGAGTATTTTTTTGTTGTGCGCGGACAGCGTAACGCCGACCCATTGAGCAAAGGTGGGAGAATCTTTTCTCAGATCAACCGCGACATCAAACACCTCGCCGAAGATAACGCGAACGAGTTTGCCCTGGGTCTGTTGTTTTTGAAAATGCAGCCCCCGGAGAATGCCCTGGCCTGAGCTGCTGTGATTGTCCTGCACGAAGGTGGCTGTGATACCGGCCGCGGCCATTTTTTTATCTTGAAAGGTCTCCATAAAGAAGCCCCGGTCATCGCCGAAGACCTTCGGTTCGATGATCTTCACATCCGCTATCGTGGTTTCGACAATCCTCATGCCGCAGGCCACTCCTTCAACAGGTTGAGCAGATAGGTGCCGTAGCCGCTCTTTAATAACGGCTGGGCTATTTTTTCCAGCTGGCGGGCATCGATAAAGCCCTTGCGGTAGGCAATCTCCTCGGGACAGGCTATTTTCAGGCCCTGGCGCAGCTCCAGGGTTTCAATAAACGAGCCGGCAGCCATTAAATCCCGGTGCGTTCCGGTATCCAGCCAGGCTGCGCCCCGGCCAAGCTGCTCGACATGGAGGCTTGCATCCTTGAGATACCATTCATTGACCGAAGAGATTTCCAGCTCACCCCGGGCCGATGGCGTGATCGATTTTGCCACCTCGCACACCCGGTCATCATAAAAATAGAGCCCGGTGACCGCATACGGCGATCTGGGTTGCGCGGGTTTTTCTTCGATCGACAACGCCTTGCCGTCCTGGTCCAGTTCAACAACGCCGTATGCGGAGGGATTATTGACATGATAGCCGAATATAGTTGCGCCGTATATTCGTTCATCGGCCCTTTTGAGCATCTGGCTGAAGTTCTGGCTGTAGAACAGGTTATCTCCCAGCACCAGGGCACTGTTTGCCCCACCGAGAAATTCCTCGCCGATGATGAACGCCTGGGCCAGGCCATCCGGTGACGGCTGCACCTGATAGCATAGGCTGATGCCCCAGTTGGAACCATCACCAAGCAGTTTTATAAACTGTCCCTGGTCCTGGGGAGTGGTGATAATGAGGATGTCGCGTATCCCTGCCAGCATCAGGGTTGACAGAGGATAGAAAATCATCGGCTTATCGTAGACCGGTAGGAGCTGTTTGCTGACGACCTGGGTCAAAGGATAGAGTCGTGAACCGGTTCCGCCCGCGAGGACGATTCCCTTTCGTGCGGAAGTACGCTTATACATGAAAAAAACTCTCTCGGGATAGATTCAGGATTTATTTATTTTCAGAAAATAAATTTTGTCCAATGTTTACCATATCCTGTTTCTTTCGCAACCTCTTTTAAAATGGCCGGAACCGGGAAAAAAAGCTGCAAAGGTCCCTACGTTTATGGTCTGTGCACGATCGAGGGCCGTTAATATTCTCATCGTCAGTACCGAAATTGCCCCTCTGGCTGCGGCAATCGACCGTGAGGACCATTTTCCGAGTGAGCTCTGGATGAAAATGGGCGACTGACGCCGTCTGGCTATTAATTACGCCTGACCATACCGGGTCTTCACCGCCTGCCGATCCGGCGAACCGTCTTTTTTCAGCGGCAATGCATCGACAAATTCGACATATTGCGGTTTTTTAAAGCGAGCGATACGTTCACCGACAAAAGCAATCAGCTCGGCAGCCGTCATAGTCTTCCCCTCATGCAGTTGACACACTGCCTTGATGCCCTCTTTCCATTTCGGATCGGGCACGCCGATGACCACCGTCCGGGCAACGGCTGGATGGAGCAGAATGACCTTTTCCACCTCGGCTGGATAGACATTTTCACCGCCGGGTTTGATGAGTTCCTTTTCCGCTTTTCGCCCGGCATAAAAGAGAAACCCGTCCGCATCAAAGCGGCCAAGATCACCGGTATGGTGCCACCCTCCACGAAAAGCATAACCATTGTCATCCGGCAGTCCCCAATATCCCTGGAAAACCATCGGGCCTTTGACGGTGATCTCGCCCACCTCACCGATGCCGACACACTGTTCGTCCTCGTCAACCAGCTGCACATCGCCCAGCATGATAACTTTGCCGGCTGATCCCGGCCGATCATCGTACTTACCTAAGGTGGCCAGGCAGGATGTCTCGGTCTGGCCGTACATGGCGTAATAACTGCCCCCGGTGGTAGACTGAAACTGCTCGATCACCTCCGAAGTGCCAAGGCCGACAACGGCTCTGATCGAGCTGAGGTCGTAACCGTCCTTGGCGCCTGCCTTGAGTATGGCGTCCAGAATCGGCGGGAAATCAAAAAATAGTGTCGCCGCATTATCCTGGATCAGCTGGGCGACCTCGGCGGCATCAAATTTACTGACATTCAGACTTTTCCCCCCGGCATGAAAGGTGCTCGTTACCATAAAGAGCCCGGCCACATGAAAAAGCGGCAACAGGTTTACATGTACGTCCTGCGGAGTAAAGGCCATGGTGCAGTTAAAGTGCATGTCGGCACAGAGTATATTGCCATGGCTGAGCAGAGCCCCCCGTGGATGTCCGGCCACCGCGGCGGTATGGATGATGACGAAACCGTCCGAGCCGGCCACTTCCGCCGGGACCGCTTGTTTAGCTCCCACTGACAGCGAGGCAAATCTCAAGGCATCGCCGATATCACCCTTCAAATTGTAACAGTTGCCGATGGTGGACAAATCGTCTTTTTTGTTTTCCAGGATGTGTTGAAATTCCGCATCGACAAAAGCGATTTTCGCCTGGCAATCGTTGAGATTATAACAGACCTCATCGGCTGAAAGTCGCCAGTTAATGGGCAACACGATGCTGCCCAAACAAGCGGCGGCACCATAAAGAAGAAAAAACTCGAGACTGTTTTTGCCGAGAACGCCGATACGATCGCCCTTGGCAATCCCGGCATCGGCTAGCCCTCCGGCCACAAGATCAACCTGCTGCTTATACTCGGCAAAAGTCAACTGTCTACCGTCATCAACCTCCCGCCAACAGACACGGCTGCCGAAGGCAAGGGCGTTCCTGTTAATCAGATCATAAAAAGTAAAGTCATAAAGCCCCATGAGACCTCTCCATTAAATTTTATAGAGTCGCTGGTAAGACTTCCGCCCAACCAGATCATTACTGGGTATTCTCGAAGGGAACGACCTCTGTTATTTGGAATACTTTTTTACAGTAACAACCGGACAGGGTGCTTTTAATATTATGTACTGGGCGTTCGATCCGACGATGATCTTCTGGGTGCGGGATACTTTTTCCACACCGATAAATATCTGATCGATATCATGCTCCACGGCAAAACGGACCAGATCTTCCCCCGGTGCCATGCCCCGGGCCAGCTGGTGACTTTCGCAGGCGACCCCTTTTTCCTTGAGAAATTTTTCGGCTATGGCCAGATCATGGGCGGCTTTCCCTATATTTTCGACTTTTTCACTACTCCCGCCCCCCATGGAAGCGACGACATAGACTCGAGCGCCAAAAGATTCCGCATAGGTTCTTGCCAGAGAGAGTGCCGCCTTGGACTCCTCCGATCCGTTGTACCCCACGAGATATTTCATTATTCTCCCCTATTCCAAAAATCTTTGACATTACATCCAACGCTTGCGCCGTTTATAGGATTTGACTTCCTTGAAGGACTTTCTGCCACCGCCACGGGTTATACCCATATAGAACTCTTTAACATCAGGGTTTTCCTGGAGTTCTTTTGAAGGACCTTCCAGAACAATTCTGCCGGACTCCATTATATAGGCATAATCGGAAATACCTAGCGCAATCTTGGCATTTTGCTCCACTACCAGGATAGTCGTGTTCATTTCTTTATTTATCAACTGGATATTCTCGAAGATCTCCTTGACCAGCAGGGGTGCCAGCCCGAGGGACGGTTCGTCGAGCATGAGCATCTTCGGCGCGGCCATCAACGCCCTGGCTATGGCGATCATCTGCTGTTCCCCGCCGGAACAATAGCCGGCCATGCGGTGGGTAATGTTCGCCAACCTTGGAAAATGGGTATACATCAGTCGATGATCATCACGGATCTTCTGCGCCCCGTCTTTTCGGGAAACAGAGCCGACCCGGATATTTTCATCGACGGAGAGATGTTTGAACACCCGGCGTCCTTCGGGGACCATCACCGCCCCAAGTTTGACCACATGGGTACCGAGCAGGTTGGTGATATCCTGATCTTTAAATTTAATATAGCCTTCCCGGATAAAGCCGTTTTCCGGTTTCAATAAGCCGCTGATCGCCCGTAAGGTCGTAGTCTTGCCGGCGCCGTTGGTGCCGAGCAAGGCGACGATGGAACCTTCCGGTACGCTCAGACTGACACCCCGCAAAACCTGGACAATATCATTGTAGACTACTTCTATGTTATTGACTTCCAGCTGATTATCCGGCTTTTTCATATTCATCAGAAATTGAAGTTTTTACGAGGTTATCATCACATGACCTGTCGTAATCCTGGGAGCCTGTCTCGATCCTCCGTGCCATGACACTTGCCTGGCTCATGGCACAAAAGGACTGAATAAGGACGAGTTTCTGCTTATTTTTTCCCTGTGTACTCCGGAATAAACGGTGCACCGGCGGACCAGAAAGCACCATCTTTCACGACATACAGCTGCAGCGAGTCAACGCCGGTATGATCGGTTTTTGAATAAGTCACCGGTCCGACGGTTGTTCCGGGCGAATAGGCATTGTCGCCATTCATTTCCTGCAGCTCTTCGTACAACGTCACATTGTTAATCTCTTTTCCTTTGGCCTTGGTCCGCCTGATGACCTCTGTTGCCACCTGTGCGACCATCATGCCATTTGCGTAGTTGTGCGAATTTGCAGCTTTTTCGTCACGATTATATCTTTTGGCCAGCTCAAGCTGCGCGGTTGCGCCGGGACTGGGTTCGTTGGTGACGATGTAGGAGGTCGTCCAGTAGAAATTTTCGGCCGCGGCACCAGCCAGGGCCACCAGATCATTGCCGCCGGTATAATGACAGCCGAGAAAGGTGAGTTTCCCCTCTTCGCCAAAAGATTTTGCCACCAGACCGAGGCTATCGGCATCCTTTAACATGGTTGCCACAGGAGACTGGACAGTCTGGCTGATGACATACTGCACCCCTTTACTCATCAGACGCTTGAGCATTGCCGTGTTATCCAGGTCTTTGCCGTGTTCGACCACTTCCACGACATCAATGGCCAGGCCGGCGCTCACCGCCTTTTGCAGATCCTCAACCGGGCCGCGGCCAAAGGCCGAGGGATGAATAAAAAGAGCGACCTTCGGCGTTCCTCCTTTGTGGTTTTTCACAATATATTCGGCCAGACCGATGGCCTGGTCGGAATAGGAGGCGATCGGCAGAAAGACGTAGTTTGAATCTTCCAGGTTTCCGGCATGAAAGGAAGCCGGGATAACCGGCATTTTCACTTCATCAAAATCCTTTTTCAAGGCCAACGTGCTGCCGGTGGAATAGTTCAAATAAAAGACAATTCCCTGATCAAGAAAATCTTCGAAATTCTGCTTTGTTATATCATTTTTGTACTGATCGTCGCGAATCGTGCAATCAATTGTGTCATCTCCCAGCATCTTGGTATCGTTGACATACTTGAAATAGTCTTCAACGCCTTTGGCATAGGGGTTGCCGGCATCGGAAGTCGGGCCGGTAATGGCCAGCGACAGACCGAGCTTATACACCTCTCCGGCAAGGGCCTGGGCGGGAAGAGTTGCCATGACAACAGCGCCCAACAACAACATCCACCTGGTCAAATTGTCCTTTTTCATCTTTCCTCCTTGGGTTGAGTAACTGTGCTAGGAGCTTGTCCGAAAATAGTCATTTTGTTCAAAATCGAGGCGTTTAGGGAAAATAAGCACAGGCATATAGTTAATATTCCGATCATTATTTTCCCTAAACAACGAAGAGTTTGGGCAAAAGGGCATATTCGGACAGGCTCCTAGTACCTGAATGGCCACAGCTTGACATAGGACCGTGCGATACGCCACCAGTTGGCAATGCCGCGCGGTTCAAACATCAGAAACAGTACGATAACGAGACCAAAGCTCAGCGGTTTGAGAGCCGTAGCAAGATTTGCGGCAAAGGCTAAATGGCTGCTCGCCCATTCGGACAGTTGTTCCACCTGCATATCGAGCATCTTGATCGCCAGTGGCCCCATAAAAGAACCGGGCAGCGTGCCAAGCCCGCCGACAATGGCCATGGCCAGATAGTTGATGGAGTGGTGCAGGGTAAAGGATTCGACCCCGACGCCACGATACAGATAGGCATGTAAAGCCCCCGCCACCCCGGCGAGAAACCCGGCCAAGGCAAAAGCATACACTTTGGTGAGGCCCGGGTGCATGCCCATGGCGTCAGCCGCACGGTCATTGTCCCGCACGGCGATAAGACAACGGCCATAGCGGGTACGCAGCAGATTACGCACCGAAAAACCGAGCAGAACAATCAACACCAGGATCGCATAATACCAGAAGATATAGTGCTGCTTGCGGGACACCTCGCCGCTTACCCAGAACACCCGACCAACGGATATGGTCTGCCCCTGGTTAAAAAAATCCATGAATTTCATGGTCCACTCAAATATCATCTGGAAGGAAAGCGTGGCAATGGCCAGATACAGATGTTTCAGACGAAGGGCGGGCAGGCCGACAATGGCGCCGAAAACAGCGCCCATCGCCCCGGCGACAAGAAGCATTACCGGCCAGGCGTGCGACAAAAGAAAGTGGTTTTCACCTAACACCCGGGCAAAAGAAGCAATGGTATAGGCACCTACCCCGACAAAGGCCGCATGGCCGATGGATATGAGACCGGCAAAACCGGTGACCAGATTCAATCCCATCACGGCAATGACGGCGATGAGGATGTTGTCGATCACCAGCATATACTTGTTGCCGACATCGATGAAGAACGGCCAGATGAAAAGGCCGAGGATGAAAAGTGCCATCGCCGTCCTGTCCAGGCTGGTGAAAAAAATCCGTTGTTCTTCCCGGTAGGAGGTAAAATAATTTCCTGTAGCCAACCAACGATTTGCTGACATAGTTTATACCCGTTCTATTTCGTGTATGCCGAATAGGCCATGGGGTTTAAAAAGCAGAATAACCAGGAGAATAATATACGGCATAACTTCCCCCGTACCGCTCAGTCCCCAGTGGCCGTCAAGATATCCGCTGGCAAATTGCTGTATCAGCCCCATGATTACCCCCGCGACAACCGCACCGAGAATGGAATCCAGCCCGCCGAGAATAACCACCGGAAAAACCACAATGCCGAAGGCGTGCAGGGTATCAAAATTCAAACCGGTGATATTACCGATAACGCCCCCGGCCGCCGCGGCACTCAGTCCGGCCATTGCCCAGGCCAGACCGAATACCCGGGGTACCGATATGCCGATGGACATTGCCGCCAGCTGATCGTCGGATACCGCCCGCATGGAGATACCGACCGTCGATTTTTTAAAGAACCAGGTAAAGCAGGCAATCAGGGTAAAGGTGGTGATCACCCCGACCAGCTGCGTCCAGGAAATCGACACCCCGCCAAAACCAATCGGTGTCGTCGGCAGGAATGGCGGAAAGGAGAAATTCTCCGTGCCAAAGGGGGTCAGATAGATCAGGCCGTCAAGAATGGACATCAGGCCGATGGTGACCATGATCACGGAAATAATCGGTTCCCCGATCAAGCGCCGCAGAAACACCCTTTCGACACTCATCGCCAGTAAAAAGGTCGCCAGCATACTGGCCGGAAAAGAAATATAGATAGGAATGCCCGCCCAGACGGTCAGGGCATAGGTGATAAAAGCCCCGGAAGCAATGAACTGCCCGTGGGCGATATTCAGCACCCGGCTCGACTTATAAATGAGTACAAAGCCAAGGGCGGACAGGGCGTAAATCGATCCGACAACAATTCCACTGACTACCAGTTGAAAAAAATAGCTCATCAGTCCCCTTCCATTGTGTAAAAGTGGATGGTTGTATCAACCGTTGTTGTTTGGCCGTCCTGATACTGATAAAAGGCCTCCACCCTTTTCTCTGTTATATCTTGGTCATACAGCGCTTCATAGAGATCATTGTATTTTTCACGGACAAATTTGCGGCGGATTTTCCCGGTCTTGGTCAATTCGCCATCATCCATATCCAGCAGCTTATAGAGGATGGCAAAGCGCCTGATCTTAAAATGCGGCTTTTCACTATTTGCATTAATAGACTCGACCGCACCCTTGATCAGCTCGGCAACCTCCGGCTGCAGGGAAAGATCCATATAGGTGCTAAAGGAAATCCCCCTGTCCTCGGCCCATTTGCCGACGACAATGGGGTCAACGTTGATCAGCGCCGCGACATAGTCTTTCTGGTCGCCGAAGATGACCGCTTCTTTAATGTAGGGACTGAACTTCAGGCGGTTTTCCAGGAACATCGGGCTGAACATCTCGCCGTTTTTATTATGCATGACGTCGGAAATACGGTCGATGACCACCAGATGGCCGTTGTCATCGATATAGCCGGCATCACCCGAATGGAGCCAGCCGCCTTCAAGCAATTCGGCGGTCTTCTCCGGCAGTTTATAGTACCCGGGCGTGACCGAGGCCGACCGCGACAGGATCTCCCCTTCTTCGGAAATTTTGCATTCCGTCCCCGGCAGAGGTTTACCTACCGTATCCGGTCGTACATCGCCGTCCCGGTGCATATAGGCGATGCCGACGATCTCTGTCTGGCCGTAGATCTGTTTCAGGTTGACGCCGATGGCCTGATAAAAGGTAAAGAGTTCCGGTCCGAGGGCAGCGCCGCCGGTATAGGCCCGGCGCAGTCGCAGCAGGCCGATCTGATTGACCAGCGGCCGAAAGATGATCTGCTTGCCAAGCCAGGCGAGAAAACGAAGTTTACCGGGCATCACCCTGCCTGACATGCGATAGCCCGCCGCCTCTTCGCCTATTTTCATGAAATAATGATAGAAGGTACGGTTCAGCCAATAGGATTCATTTATTTTCAGCCAGATCTGCGAGCGGATATTTTCATAGATGCGCGGCGCACCAAACATGAAATGCGGTCCAATTTCCTTGAGATCACTCATGCTGGTTTCCACCGACTCCGGAAAATTGACGGCGATGCCGGTGGCCATGGCCACGCCGAAAGAGTTCATCTGTTCGCCGATCCAGGCAAAGGGCAGAAACGACAGATACTCATCAGTCTCTTCCAGGGGATCGACCTTGGTGATCTGCAGGCCCATGTTGATATAATTTCGATGGGTGAGCATGGCGCCTTTCGGCAGTCCGGTGGTGCCGGAGGTCAGACACAGATGGCAGACATCGTCGGGTTTGCCTTCGTCGACCAGGTTGTTGAACAGTTCCGGGTCCTTGTCATGCGATTCTTCGCCAAGCGCATACAGCTCTTCAATGGACATGAACCAGTCATCAGCCTGGTAGCCGCGCATGCCTCGGGGGTCCTCATAGATAACTTTCTGTACGCCGGGAATTCTGTCGCGCACCTCGGCCACCTTATCGACCTGCTCCTGATCGCTGCAGAAGACAATGCTGACATTGAGGTATTCGAGAATCCCGCCGATCTCGTCGGGCAGGCTGGTTTGATAGATGGCTGCGGAAATACCGCCTACGGCCTGCGCGCCGATGGCCATGTACAGCGTTTCCGGAATATTATCGCTGATGATGACAAGTTTATCTCCTTTGGCAAAACCGATCTTGAGCAGACCAAGGCCGACCTTGCGCACAAAAGCATAGTACTCATCCCAGGTATAGCTGATCCAGCAGCCAAAATCCTTTTCCCGCAAAGCAACTTTCTTGCCAGTCGCCTTCACCCGCCATCGCAGAAGTTGCGGAATGGTGTGCTTTACCAGATGGTCTTGATTTTCCATACGCAATTATTCTTCTCCAATATAGGCTTCAATCACTCGCGGATCGGAGGCAACCTCCTGCGGTGTTCCCGAACCGATCAATTCGCCAAAATCGAGGACGTAGATCTGGTCGGAAATATCCATGACCACCCCCAGGTCATGCTCAACCAGCACCACCGTGACGCCCCACTCTTTCTTTAAATCAAGAATAAAACGTACAATGTCTTCTTTTTCCTCGATGTTCATTCCGGCCATGGGTTCATCGAGCAGCAGCAGTTGCGGCGCCAGCGTCAGGGCCCGGGCGACCTCGACTCTTTTTTGCACTCCATAGCTCAGGTTACCGACCATGCTTTTTCGGTAGGGTTCCAACTCCATGAAATTGATTATTTTTTCTACATAGGCGCGATTTTCCGCCTCCAGTCGTGATGCCTTGCCAAAGAAAATGACCGCATGCAGGATTGAGTAGCGCAGGTTTTGATGACGGGCGAGGAGCAGATTATCAAGCACCGACAGACCGCGAAACAGCTCAAGATTTTGAAAGGCTCTGGCTATGCCGATATTGGAAATCTGATGCGGCGAGGCATGGGTCAGGGTACGTTCCCCGTAGACAATCTGCCCTTTGGTAGGGTGATAGAAACCGGAAATACAGTTGAGAATACTTGTTTTACCGGCCCCGTTGGGACCGATGATCGAGGTGATAAGCCCGGGCTCGATAGTGATATCGACATTGGAGAGTGCGTTTAATCCGCCGAAGGTAAGCGTAACATCAGAAACAATCAGCTGCGTCATAGATTTCTCCAAATCGCGAGTTCTAGCTGGTGCATGCTCAATAATGAAACTGGACAATATTTTCGTCAAGGCGCGTATCCCCTCGGGATTTTTTTATATCAAATTTACTTATACATTACTTAATCCACAAAAAATCGCAAGTTTATTAAATAGCGGTAAAATAGTGGGTAAATACTACTATTTCACCATGGACAATAAATGAGATTGCAGGTTTATCTTCTTGTTCTTTATACCTAATTTACCCCTGATCTTGTGCCGGTGAAAGAGGATGGTATTTTTTGACACCAGCAGCACTTCGGCTATTTCTTTATTGGTTTTTCCTTCCTTGACCAGACTGGCCACCCTGATTTCGGTCGGCGTCAACTGCACCAGATCCGAGGTCAGCTTGTCGAGGAACGGGGAAACGATATTGTTTAAATTGGTTTCGAGGATCTGTACCAGGGTTTGTTGCTGGATACTCAGCCGTCCGTCGGCAACTCGCTGCAGATAGGGGCTGACCAGCTCCTGGACATTGCGCAAAACAACCTCCCCGAGTTCCTTTTTATCTACTTCCCGTTGTTTTAACAGGACCCGCAGAGCGGTATTGACTTCTTCGAGATGGTGGGACTGCGCCTGCAGCTCTTTCTCACGTTTTTTCAGGGCTTTTTCCGCCCGTTTTCGATCTTCTATTTCCTGCTCAAGTTTAAGATTGGTCTGCGCCAGTTCAGCTGTCCGCTCCGTCACCAGCTCTTCAAGATGCCCGCGATATCTATCCAGTTCCTGTTCATCACGCTTTCGATCGCTGATATCCCGCAGGATGACGATATTGCCGAGCGGTTGCCCGTCAACGCCCTGATACAGGGTGGAACTGAGCTGCACATCGAGAACTTTTCCCGCCCGGGTCAGGCGTCTGGTCTCAAAGAGATGGATCTTTTGACCACTGAGCATCTGTTTGATGGCCGTCCGTGTCTCCTCGACGCTCTCCGGCGGGACAAAATCGATCTGCTTGCCGAGAAGTTCATCCCGCGATAAGTCAAAGGTCTGCTCAAAGGCCGGATTGACATACGTGGCAATGCCCTTCATATCGTAGACGACAATCGGATCGGGCGACGATTCGAGGAAGGTTCGATAACGCATCTCGCTTTCCCGCAACACCGCCTCCGCCCGCTTCCTCTCTGCCAGTTCGTGGCGTACATCGGCGTATAAACGGGCCTTTTCCAGCGCGATGAGCGCCAGGGCGGCAAACCGCTCCAGGGTGGCGATATCCTCATTGCTGAAACGCTTGTCGCCGTCGACATGGGCAAGTCCGATCACCCCGAGGACTCGATTATCGTATTTGAGCGGTATCCCGACAATAGAACGCAACCCGTCGAGGACCTTATCGGCCAGACGATCGGACCAGGTCTGATAATCCTCGACCAGCAGCGGTACCTCGGCCTGCCACACCTGCCCGCCCATGCCCTGGCCCAGTCGAACCTGCCGCCCCAGCTGGCTCTTGAAAAAGCCCATCCCCACCCGCATCTGCATCAACTCTTCCCCCCGCTCGGGCAAATAGATGAAGCCGTGGGCCGTGCCGCTCAGCGAGGCGGCCCGCTCGAGGATATTTTCCAGCAGTTCTTCTTTATCAAGCTTATCAATTAAACCAAGAGAGGTTTCACTCAGCGCCTTCAAGGAGCTGTTTTGCCGATGACAGGTTTCTTCAGCCGCCTTCAGGCGCAGGGATTCGAGAATTAAGGTGCCGTTCTGCCGGACCAACTCGGCGTAGGTAGGTTTTTGCTCCATGCGGGATTACAGGAAAAAAGTTTATGGTACAAAAAATGACCGGTTAAACGTCGGATTTCATCATGGTTCGGTAACAAAAGAAACAGTTCTGCCAACGTAGCCTCTCACCGTACTTTTCAACCACGAAAATCTCACACAACTGCTCATTTTTCGCTTTTTTGCGGTCCCCTCTCGTCCATCGAGCCCGCGCTCCTGTGTGGGTACGGGAAGGTGGCTCGGACAAACGGCTTAAGACCTTGGCCAGGGTTCTCATATTTTCAATTGCAGAAGTCTTGTTATATTTTAGCCTGGTTCTCATGATCAATCGATCAGGTTCACAATTTTCCTGGATGTGTATTCCCCCACATCAGCAAGTCCATCTACTGGCATAAATTGATTTGCGTTATTTGAATAGAGGCATGTTACCGAAGCAGGAAATTCATCATCTGCTTCATAAAAAATATAGCATAGTGCAATTTTTGGAAATGGATAAACAATAAAGGAAAAATCACCCCCTGCGTCAGAAGGAGTTTTCTCCCCTTTGAGCTTTTGAATAATTCTTTGCTCCGTTTCTTTGATTCTGGTAACATGAGGGACAAGCAATTGTTCAGTATGTGTAGCAAAAGCCCCTACATAAGGCATACTGCCAGGAAACTCCTTGAATGATCTGAGGGGTGAAAGAATACAAATATCTGAGCAGGCATTTAAGACGTAAAGAGATATTAGAATTCCAAGTACTGAGGAGTGCGGTTCCTCACCAAGCGTAATTCTTTCCGGCTCAATCACACATCTTTCACCAAATGCATCAAAAACAAACCGCTCTCCATCCTGCTCGCCTGGCAGGTTCTTTGCTAGGTCTTGAGAAAGATTTCCGTAGAGTCGATTAAGATTGTCTTGAACAATTTTTGCATAATTGTCTGTCATTCCTTCCCTCCGGTATTTCATCGAAAAATAACGTCAAAATCAGGTTCATCCGGTAAACGAGTACCTGAGGGGGTTTATGCCTTTAACATTAAAAATTTGCAATATCACCTTCACGGATACCTTCGGTAATCAGTGTACCATTCTGAGTCCACAAAAAAAATAGGCATGGAATTTGACTAGGGCAGCACATGTTGATCCATTTTTTTCTCTGCGGCGCAGAAGAGCTGAAAGTAGCCCTGCAGCGTATTGGTACTAGAAAAAGTTGCGCGTTGAAAAAAGACAATTATGGTAGGGTATTATCATTAACGTATCAACTCATTTCACCTCTCAACCACGGAAATCTATCAATAATGGCTTATTTTTCGCTTTTGAATGGTGTGCTGCCGTTTCGCAGGGTGCCCGCAGTTTTGCCGGCTGTTCTTTTTGTTCTTTTGGTCGGAATATCATCACCACTCCTGGCGACGACGCATCCAATGCCTCCCGAAGGCGTTGACCTTATCGGCTTTACGACAAGTATTAAAGCCCTCAACCAGGATACCTTGCTCGATATTGCCCGCCAGTACGATCTGGGGCAGGAGGAGATCCTGCACGCCAATCCGAATATTGACCGCTGGATGCCCGGCAAGAGTACTAAGGTTGTTCTCCCTGGCCAGTTTATTCTTCCCCAGGCTGAACGGAAGGGCGTTGTGCTTAATCTGCCCGAGATGCGCCTCTACTATTTTTACGAAGACGACCTGGAGAAAAAGCCCATGGTGAAAACCTATCCGGTAAGTGTCGGCCGGATGGACTGGAAGACGCCTTTAGGCAAAGCCAGAATTGAAAGAAAGGACAAAGATCCATCCTGGAGGCCACCCGAATCTGTTAAATTAGAGGCAATCGCCGCAGGAAATCCATTGCCCGATGTCGTTCCCCCCGGCCCCGCCAATCCCCTTGGCCGTTATGCGCTGCGCCTGAGCATCCCCGGTTATCTGATCCATAGCACCAACAAGCCCTATGGCGTGGGTATGCGGGTGACCCATGGCTGCGTGCGCATGTATCCCGAAGACATCGAGGAACTTTTTCCAATTATACCGGTACATACAATGGTGCAGATTGTGAACCAGCCGATCAAGCTCGGCTGGCAGAATACTACCCTTTTTCTCGAGGTTCATCCAATGTTGGATGAAGACCAGGAGAAAAATCAGGATCTGCAAGAAATGGGCTTTGCAATGATCTTAAAGGAAATAGAAAACAAGGATACTCAACTCGATATACAAACCATCAAACGCGCGCTGCAGGAACAGACCGGCATGCCGGTTCCCATCTCCACTGTTGTCTCCGATGGTTTTGATTTTTAAAGGGGCTGAGCAAAGAGCAGAGCCCCACCGGGGAATGGCGGGACTCTGACAATAAATCATACCAGAGTAATTATTTGTACATAGCCTTTTTAAACATACGGTCCATTTTGCTTTCCGTAGTTTCAGCAGTCGCATTGGCCTGCTGGGCGGTAGCATTGGCATCCTCGGCAATAGCCTTGGCTTCCTGAGCAGTAGCTTTGGCCTCGTTGGCCGCCGTCAGGGCCGCATCAGCCGTGGCATTCGCCTGCACCACCTGGGTTCTCACCGAATCCAGATCGCCGTTCGTGGCACAGCCTGCAAGGCCAAGTACGATAAGCACAGCGAACAGTTTAGCAGTTTTTTTCATGTGAAGTTCTCCTTGTTATGGTTTGATAGGTTAGTCTTTCCGACAATTTCCGCCGCTCTCACATCAACAATAGCTGTTTTACTAACTTGTTATATTAATACGAGCGAACAAGACAGGCTATCCTTTTTTTCGTTAGAGAGTGAATAAAATCGACCTCAGCGTATTTCAACCGGGGTTCCCACCCTGATCCAGACCGTTAGCCGGTCAATCTGCTCATTGGTCAGAGCAACACAGCCATTTGTCCAGTTGTACCGCTTATGGATGTTTATATCACCCTTGCCGATACCGTGTATGCCCAGGTTGCCGCCAAGAATGGTATTCTGAGGGGGAAGACGCCCGGCGGCCAGGGCCTGGCGAATTTTGTCCCAGGTCTTTTTGTCCAGATGACCAGCCTTCAAGGCACGTTCGGCATAGTCTTTACTTGGATAATAAAAACCGAAAAATCGATGAAAGGAAGTATTATCGGTTATCCAGGCAATGCTGAAATGCCCCAGCGGGGTCTGGCTGTCACCCTTCCGCCTGTCGGGAGACGCGCCGTAACGGCCGATGGCAATATCTGAGAAAGTGAGCATTTCCTGGCCACCTTGCAGTACCTTCAGGGTGAGCGCCTTGGTGTCTATGACAATGCGAGTGTTGTCCAGGCTGGTATCCTCGGCAACACTAACCAGGGAGGTCAACAGAATCCACATGATCGCGACACAGAGGCCGGCCAACAGGGGAGTCAAAATTTGTTGTTTTGTATGCATGAGCGGGGCCCTTTTCAACGACATTGCCAAACACCTCCAGGAATATCTGTCGGCAATCGGGACGGTAGCCACATAAGCGTGGCATTCACCCTTTCCATTTCCGGAACAGAAAAATTATAATACCCATCTATCATTTATCCAGCAAATGCCGCAACAGATCGGCAAAATTACGCCGATCAAGCCGTGTCAGGCCATACTGTTCCGCCCGCTGCATGGCCTGCCGGTACTCGGCAGCTGAAATTCCCGCCGCAAGCTCGACAAACTCATCGGCCCTGCCGGCTGGTCGATACTGATCCATGATATTTACATAACAATTGATTGATATCTCTTCCACCAGGAAGCGGAGAATCGCCTCCGTCTCTGCAAAGCCCCCCGGCATCAACAGGTGTCGAACCAGCAGGCCGCGTTGCGCCTGCCCCTGGGCATTGATGTGCAGATCGCCGACCTGCCGCTGCATCTCTCGCAGGGCCTGCCGGGCTACTTCAGGATAATCGGCCGCCCCGGCATATCGCCTGGCGGAGTCAGCACTCCAGAACTTAAAATCGGGCATATAGATATCGATGATGCCATCGAGTAATTGCAGCGTGGCAACACGGTCATAGCCGCTGCTGTTATAGACCAGCGGCACCGTAAGACCATGGGCAATGGCCGTGGGAAGTGCCGCAAGAATCTGCGGCACAACATGGCTGGGGGTGACCAGATTAATGTTGCGGCAGCCCTGCTCCTGCAGCTCGACCATGATCTGGGCGAGGCGCTGGTCATCGACCGGAAGACAGCTGTGCTCTTCCGGATAACTGATATCGTAGTTCTGGCAAAAAACACAGAGCAGATTGCAGCCGCAGAAAAAAATAGTTCCGGAACCATGCTCCCCGACCAGCACCGCCTCTTCCCCAAAATGCGGTCCATAACTGGCAATCTCTGCCAAGGCGCCGGTGCGGCACAGGCCGGTTTTACCCGCCAGACGATCGACCTTGCACCGGCGCGGGCACAAGGTACATTTTTCCAGTAGCCGCCGGCTCTGGTCAATGCGCCGAGCGAGTAGACCTGAGCTTGCCGCCGCGAGATAGGCACTCTCCATCACCCACCACCCATAGATTTATCGCCGTTTATCACCATTCATCGCAAAAAGGTCAGAAATATTCTGCCTTCGTCCTGTTAACCCATCTTTTGCCAATTTTGTTTGAGATATTCCCATTGGCCGAAGAAGTATAATATAATTCATCACCTCACACATCAACGTCTTTCCCTGGGAGATTGTCGAATTGTGCTCTTTCCCCCATCTCTTGGTTATTTTCGAAAATGTTTGTGCTTGAGAAATAGAGCGCAGTGAGTAGTATTAATTCTTATATCAAGACAAAATCTGTTGGCACAAAACACGCACAGGGGGCACCGACAAAAACCCCTGGTGGAGCTAGCCATGATCAAGCTGCCACAAAAATGGGAGGCATGGAGACGACATAACCGGAAGCCCCTTATTTTTCTACTGTTTCTGGTTATTTTCGTCCTGGCCACCAAGACACACGCCCAGCCCGCGCAAGAGGTTCGGATCGGCCTGCTGGCAAAACGCGGTTCGGCAATCGATGTACAGCTGTGGACCGCCACCGCCGACTATCTGACGGCGCGCCTGCCCGGTTACCATTTTCATATAGTGCCGCTCGATTTTACAGAAATCCATGACGCCGTCCGAGTGGGACATATTGATTTCGTCCTGGCCAATTCGGCTTTTTACGTCGAGCTTGAGAAGCTGTACGGCGTGAACCGCATAGCCACCCTGATTAACCAGAATCTGCCGCATCAGCAGACGACCATCTTCGGCGGGGTTATCTTTAGCCTGGCCGACCGCAAGGATATAACCCAACTCAGCGATTTACGTGATCGCCGTTTCATGGCGGTCGACCCGCGCTCCTTTGGCGGCTGGATTGTCTGTTGGCGCGAACTGCATCACCTCGGCATCGATCCGCTGCGTTTTTTTGCCTCCCTGGAGTACGGCAACACCCATGATGCCGTGGTCTATGCCGTGAGAAACGGCATGGTCGATGCGGGCACGGTCCGCACCGACACCCTGGAGCGCATGGCCGAAGCCGGCAGTATCAGACTGGACGAATTCCGTATTCTCAACGAACAGCATGTCGCGGATTTTCCCTTCAAACTCAGCACCAGCCTGTATCCGGAATGGCCCATGGCGGCGCTCAAAACAACGCCCGTCGATCTCGCCCGGCGGGTCGCCTCCGCCCTGCTGGCCATGGACAGCAACGATCCCGCCGCCAAGGCAAGCAAAAGCGCGGGCTGGACCGTACCGTTCAACTATCAGCCGGTGCACAATTGTCTGCTTGACCTGCGCATCGGCCCCTATGCGGATTTCGGCCAGTTCACCTTTACCGATGTCCTCAGGCGCTATTGGCGACAACTTGCCATAATGCTGTTTATCGTCAGCACGGTTATCCTGACCTCCCTGTATATTTTACATTTAAACCAGCGCCTTCGACAGAAAACAACCCAGCTTGACGAACTGAACACGACCCTTGAGGCCAAGGTTGTCGAGCGGACAAGCAAGATCAACACCCTGCTCGATCAGGAGCTGTATCTTCGGGAAATAATGCAGACGGTTGCCGTAGTCAACGGTCTGCTGCTTTCGGCCTCCAATCTACAGACGCTGCTGAACGCCGCATGTGAGGCGATGGGCACCCACAGCCATTACGGCTACAGCTGGATCGGCCTGCTGCACGATGGCCTGATCGATGAAGTTTACACCACCGACGAGTCCATCCGTCTGCCCGACAGCCCCCCCTATAATCCCCACGATGCCGCAAGTTTATTCGCCTTATCCGCCACTGCCCAATGCATTGTGCACAATCAAACCGTGGTCCTGGTCAAAAAAGAGGAAAAGAGCACCGTCACCCCCTGGCTTGACCGAGCCAATGCCAACAAATTCCGTGCCGTCGTCGCCCTGCCGCTGCGTGCCGACAAATATACGCCTCCCCTTGGGGCACTCTGCGTCTATACCATGCGTAAGGAAGGATTTGAGCAGGAAGAGATCGCCATGCTCGAGGAACTGGCCGGTGACATCGGCTTTGCCGTCAATTCTTTTCGGCAGCGGGAACAGGTGGCGAACCTGGAGAAAGAGCGCGCGGAAAATTACGAAAAAACCATTTTATCCTTTGCCGCCATGATCGATCAGCGTGATACCTATACCGCCGGCCACACCCTTCGGGTAGCATGCTACAGCTGGATGCTCGCTGAAGAGATGGGCCTGGCCGATGAAGAAATCGATTTCCTGCATCAGGCGGCAATCCTTCATGATATCGGAAAAATAGCCACTCCTGATTCGGTGCTGCTCAAGCCGGGCAAGCTCTCCTCTCTTGATTATGAATTGATCAAACTCCATGCCTCCGCCGGTTCTGACATGCTCGCCGGCATCCCCATGTACAAAGAGCTGGCCGAAATCATCCGGCATCATCATGAGCGTCAGGACGGTATGGGCTACCCAGACCGGTTGCGCGGCAAGGACATACCTTTACTCTCGCGCATCATGACTGTCGCCGACTCCTTTGATGCCATGACCACCAACCGTATCTATAAGCCGAGAAAGACCGTTGATGAAGCCCTGCAGGAGATGAAAACACTCAGCGGCAGCCAATTCGACCCCGAGGTCGTCGCCGCCGGACTGAAGGTACTGCAAAATGTGGCAATCCCCGAGTCGATCAGCCAACTGCCGAAAAACGACATGGAACAGCGGCGCTTCTCGTATTTTTTCGGCGACAAGCTGACCGGTTTGTACAACGAGGATTATCTGCAGATCATGCTGCACAGCGATCAGACCCTGAATAAATATCACTGCCTGCACAGCCTTTATATCAACAACCTGGAACTATATAATAAACGACTGGGCTGGGAAAAGGGGAACCTGCTCATGACCAAATTCGCCGCGGAACTCCAGTCTCGCTTCCCCGAGGCGCTGCTGTTCCGCGCCTATGGGCGTGATTTCGTCATTATCACCGCGAACCATTTTGACCTTACCGCGGATTCGCTGGTTTTTGATTGCTTCAAGGGAACGGAAATTTCTCTCAAGATAAAACACATCGACCTGCGTGAGGATGCAACCTACTACATCGACAAACTGGAACACCTGGAAATAATGCGTGAACTGGAAGTGTTTTGACAACAAACAAGGTGATCGACATGAAAACAGACGCCGCGCATGCCGACAGTACCAACCTCTTGCTCACCTTTTACGGTGATACTGTTGAGCTGCTGCGCAGAACTCCCGACGATGCGCAGACAATCGTCTACCGGTTAGCCCGGCGGGCTTCGATCAAGGATATCCTTGAAGGTCTTGGGGTACCGCATACCGAAGTGGGCAGGATAGTCCTGGCCGGCCAGGAACAGACCTTCGAAAAAATTGCCGAAGTCGGCGAACATTTCCATATCCATCCGCTCTCCCCTGCCATGCCGCCGACCGTGACCACTGTCCTTCGTCCAGACCCGCTTGGAGACTGCATATTTCTCGTCGATATCAATGTCGCCAGACTGGCAGGACTGCTACGCATGGTCGGCTTCGACGCAGAGGCGGTCGACCGGGAGATGACCAATAGCGCCACCTTGGACAGAGCCATCGACGAAAAGCGCATTCTGCTCACCCGAAACCGCGACCTGCTCAAACAGCGCCGGCTTGTTTTCGGCCATCTTGTCCGCAGCCAGGACCCGGAAGAACAACTGAAGGAAATCATCAATCTCTACAACCTGCAGGAGCGGATCCGTCCCTTTTCCCGTTGCATTGCCTGCAACGGGCTCTTGGCCGAGGTGGACAAAAAGACCATCATCGACCGCCTCCTGCCGCTTACCAGAAAATATTTCAACCGTTTCCACCAGTGCATCGGCTGCGGCAAAATTTACTGGCAGGGCAGCCATCACCATAAAATGTCAGCGCAACTGGCGAGGATTCTCGATAAAACGCAGTGAAGATGACGCTTGTGGCAGGATCAGCCGATGCGGCATCCAGTCCGGAATGACGGTGGCGGCAGGGTATGGCGGCAAAAAAAAGAACAACGTTATCACTTAGCCAGTCGACCGTGCGGTTTCTGCCAGGATGGACGACTCAAAAAGATCTAGCAGGTAACTTCACAGCAGCCATGGCAGCCATGGCAGCCAGCAAAAAAATATTTTATAACTATTTATTCCAATAAATTAAACAACTCTCTTCACTTTTCTAGAACACCCGACTATTTTCCCCTTGATAATTCTCACCATATCCCTTAAAAGAAATGGTAACATTGTTCTGTTATTTACAGACCATTGGGTCGTTTCTTGTATTTATTACACCATTTCAGACAGATAAAATATACACAAAAGATAACGTGGTTATTTTTTATTGATTGCTGTTTTCTGATATTTCAATAGCTGTCTAGCAATAACAGCATATTTACAATAACATATGCAGTAAAAACAACTTCGAAAAAATGAGTAAATGTACTGGTAGTAACCATGTTGGAGGCATCAACCGTATTTTGGCTGTATAACGTGGATATCGACACCCGCATGGCAATTTTTACTTCCGCAGGGAATTGCTCCGGTTCCATCCCGTTATATTTCATTCTTCATTCAATCTAAGGGAAAAGATATGTGGCCCATCAAATTTATTTCATCATCGATTGGAAAAAAAATTATCATGGCGGTCTCGGGACTGCTGCTCATCCTTTTTCTGTGCACACATGCACTAGGCAATGCCGCTATCTTTGTCAGCAGTCACGCCTTTCAGACATATGCCAATGCACTGCACAGTCTACCGGTTGTTGTCCTTCTGTTCGGACTGGGACTCCTGGTCATTTTACTTTTTCACATCGGCTTCGGCATTAATCTCTTTCTACAAAACCGAGCGGCCGGCGGGAATCGATATGCCGTCAACACCAGAGTGGTAAAAAATTCCTTCGCCTCGAAAACAATGCCCTATACCGGACTATTAATCCTGCTCTTTATCATTGTTCATGTCTTTGGTTTCAACACTGGACCTGCCGATATGGAAGTTTCACAACTGGTGAAAGAATATCTCAGTAATTTCTTTTATTCTCTTTTTTACATTTTCTCCTTCTGTGCCCTTGCCCTGCATCTCAGCCATGGCTTCTGGAGCATGCTGCAGACATTTGGCATCAACCACCCGCGATACAACACCGGCATAGCCAAACATACCCTCATCGTACCGGCTTTCTTTCTCCTCTTTTTCGGTGCAATCGCCCTCTACTTCATGACCGGCCTTGGTGCATCGTATTGATAGCTGCCTGCATATCCCAGGGTAATATAATTTCAACTGTCAGGTAGCAAGCCTGCCGATAGACTTAGGAAAGGTACAGAAAATGGAACTCAACGCACACATCCCCGCAGGTCCCCTGAGTGAAAAGTGGGACAACCATAAATTCAACAGCAAACTGGTGAACCCGGCAAATCGGAGAAAGTTTAAAATAATTATCGTCGGTACCGGCCTTGCCGGGGCCTCGGCTTCCGCAACGCTTGCCGAACAGGGCTATCAGGTCCAGACCTTCTGTATTCAGGACAGCCCTCGCCGTGCGCACTCCATTGCCGCCCAGGGCGGTATCAACGCGGCAAAATGCTATCAAACCGATGGTGACTCGGTGCATCGTCTTTTTTATGACACCATCAAAGGCGGCGATTTCAGGTCCCGTGAAGCAAATGTGTACCGACTTGCCCAGGTCAGCAACAATATCATCGATCAATGTGTTGCCCAGGGCGTCCCCTTTGCTCGCGAATACGGCGGAACCATGGCGAACCGTTCCTTTGGCGGTGCTCAGGTATCCCGTACATTCTATGCACGGGGACAAACCGGACAGCAGCTGCTGCTTGGCGCCTACAGCGCTCTTTCCCGGCAGATTCATGCCGGTCGCGTCACCATGTACAACCGGCGGGAGATGATGGAAATTGTCCTGATCGACGGCAAGGCACGGGGAATCATTACCCGTAATATTATCACCGGAGAAATCGAAAAATATTCCGCCGACATGGTCTTGCTGGCGACCGGCGGCTACGGCAATGCCTATTTTCTCTCCACCAATGCCATGGCCTCGAATGTCACTGCTGCCTGGCGGGCCCATAAAAAAGGCGCCGGTTTTGCCAATCCAAGCTTTGTCCAGATCCACCCCACCTGCATTCCGGTCCATGGCGATTACCAGTCAAAACTTACCCTGATGAGTGAGAGCCTGAGAAATGACGGGAGGGTCTGGGTGCCAAAAGACGTCAACGACAAGCGGCACCCACGGGACATCCCGGATGGTGACAGAGACTATTACCTCGAAAACAAATACCCCAGCTTCGGCAATCTTGTTCCTCGCGATGTGGCGTCGAGAAATGCCAAGGAACAATGCGACCTCGGTAAAGGCGTCGGCAGCACAAAACTTGCCGTCTATCTCGATTTTGCCGATGCGATCAAGCGTGATGGCCAGGAAACGATCCTGAAAAAATATGGCAATCTATTCCAGATGTACGAGAAGATTACCGACAGCAGCCCGTTGCAGGAACCGATGATGATCTATCCAGCCGTCCACTACACCATGGGTGGTCTCTGGGTTGATTACAATCTCATGACGACAATCCCCGGCCTGTTTGCCCTGGGAGAATGTAATTTCTCCGACCATGGTGCCAACCGCCTCGGCGCCAGTGCGCTGATGCAGGGACTGGCCGACGGCTACTTTGTCATTTCTACCTCGGTGGCGAATTATCTGGGGACCAATAGCCTGAAAGCGGTATCGACCGAAGATGTCGCCTTTAAAGAAGCACAGCAGGAGGTGGAAAGTCGCATCAGCAAGCTGTTGAAAAACAGCAGCAACGGGCCGACAGGCAAAGTTACCGTCGACGAGATCCACAAGGAAGTCGGCAAACTGCTCTGGGACAACTGCGGTATGGCGCGAAACAAGGATGGACTCGAAGCCGCCCTAGCCAAATTGCCGGCAATAAAAGACAAGTTTTGGAACAGCGTCTACATCCCCGGCGATGCCAAAGATATCAATCAATCGCTGGAACGGGCAGGCCGTGTCGCTGATTTTCTCGAATTTGCCGAGATCATGGTTCGAGATGCGCTGGCTCGAGAAGAATCCTGCGGCTGTCATCTTCGAGAAGAAAGCCAGACGGAAGAAAACGAGGCAAAGCGCGATGACGCGAATTTCTCTCACGTCTCCGTCTGGGAACACAAAGGCGAAGGGGCGGAACCGGTCATGCACAAGGAACCACTTGTTTTTGAAAATGTCACTCCGAGCCAGAGAAGCTATAAGTGATCTGGTAAAAAAAATCCCGTCCGTCCGGATCAAACGACTAACGTAAACTTCTACCTTACCGACTACTATGAGTGATATAGATCTTAATTTACAAATTTGGCGACAGAAAAAAAGTGACTCTCCCGGAACATTTGAGACCTATGCTCTGGAGAAGATCTCCACCGAAATGTCTTTTCTGGAGATGCTTGACGTTCTCAATGAAAAATTAACCAAGCAGGGGCTTGACCCTGTTGCTTTTGACCACGACTGCCGGGAAGGCATCTGCGGCATGTGCGGCACGGTTGTCAATGGTGTTGCCCATGGTCCGGAAAAAGAGGTCACTCTCTGTCAACTGCATATGCGCAACTTTAAAAATGGCGATACCCTGGTCATCGAACCGTTCAGGTCCCGCGCATTTCCCATTAGAAAAGATCTCCTTGTTGACAGGTCCGCCTTCGACCGTATCATCCAGTCCGGCGGCTATGTTTCCGTCAACACCGGCGGAACCCCCGACGGCAACTCCATCCCCATCCCCGCCCAGACAGCTGAGCTGGCCATGGATGCCGCAGCCTGCATCGGATGCGGCGCCTGTGTCGCCAGCTGCCCCAATGGTGCGGCAATGCTTTTTACCAGTGCCAAGGTATCTCAGCTTTGTCTGTTGCCGCAGGGGCAGACTGAACGTAAGCAGCGGGCACTCGACATGGTTGCCGCCATGGATAAGGAGGGCTTTGGTAACTGCTCCAACGAAAGAGAATGTGAGGCGGTCTGTCCAAAGAGCATCTCCATTCGCAATATCGCCCGGCTCAATAGAGAATATCTCATGTCTGCCCTTACAGAAGGTTAGGAGTCGTTACGAAATAACCCGACCATTTTCACCCATTTCGTTACGGCTTCTTTTGCCGTTCCGGGTTTCACCTTGGTTATGTTATTTTTGACAACGGCTTAACCCCAGCCAACCTTCTGTTGTTTCCCTGCCCTCCCTCCTGGGGGCAGGGGATTTACACCACACCACTCACAAAAAAAGTGTCGATCTGTTCGGCTGAGTAGCCTGTTTCTTCGAGAATTTTTCGTGTCTGCTCGCCAAATCCTGCCGGTCTGGTCTTGATCGCACCGGGCGTTTCGCTCAGTTTCACCGGGATGCCGAAGCCGTGCTTTTCCTCGCCGTTGTCTCCCTGGTAGCTGTGCACCATTTCCCGTTGACGAAAAAGGGGATCTATCAGGATTTCCGCAAGGTTCTTCACCACGGAAAAACATACCTCCATTTCCGCCAACTGCGCATCCCATTCAGCCATGTTTTTTTGCAGGAACAGCCCCCGAAAATCCGCGATAATTTCTTCTCGTTGCTGATCGTCATACTGCAAAGAGATATACTGCGGGCGGTCGAGCTGTTGACAGAGTATTTTCCAGAACCTGTTTTCCACAGCGCCGATGGAGATAAATCTGCCGTCCGCTGTCTCATAGGTATTGTAGCAGGCGTAGCGATGGGACAGCATCGTATCCGCGGCCTGCTGCGTCTGCCCGGTCAACATGGAAAAATAATTGGGAAGCGACAGCAGGCCGACCACGCCATCGGTCATTGAGATATCGATATATTGCCCCGTGCCGGATTTCTCCCTGGCAAAGAGGGCGAGAAGGATGCCGACCGCCGCGTTCATGCTGCCGCCGGCGATGTCGGCTATCTGCACCCCCGGGATCACCGGTCTTCCGCCCTTCTCGCCGATAAGACTCAACACCCCTGCATTGCTGATATAATTGACATCATGTCCAACCCTGTCACGGAGTGGGCCGGTCTGCCCATAGCCGCTTATCGAGCAGTAGATTATTCGCGGATTACGTTGCCGGACTGCTGCATAGTCGACGCCAAGGCGCTGCACCACTCCCGGGCGGAATCCTTCGAGAATGACATCGGCCTTTTCCGCCAGCTTGAAAAAAATCTCCAGTCCCTCCGGAGTCTTCAGGTTGAGAGACATATGCTGCTTATTTCGATTGAGATCGTTAAAAAACAGCCCATCCCCCGCAAATTTTCGATCCTCGACAGCGATCACTTCTGCCCCGTGATCGGCAAGAATCATCGAACAATAGGGTCCGGGAAGCATACGGGAAAGGTCGAGAACGCGTATTCCTTGCAAAGCACCTTGCCTTGTCATCTTATCTACCTCCTAATACTCTATACCTTTCTGGGCCTTTCTTCCCTGCTCATAAGCATGTTTGATCGCTTCAATTCCCGAGACGGTATCGGCTATTTCCACAAGTCGTGGATCGGCGTCTCTGCCGGTGAGTATAATGGACAGCCGTTTCGGCTTGTTTACTATCAACTCAACAATTTTCTCCACATCGAGAAAGCCGTAATGCGGCAGATAGGTGATTTCATCGAGAATGATCAAATCGTAGCGGTCACTTGTCACCTTTTCTTTCGCCAGCTGAAACCCTTCGAGGGCGACCTGACGATCTTCTTCGATATTTTCCTTTTTAAATATGTAGCCCTTGCCGCAGATGAACCAATCTAGATTTTCCATCTTTTCCGCCATCCGCCGTTCGCCATATTCCCCCTTACCCTTGAGAAACTGTATGACGCAGACCTTCTTGCCATGACCGAGGGCCCGAAAAGCGGTCCCCAGCGCCGCCGTTGTTTTACCTTTGCCGTTGCCGGTATTGATAATAACTCTGCCGTGTTCCATCATATATATCTCCTCTTACGGATTTTCTCATCATCGTTTTATTCTCATGCTGTCAGTGCACCGATCAGTCACTATGGATCATACATGGCCGGACAGCGAGGGAACAGATTTATTTGGTGATATTTCATAAAAATCATCAAAACATTAATTTTTTAGCGCAAAGTTCTCTCTTTTAGAATAACTCGCTGATCAACATGCCATCATTTCTGCAATTTTACTGGCTTACCTGAAATAAATATCGGGTTGTTATTCGAGACGAATCGAAGTAATGATAAAGGCCACCTGTGGCTGGGAGGTCGACCAGACAGAGTTGCCTGACTCGACGTCCCCAAAGAATAAATACAGCTATCGGTTATAACCGTCAAACCAGGATATGAATTCCCCGGAAAATTACTATAAAGTTGCCATAAACGGCTATGGACGGATCGGCCAGTCCGTCCTCAGAGCGATCTATTCCACGCCATTCAGATCGAAATTCAGGATCGTCGCCATAAACGAACTGGCCGACATAGAAACGTTGACCTATCTCACCCGTTACGACACGACCCATGGCCGGTTTCCCTATCCGCTGCATTTTGAAAACGACTATCTCTATGTCGGAGACGACAAAATCAGGATCATTAACCAGCCCGATCCAATGAGGCTCCCCTGGCAAGAACTTGATATTGATCTGCTCTTTGAATGTTCCGGAACGTTTGACGATAGAAAGACAGCAGGAAAACACCTGCACAGCGGGGCCAGACGGATCCTCCTGTCGCACCCCGCCACCCCCGACGTTGACGCAACAATCGTCTATGGCTACAACCACACACTGTTACGACCGGAGTACCAGGTTGTCTCGAATGCATCTTGCACGACGAATTGCGTTGTGCCTGTCCTCAATCTCTTAGACCGGGAACTCGGTATCGAAAACGGCGTTACAACGACCATCCACTCGGCGATGAACGACCAGCCGGTGATTGACAGGTATCACCATACCAATCTTCGCCTCACCCGCAGCGCCCTCCATTCGATTATTCCGGTTGATACCGGACTCGCCAAAGGAATTGACCGCCTGATGCCGCAGCTCGCCCACCGTTTCGAATGTCTGCATGTCCGGGTACCGACAATCAACGTCTCCGTCATGGATCTGTCCATCAACGTGAAAACCGCAACGACTGCCGGGCAGGTAAACCAGATCGTGCGTGAAGAGGCCCAGGGTCCCCTGCATGGCCTTCTCGGCTATACCGAAGAGCCGCACGCCTCGGTTGATTTCAACACCGACCCGCGCTCATCGATTGTTGACGGCACCCAGACAAGGGTCTGCGGCGGCAAGCTGGTCAAAATGCTCTGCTGGTTCGACAATGAATGGGGTTTTGCCAATCGGATGCTCGATGTGGCAAACAGATGGCTCGATATCCAATGACTCCTCTTTTCGTCGGGCTGCCGCCGAAAAGACAACAGGAAAGAAGCCACAAAAACGACCAGCTACCACTCACTCTCACCAAGGTTTATCATGATTATCTACCAACGAGGCAAAAATATGCGATGGAAACTCGACAAAATACGTTTTCTTTATCCGCCCGATGACTTTATCGGCTCTTTTACCAATGAAAAAATGCAGGAACGCCATAAGGCCCTGCAGGATCAAAAGATCAAGGAGCTCCTTGATCAACTGGAAAAAGAGAAGGATCCTCTTCAGGCCATGGGTGTCCTAAATCCACTCGAGCATGTGCAGTTCTTGCGTAATAATCTTCAACACTTCAAACAGCAAAAATGTCTGGAAAAAGCCTTTTTAAAGCTCTTTTACCGTAAAAACACCCCCTTTGCCGCGGCCGGTGACTATGAGAGCTGGAAATTTCTCCTCGACAACTGCGACAGGGACCTTCTGTACCAGGAGGGCAGCCCTTTTCCCTATGAACGGGTCACTGCCTACAGGGGATCGGTGACCGGTGTCAGAAAAGGCTTGAGCTGGACTGTCAGCCGGGAAAAAACAGCCTGGATCCTTGAGCGCTGGGAAGATAAAGAGATGGGCGGCGGAACCGTTTTTGCCCTCGAAATAACCAGAAAGGATATCCTGGTGTATATCGAGGATCCCCTCCGCCAGGAGGTGATTCTCGACCCGGAAAGAGTGGAGACGGCGGAAATTCGTGAAATAACCAGTCTGCCGGCCATGTAACCCGTACCACTCGACCGGCAATACTTCCGGCGAGAGGCTTCATCGATCTGCCATCGACTGCACCCCTTGCCGGATATACCGTCCTGTTTGCTGGTCCGGTTATTCTACCGTGACACTTTTTGCCAGATTACGCGGCTGATCGACATCGCATCCCCGTCGTGAGGCTATTTCATAAGCCAGGAGCTGCGCCGGAATGGTATAGAGAATCGGGTTCATCGCATCGTGTACCTTCGGCATGTAGATCACATCATCGGTAATACTCTTCAAATGACTGTCCCCTTTTGTGCCGATAAGAATAATCCGCCCCTGGCGCGCCTTGATCTCTTCGACATTGGAAATGGATTTCTGGTAGACCTCATCCTGCGGTACCAGCGCCAGGACCGGCATATCCTTGTCGATCAAGGCAATAGGACCGTGCTTCAGTTCTCCGGAGGCATAGCCTTCGGCATGGATGTAGGAAATTTCCTTGAGTTTTAACGCCCCTTCCAGGGCAATGGGATAATTTACCCCTCTACCGACAAACAAGAAATCACGGCTGCTGTAATAGCTTTCAGTGAGCGTCTGCATCTCTTCCTGGATCCGCGGCAGCTCGCTGTCGATCACTCCGGCGACATTGATCAGTTCCCTGCCGAGTTCGATACTCTGCCCGGCACTGAGGGTCTTTTTCTTCTGGCCAAGATACAGGGTAAAGAGAAACAGCGCCGCCAGCTGCGAAATAAACGCCTTGGTCGAGGCAACACCTATTTCCGGTCCGGCATGGGTATAAATTGTCCCATCAGCCTCCCGGGTCATGGTCGAACCGACCACATTGCAGATGGTAATGATTTTTGCGCCCAGCTGTTTTGCCCGGCGTATTCCGGCCAGGGTATCGGCCGTTTCTCCGGATTGAGAAATAGCAATGGTCAGTACCCGTTCATTGAGCAGCAGGTGGCGATAGCGGAACTCCGAGGCGATATCCACTTCCAGCGGGATATGGGCGTATTTTTCAATCCAGTATTTCGCGACAAGGGCCGCGTGCCAGGATGTACCGCAGGCAACGAGAAAGATACGGTCAATGTTGTCCACATCGGCCTGGGACAGATTGATCTCCGAAAGATCGACCACCCCCGATTCTACATTAATCCTGCCGCTGACGGTATTGGTAATGGCCTGCGGCTGTTCGAATATCTCTTTCAGCATGAAATGGCGGTAGCCGGCCTTTTCGGCCATCGCCGCGTTCCAGTTGATGACTTTTATCTCTTTTTGTAACGGCTTGCCGGTGATGAGGGAAAAAATCCGGTGACTGTCGGCGGTCAGGATCGCCAGTTCCATGTCATCCATGAAGATGACCTTGTTGGTATAGGGCAACAGAGCGGGAACATCCGAGGCGAGAAAAGTACCATCCTGCTCACTGATACCGAGCACCAGCGGACTCTGGTTACGCACGGCAACGAGCGTATCCGGCATGCCGGTCCAGAGCACCCCGATGGCATAGGACCCTTCCACCAGGCTGATAGCCTTTTTTACGGCGACGACCAGATCATCCTCGAGGTTATCTTCAATCAGGTGGGCAAGGACCTCCGTATCGGTTTCCGAGGTAAAGACATGCCCTTTCTGCTTTAATTCTTCCCGGAGAGAGTGATAGTTCTCGATGATCCCATTATGCACGACAACCAGGTTTCCGGTGCAGTCGCTATGGGGATGGGCATTATTCGTCGTCGGCGCACCATGGGTTGCCCAGCGGGTGTGCCCGAGACCGATATTGGCGGGAGCGATTATTGCGTCGCCGATAATCGCTTCAAGACGCGACAGTTTACCTTCCGACCGGTGCTTGACCAGCTTGCCCTCCTGCAGGTAGACAATACCTGCCGAGTCGTAGCCCCGGTACTCAAGACGCCGCAACCCTTCCAGCACGATCGGCACCACTCGCCGTGGACCACAATATCCGACAATACCGCACATATTCTCCCCCTATTGAAGATCTCTCCGGTTTTCCACAAGAGAAACCGTTGAAGAAACCGTTGAAAATATTTTCTATTGCAGCTGAGACGAATAGCCGTTCAGCAGATTCATCTGAGCACCAGCAAAAATCGATCCGGCGGCATCACTGCGCCGAGAATAACACAAAAGAGACAGCCTAACATTGCTATTGAGACGTTTACCAGTTTTTTCTTTAAACATAGTTAAAAAAAAGGTAGTATCGGCTGCAAATCTTATTGCGACGACAATTTATCACAATTTCACCATTACTTACATTGAATACTCCCATGGACGACAGACAACGACTGAAACAAATTCTCCTCGAAAAATCATATCGGCAAGGCACCTTTACCCTTACTTCCGGCAAGACGTCAGACTTCTATATCGACGGCAAACAGACAACACTCTCGGCGGAAGGGGCATACCTTTGTGGTAAATTGCTCTTTGAACTGTTGCAAAAATCACCCACTCCGATCGAGGCGGTCGGCGGCATGACCCTGGGCGCCGATCCGCTGGTCACCGCAGTGTCCATTGCCAGCTTTCTCGCCCACCAACCGATTCCGGCCTTCATTGTCCGCAAAGAAGCGAAAGGACACGGAACCGGTAATTATATCGAGGGCTTGAAAAACATGCCCGCAGGCTGCACCGTGGCCCTGCTTGAGGATGTGGTCACCACCGGCGGAACACTTCTGAAAGTCATTGAACGTGTAGAAGCCGCCGGCTTTAAAGTAGGTCTGGTCGCGACCGTTGTTGAAAGGCAGGAAGGTGGTACGGCAGCACTGGCCAAGGCGGGTTATACCCTCGAATCAATTTTCACCCGTGAGCAAATGCTCGGATAAACAGCTAATGAAATGTAAAAAATGTGCCGAAAAGCTTGAAGTACATCGCGCCTGTCGAAAAATTCGCATGCGATGTACCGGCTGTGGACGGGAATACCAGATTCATGAGGTAGCTGGCGACCTTGACCGGGAGACGGAAGAAATTCTCGAAAAATACACGGCAATTATCTACGACTGAAGCACTAATAAATACACATCCATCGAGGATACGTTTACGCCAGCATGTCGAATGAAATCTCTCTCCTTAAATCTTTTGTAAAAGCTGACGATGAGGCAATGATCGTCTGCCCGGCATGCGACACGGCCAAGAAAATATCCGCAGCACAGTTTCGCCACCGCCAGCATCTGGTGAAGGTCAAATGTAAGTGCGGCCACCTCTTTAAGGTGCACCTGGAGTTCCGGCGTCACTTTCGTAAAACTACCGAGCTCGAGGGCACATATGACGTGCACCCGCCGGCCATCGGCGGCGGTCGGATGAAGGTTGTCAACCTGTCCTTGAGCGGTGCCTGTGTAGAGGTTTGGGGTGTCCACGATCTAAAAATCGGCCAGAAGGGCTCCCTGGTATTCACCCTCGACAACCGTAAAAAAACGGTTCTTTTTAAAAAAGCCATCATCAGATCCATCAACGGCAACCGTATTGGCTGTGAATTTGTCCAGGACCAGGCCTACGATAAAGACCTGGGTTTCTATCTGCTACCGTAACTCGGTATCCAAGACCTTGCCGATGAGTTTTTCCGCCTGAACGAGAAACTCTCGGAGCGTTTCCGGCTGGAGCGCACTGACAAGAATTCCCTCCTTCCCGACAATTTGCTCTATCAATTGTCGATCCTCAACCAGATCAATCTTATTAAAAAGAGTCAGGACAGGAATCTCACTGAGTTCAAGATCGCGAAGAAGTTGTTCAACAACCGCCATCTGCTGCCGAAAGCCGGGGTTTGATACATCGACGACATGGACGAGCAGGTCGGCTTCCTGTAATTCCTCCAAGGTGGCCATGAACGCCTGGAGAAGATCAGCCGGCAGATTTCTGATAAAGCCCACGGTATCCGTGATGATGACCTCGAGTTCGGTCGGAAAGCGCAGTCGCCTGCTGGTTGGGTCAAGGGTGGCAAAAAGCTTGTCTTCCGCGACAATATCGCTGCTGGTCAGGGTGTTGAGCAGGGTCGATTTGCCGGCATTGGTGTAGCCGACCAGGGAGAGAACCGGCAGCTCTTTTTTCCGTCGCTTGGCCCTGCGCCGATACCGCTCTTCACTGACCTTTTTCAGTTCCTTGGTCAAGCGGGCTAACCGGTCGTTAATCCGCCGGCGATCGATCTCCAGTTTTGTCTCGCCGGGACCGCGGGCACCTATCCCTCCGGTCAGCCGTGACAGGGCATCGTCTCGTGTCGAGAGCCGGGGCAGCATGTATTTCAACTGGGCCATCTCCACCTGCAGTTTGCCTTCCCGACTCATTGCCCGGTGGGCAAAAATATCCAGGATAAGCTGGGTCCTGTCGATGACCCGCAGATCGCTGAAATTGGTAATGGAGCGAATCTGCGAAGGATTCAGTTCCTGGTTGAAAATCAGCAGATTGGCATCGAGCTGCAGCGCCCGGATCATGATATCGGCCAGTTTACCCTTACCGAGAATAAGCCGTGGATTGACCCGGCTGCTCCGCTGCAGGACGGTATCCAGCACGACAATCTTGTCGGATACAGCCAGCTCAACAAGTTCGGCCAGAGAATCTTCCGCCTGGCGCTTCTGTTCGGTCGTCACACTGACGAGAATGGCCCGGTCCTGTCCGTGGTCGACAAGGCTGGTCTTGCGATACAGGCCAAATTCCCTTTCTATGGCTGCAATCAATTCATCGACCGATTCGACCTGGTTGGCCGGGTGAACCGGCTGCAGAAAGGCCCAGTTCTTGCCGTCATGCCCCCCGGGCAGCAGATGGGCGGAATAGATTTTTTCCGGCAGCCCTTCCGCGTCGACCTTGATGACGGACAGCAGATCCAGCCGTAAAAAGAGCAGATCCATCAGATCTTCATCACTGATATCTTCCCCGGCCAGATGGGTGTGTACCAGTCGCAGGCCGCGCAGTCTGCCGCCGGAGGCGCGCACGTTGCCGAGCTGCGGCAGCATGATCCGCGCGTAATCGCCGACGATGATCGATTCGATCTTGCCGGATCGATGCACCAGCAGACCCAGTTGCCTGTTCAGTTCAAAGGAGAGCTGACAGAGCGCCCGGGCCATTTCCGGATTGATGATTTTATCCGGCTGAACTCTCTTTTGCGCAATACGTTCAAGGGCCTTCAGCTGATGGGTTTTTAATCCAGCTGTATTTCCGCTTACTATTCCGATACCTTTTCTCCTTCTGTTGGTGGAAAATCTTCATCCGCCGCACCGACAGAGAGCTCCGGGCGACGGCAGACGGTTTGTCCATTATAATCCTTCCAAATCGAATCGTCATATTGATTATGACATCGCACACACAGGCCGACCCGCAGAATAGCCCGCAGTTCCCCCTCGTTAAATGGCCGCAGGGTCGATCGCGAACTGTGCTGCAGCGGTTCGCCGGCCAGAGTCACATAGGCATCAAACGGCACGGTCGTGCCGGCACTGGTCACTATGCCCCGGTCAATTGGTTCAAAGACCAGCTCGCCGTTCTGCATGAAGACTTTCCCTTCGCCTAACCCGACGGTCTTGGTCGAGGCATGGCAGTCTATGCAGTCGCGGCCTTTGGCCTGGGTGGTGTGCGGATTGATGGCCGCCATGGTAAACCTGTCAAAACTTTTTTCAATCTGGCCATTTTCATCAACTACGGTGACAATATCCTGGCATCCCGGCGTAACGATGACGATTTCATCCTGCCAGACGCCGAGCATCGGCCGTTCATAGCGGATATAGGATCGGCCTTCCTCCCACATTCCCGAGGTTTCTTCCAGGCTCAACTTATCCAGATGGGTCAAGGAGGCATCGCGTTTTACATGGCAGCCATAACACTGCGCCACCCATGTGGAATGGCAGGCCTCACAGCTTACCCGCTTATGCGAGGCAAAGTCGCATACTCCTTTTTTGGCGGTCTTGACCGGGTGGACCTTCTCATCGACCTTACCGATCAGCACCACCTGGCCCTCCTCCTTTTCCAGGTTAGTGAGACTGGCATTCTTTCGTGTTGTTCCCGGATTATCCGAGTGACAGACCTCACAGGAGATTTCCAGCTGCTCTTCATAGTGGGCATAACTTGTGCCATCGCCCATGATCTCATTACGGGTATGGCAGTCGATACATTCCATCCCTTTTTCATGGTGCACGTCATCGGCGATATCCAGATAGAATCTGGCACCCGGCAGCTGTTTGGTATTCAGTCCTCCCGCTTGGTAAGGCGTACCGTAGCCCTCGGATTCAAAGATCCCCATATAGGAGATGCCTATTCGGCCGGAACGGTTGTGACAACGGACGCAATTAACACTTCGAACTGCTTTGGTGATCAAAGGATGAATTTTTTTGTCCGAAGGTTTTTCTCCATACTCGTTGTCGGATATAAGTATTTCGTCGTTGACGTTTCTCCCGGGTATCTCATAATGACATGCCGAACAGCCGCCGCCTTTTTCGTTGAAAAATTGGGGCATTCCAGCGAGATCATTCTTTTGTTTCCAAAGGTGACAGGTGGCGCAGAGTTTTCGGTAATAATCGACGGCCAGAGAACTTTTATGTGATTGCAGGAGCTCTTCGACGGTCAGGTCCGTATCCTGGCTGTCACTTTCTCCCCAGTAATAGAGCAATGTTCCGAGGATCCCCCGGTTGGTGGCCATGAGGGAGTTCTTCACCTTATGCGCATCCGCCGGATGGCACCCTTCAACTGAACAAGTTTTTTCGACATGGCGCAGATCCCCAGGATTGAGAATCATCCCGGCATGCCCTTCTTCTTTCGTTACAGCCAGGGGGTTACCGAGATGGCAGGGAGCACAGCCGATGACCGCCGCATCATGGGCCGGGTCGAGTTTCTCGTCCTTATGGCAGCTCAGACACATATCGACACTGCCGGAACTGGTCACATAGAGTTTTTCCGGCCGCTGCAGCTGCTGTTCATGGACGATGAGCCAGCCGAACGTAACGAGAATGGTGCACAGGAGAAGGAGTTTCAGCAGGTTTTGTAAGGTAAATCGACTCTGTTTCAAACTGACAGTCCGTTAAAAGGATATTTTTGAGAAATCGTCAAAACCAGCCAAAGGGATGACTTGGTAAAGATGCAGAGCTGTGGGGCTTGGTGTCATTCCTGAAAATTCTGCACATTAGGGTATCTGCGTCCAAAGCCAAAGGCCTTGGTGGTCACCTTCAGGCCCATCGGCGCCTGTTTTCGTTTGTATTCATTGAGCCGCACCCGCCGCAGGATATCTCTGACCATCTGCTCGTCAAAACCACGGGCGACTATCTCATCCCGGCCCTCGCCTTGTTCCAGATACAATTCCAGCACCTGATCGAGAATATCGTATGGCGGCAGATCGTCCTGGTCCGTCTGATCCGGTTTCAGTTCGGCGGTCGGCGCCTTGGTGATGATTCGTGCCGGGATGATTTCCCTTGCTCTATTGACATATGCCGCCAGTTGATAGACCAGCTGCTTGGGTACGTCGGAGATCACCGCCAGGCCGCCGCTCATGTCTCCGTACAGGGTACAATAGCCGACGGCCATCTCACTCTTGTTGCCGGTAGTCAGGAGTAAATGGCCAAATTTGTTGGACAGGGCCATGAGCAGGTTGCCGCGAATGCGCGCCTGCAGATTCTGTTCGGTCAAGTCTTCGGCAAGCCCGGTGAAAAAAGGCGCGAGGCTGCGCTTAAAACAATCGAAAAGCTCCGAGATCGGCACAACTTCAAACCGGCAACCAAGATTTTCGGCCAGTTTTTTTGCGTCTTCCATCGAGTCCTCGGAACTGTAAGGTGATGGCAAGGCCACGCCGAGGACATTCTCCGCGCCAAGCGCATCAACGGCAATTGCCGCGGTAAGGGCCGAGTCAATTCCTCCGGACAAGCCGAGAACGGCCGAAGAAAAATGACACTTCCGCAGATAATCATGCACCCCCATGACCAACCCCTGATACACCGCCGCCTCCCCGGCAACCTGCGGCGCCTGGTGCATTTCACCCTGCCAGCTGGAGCTGTCGACAACAATCATATCTTCCTGAAAGCCCAGGGCCTGGGCAACAACGGTACCGGTTTTATCCATGACCAGACTGTGTCCGTCAAAGAGCAGGGAATCCTGACCACCAACCTGGTTACAGTAGAGAAAGGGAAGCCTATATCGCCGACTGATTTTTTGAAAGATACTCTGTCTGATTTGTTCTTTATGGCGTTGAAAAGGGGATGCGGAAATATTGATGATACCGTGCATCGTTTGCTTGTTTTTGGCAGCGCGAAACACCAGCTCGTCGACAGGATCCGTATCATATTCATTGACCTCTTCGTTCCAGACATCCTCACAGACGGTGACCCCGAAATGGACATCATGCAAGGTATAGAGCTCGGATGGGCCTCCCGGTTCAAAGTAACGGGTTTCATCAAAGACATCGTAGGATGGCAGCAGTCGTTTGTGAGCGCGAAAGACAATTCTGCCGCTTCGAGCGACAACGGCTGAATTGAACAGTGTTTTGCCATTGAGCCTTGCCCGTTTTTCGAAACAGCCGAACATGACATCAAGCGCAGGTAATTCACTGATTAATCTGCCGATTGCCGCGTCGTGGGCGGCAAGAAAAGCTTTTCTCTCCAGAAGATCCTGGGGCGGGTAGCCGGAGATGGCGAGTTCGGGAAAGATGACCAGCTCACAGCCGCGAGCCAGGGCCTTTTCTGACCATGATTTGATTTTCTCACAATTATTTGCGAAATCACCGATAACCGGGTTGATCTGCACCAAGGCTATTTTCACCATTTCCTCCCATCTGACTCATCGAAATATTCTTTCCGGCTCCGCTCAGCCTTTGCATCTATTTACCTTTATTATCAGAATTTTTCCTCTGATATTTATTTACCGCACGATTATGCTCAATCAAGGATTTCGAAAATTGATGCGTTCCATCATTCTTTGAAACAAAATAGAGATGATCGGTTGGTGTGGGATATAAAACGGCTCGAAGGGCCTCTTTGCCCGGATTGCTGATAGGGCCGACAGGAAGCCCGGAAAGGGTGTAGGTGTTGTAAGGCGTAGGCGTCAGCAGATCGTTTTTGGAAATCGGCGCGGCAAATTTTTTGCTGCCGTAGACGACGGTAGGATCGGACTGCAGCCGCATGCCTGTTTGCAGGCGGTTATGAAAGACTCCGGCAATCAGTGGTCTTTCCTCATGTGCTCCGGTCTCCTCTTCGACAATTGAAGCGAGAATTACCGTCCCTTGCTGATCCGGTTCCTCGTCCAGTCCGACGGTCAATTCATCCCAGACAGCAGTAAATCGCTGCACCATCAGGGGAATGATTTTTTCAGCTCCGCTGATGTCCCTGGTCAAAAGATAGGTATCCGGAAACAGGTAGCCCTCAAGGCTATCGAGGTGAGAAAAACCCAATTTTTCCAGCAGTGACCGGTCGGCAACAAGCTCGATAAAGTTTTCCGGATCGCACCAGCCCAAATCGCCGAGAAGTTTGGCGATTTCAGCGGCACGCAGTCCTTCCGGAATAGTTACCGCATAGTGAACAGATCTGGCGGAAGCCAGCTCTCGCAAGACCTCACCCGGTTGCATACCGGTACGGAGGCGAAATTCACCGGCTTGCAGCCTGCGGCCATAACCGGAAATTTTCGCCAGCAGCAGAAACCGGATATCATCATGGATGATGCCGTCCCGGGCAAGAATTTCACGGATACCGCGAACGGAGGTACCCTTGGGGATGGTGACGGCAACGGAATCAATCGTGAGGTGAGGACCAGGCCTGAAAACATAGGACGCATACCATGCCGCACCGACCATAAGGACAAAAACAATCGGGAGAAGAGTCCACAGGGCAATCCTCCCGAGAGGCTTCAGCGTCGTCACGCGGTTTATAGATTCAGGCTCAGTCACTGCTCCGGCTCAGCTTGACAGCAGCTTTTGCTGGTTTTACGGCTGCGGTTTTTGGAAAAGCGATCTTGACCACTTCATCCATATCCTTAACGGGAAAGAATTCCATTTTTTCTCTGATATCTTTGGGAATTTCTTCAAGATCTTTCTCGTTTTGTGCGGGAATAATAACCTTGGTAATATCGGCACGGAGCGCAGCCAGGGCCTTTTCCTTCAGGCCGCCGATGGGCAGCACGCGGCCGCGCAGAGTTACTTCACCGGTCATCGCCAGGTGGCTGATCACGGTTTTATTGGTTATCGCCGAGTACAGTGCCGTGGCCATGGTGATACCTGCCGAGGGACCATCTTTGGGGATAGCCCCGGCCGGAACGTGGATATGCAGATCGATCTTGTCAAAATAATCTTCCGCCACCTTCAATTCCTCCGAGCGGCTTCGGCAATAGGTGAGTGCGGCCTGGGCGGACTCCTTCATGACATCGCCGAGCTGGCCGGTCATGAGCAATTTTCCCTTGCCCGGCATGATGTTCACCTCAATCTGCAGAATCTCCCCGCCGACCTCGGTCCAGGCCAGTCCGGTCACCAGACCGGGCTGCTCGAGTTTTTCCAGCTCTGATTCGGGTATGTTCTTCGGCGGGCCAAGATAGCGACTCAGGTTGTTCTGAGAAACAGTGTACGGCCCCTTGCCGCCTTCCGCCACCTTGCGGGCAATCTTTCGACAGACCTTGCCTATTTCCCGCTCCAGGTTTCTCAGCCCGGCTTCATAGGTGTAATGGGTGACGATGTAACTCAAGGTTTCATCATCCATTCTCACCTGCCGCGCTTTCAGGCCGTTTTGCTTTAACTGTCTGGGAAACAGATAGCGTCGGGCAATGACCACCTTTTCTTCCTGGGTATAGCCGGACAGGCGAATCACCTCCATCCGGTCAAGAAGTGGTCCCGGAATGGTATCGCTCATATTGGCGGTGGTAATAAACATCACCTTCGACAGATCTATGGGCAGGTTCATGTAGTGATCGGAAAACTCGAAATTCTGTTCCGGATCAAGTACTTCAAGGAGCGCAGAAGAGGGATCGCCACGATAATCGGAGCCGAGCTTGTCTATTTCGTCCATCATGAACACCGGATTATTGGTGGCGACGGTTTTCAGCCCCTGGACAATGCGTCCCGGCATGGCGCCGATATAGGTGCGTCGATGGCCGCGGATTTCCGCTTCATCGCGCATGCCACCGAGAGAAATACGATGAAATTTCCTACCCATTGCCCGGGCGATGGATTTTCCAAGAGAGGTTTTTCCGACACCTGGAGGTCCGACAAAACAGAGGATTGGACCTTTGGTCGTCTGGTTCAGTTTACGCACCGCCAGGTATTCAAGAATACGCTCTTTCACTTTTTCCAGTCCGTGGTGATCCTCATCGAGGATGACCTTGGCCTGCACCAGATCAAGCATGTCCTTGGTACTTTTTTTCCAGGGTACATCAAGAATCCAATCAATGTATGTGCGTATAATCGTCGCCTCGGAGGAATCCGGATGCATCATATCCATCCGGCTCAACTGCTTGAGCGCCTCCTTGCGAATACTTTTCGGCATCTTGGTCTTCTTGATTTTCTTCTCGAGCTCGTCGATCTCCTGTGACCGCTCATCGGTGTCACCCAGTTCTTTCTGCAGCGCGTGCATCTGTTCCCGCAGAAAGTACTCGCGCTGCGACTTGCTCATTTCCTCTTTGGCATCATTCTGGATCTTCGCCTGGACCGTAGACACTTCAAGCTCTTTGGTCAGCAGCTGGCTGACCAGTCTGAGTCGCTCAACCGGATCACTTTCCTCGAGAATCTTCTGCGATTCGGAAATTTTCAGCCGCAGATTTGAACCAACCAGGTCGGCCAGCCGCCCCGGGTCCTCGATGTTGTTAATGATCATCATCAGATCGGCAGAGAGAATACCGCGCAGGGACATTATTTTCTCGGTCTGCTCACGTACCGCCCGCATCAGGGCTTCGACCTCGACGGTGACTTCTTCCGCCTCGACATCCTCAATGACTTCCACCGACACCTGATAGGATGGCTCGGTTCTGACAAATTCCTTTATTTTCGCCTTGGACATGGCCTGTACCAGAACCTTGAGACGACCATCCGGCAGCTTCAGGGTGCGCATGACGACACAGACCATCCCGACATCATAGAGGTCTTCGACCTTTGGATTGTCCTTTGTGGCATCTTTCTGGGTGACAAGCATCAGTAATTTATTCGTTCCAAGAGCCTCATTCACGGCTTCAACGGAACCAGGACGACCGACAAAAAGCGGGATAATCATATAATTAAAGACGACGACATCCCGTACCGCCATCATAGGCAGTACTTCAGGTATTTCCATTTCTTCGTTGTTTGAAAAATCGTCCATACCGATGCTCAATGAATCATTAAATTCCACTCAATCCTCCTGCAAAAAACGCTTGGCGAGGCTTGCACAATGAAGTCCCGGCCGCGCATAACGGTCTGTTAGCAGTACCATATTAGTACCTGAATATAACAAGATAGCACCAAAAATCCGATGCACCTTTAAAAGCCTCGGAAATACTAAACATCCGAATAACTTAAGTCAAGACGGGTTATACTCCCCCCTTCGGCAAATTTCCCCGATTTTTCTTGATCTCTTCCCCTATTTTTCGCATAGTGAGTGAAACATGCCAAACGGCAGATGGTATGCCTATATCCTGGAGAGGACAACATGCTCACCTCGCAATCTTTTTTTGATCTATCGGATTTCCCCAATCATGATCTTTTTACACCGGCCGAACAGGTATGGCAGCCGCTCAACGATCTGAAAACCTATATGGATACCTACAAATATCCGAAATATGATAATGTGTACATCAGAAACGGCGTCCCGCTGACGGAGCCTATTATTATTCACCGGGGTCAGGCCCTCTGTTTTAACGACCTGGAAATCATCTATGGCAATACCACCAAGGGAGAACTGCAGGTAAAACGAGCAGGTATGCGTCTGGAAGGGGCCTCGGTAATTATGGCCGGGGCCGTTCTATTGGGAGACAAGATTGCCCTTGGCCAGGGGGTGCTTGTTGAGGCAGGGGCAATGATCAAGTCCCCGGCCATAATCGGTGACATGAGTGAAGTCCGCCAGGGCGCCTACCTGCGCGGCTACTGTCTTGCCGGCAAACGATGTGTGCTGGGTCATGCCACGGAAATAAAGCATTCGATCCTGCTCAACGACGCCAAGGCCGGTCATTTTGCCTATCTCGGTGACTCAATCCTCGGCAACGATGTCAACCTCGGCGCAGGAACAAAACTCGCCAATCTCAGGTTTTTGCCGGGCAATATAATTGTCTCCTTCGAAGGCAAGCACCATAATACTGCCAGACGAAAATTGGGGGCGATTATGGCCGATGGCTGTCAAACCGGCTGTAATTCCGTTACCAGTCCCGGCACCCTTATGGCCAGAGGAGCAGTGCTTCTACCCAACGTCACTGCCAAAGGCGGCTACCATAAAGAAAGATCGATCCTTCGCTAGGAGGCTGCCCGAGAAATTCCTCTTACAATTTCAACTCTTTTCCCTGGCGCATGCTTCCTTTCTTACCACCATGGTGGAAAAGTAATGAATATCATGCCCCACTGCCTGACGGACATCAGTCCAGATGCGCTGATCAGGCAGACTGCATCGCTCGATAAGAACCGCATTGTCGACCAGATCAAGGTCTTCCAGGAGCCGTACCAACCGATCCATAACCTTATGTACCTTCATAAAGACAACGACATCACTCAATTCCAGTAACTGCCGAATACGATCATTCTCGAAGGTGGCAGGGATGACCACCAGCCGTTCGTCGCCAAGGCATAGCGGTAAGGCAGCGACTGCCGACGAGGCGCCGATGGCGGAGACGCCGGGGACAATTTCCACTGCAAAGGGCGAGCCGTACTCCTGGAGGGTTTCACAGACATAAAAGCCGGTGGAATAGATCGCCGGATCGCCGAGCGTTGGAAAAACAACATCCCGCCCGTCTCCGAGCGCGGCCATAATGGTTTTTGCCGCCTCCTGCCAGGCACTTTTTACTTCGGCATCGGGAGTTTCCCCCCTGGGTATCTGTTTCATCGGGAAACGATGACTCAGAATGGTCTTGCCTTCTCTGCTGACCGCACCCGAGGCGATTTTCAGGGCCATACTGCCGCCGTTTTCAAAGGCGGAGGGCACAAACCAGAAATCGCAATTTTCCAGAATCCTTGCCGCTTTCAAGGTCATCAGCTGCGGATCACCCGGCCCTACGCCAACAACATAAAACGTTCCTTGCATTGCCCACCTTCCCTTATTTAAGTAATCCAGCAATACCCGATGAGGTTATTGCAGGGTAATTCCTCTTTCTTTTGCCGCATCAGCTATATACTCGACAAAGATCGCTGCAAAAGCGTCGTTTGAGCCCAGCCCCTGCAGTACCGACCGCACCTCATATCCTTTTGCAGTCAAGATCGATTGCCAGGAATCGATCTCCGGCCCGGCCATATCATTTTTTGCATGGTCACCAGCGGTTATCATAAAAGGTCGAAGAATAATTTTCTTCTTTTTCGTCAGCTGCAACTGCGGCAGCAACCCTTCCAGGGACGGCAGCCCCTCGACTACGCCGACAAAGGTTGTCGTTCCCGGATATTCGTCACGCATTTTCTTCTCGGTTTCCCCATAGATGCCGGTAGACCAGTGTTCATTGCCGTGGCCCATGTAGAGCAAGATGGCCCCTTGCTCCTGGGCTTCTTTTGCATCATTTGCCAGGGTTTTCACCACCCGTGCCACGTCGTCATGATAATTGTATCGGTCACCGGGCATGCCCAGTGCCGGTCGGCCGAGAACAATATTATCAAACGGCCGCCATCGTTCCTTCAGGGTCCGGATCGAGCCAAGGCCATGGACATAACTGCTCAAATCATGAGATTGTTCCATAAAAAACATATGCATCGGCTGCACAATTATATTCCGGTAGCCGTCTTCCTGCAGATCACCCAGGGTCTGAATGATATTCTTGACATTGAGGATGTCCGCGGGAACACCTTGATCGAGCCACTCCTGGGGGTTAAGGCGTCGTTTTTTCCATACCGCCCGAACCATATTCGAGGTGAAGGTAAGGCGAACCTCAGTGTCGGGATAGGCTTTTTTGACCTTATCGCTGATATGGGTGATGGCCTGTACCGCCGACGGCTCGGTGGTGCCGAAAGCGGCAAGAAGGATCGCCGTTTTCCCGGGAGTCGATGGTTTTTCAAGGCCGACAACCAGAGAGGCGGTGAGCAGCAACAGGAACAGCGAGATGGCAATGGATTTTGTGACAGAGGTCAACATAAGACATTCTCCTTTGCATGAAATGTGGTGATCCGGAGAATAAAAAACCCCGAATCAAAAACCTTGATCCGGGGAGTCCCTGTTGTTCCTCGTCTCGATGTAGACATCCTTTTCCGCGGGATGCAATATACCGTCATTTCAGGCAGGTCTTCTGACTTCCGGATCATCCATCTTCCACACCTTCCCGGGAGATACTCCCAGTGGCACATCGTGAAATCTGTTCCCGGTTACAGCGGCGGGTCCGTCCTCGATTTACACGAGGTTCCCTCTTAAGCTTTTTTCAAAGCACCTGAAAATCCGTTACAATAAAGCAACAGCCCAGGAGAAAGTCAACTGTTTTCTCTCTCGCAAAATCCACCGTTTCGGCGACTTGGCACCTTGCCTGCCGAAAAATCCTCCGAAAAATTCTTTTCATAATAATTATTTTCTTTCTCGCCTCTGCGGTGTAGTATCGCCCGTTGACAAACGGACGTTGATTTTTGCCGCTCAGTGTTGATGAACGTGTAAAAAAAGAAATTCCCTCTGTAAGCTGACCATTCAATGGAACTGGATCTTATCACCGCGATATGGCCACAGGTTATTCTGCCGATTATCAGGATCACCTTTTTTATCACTCTTGGTCTTTTTATCGCCAATTTTATTGAAAGCCTTAACTGGACCCACCGTCTGGCGGTCCTTGCCCGTCCTCTTATCCGCCTAGGGAGATTATCGGCGGTCACCGGTGCCAGTTTTTCCGTGGCGTTTTTCTCGGGCGTCTCCGCCAACACCATGCTCGCCGAGGCCTTCGACCAGGGACAGATGACCAGAAAAGAGCTGATCCTGGCCAACCTGTTCAACTCCCTGCCGCGCTTTTTTCTCCATCTGCCGACGGTTTTTTTCCTCACCGCACCACTTATCAAGATGGGCGCCGTACTCTATGTCGGGCTTACCTTCAGTGCCGCGATTCTGCAGACCATCCTTGTCGTCCTGGCGGGAAGAATTCTTCTCCCGGCAAATAACGGCGTCAGTGCGGCGCTGCCGCCGCAACATGGCAAAACCGGGTGGAAAGAGGCCGTTCAAAAGAGTATCAGGCGACTGAAAAAACGTATCGTCAAGATCATGTCCTTCATGGTTCCGGTCTATCTACTCTTTTTTCTTTTCAACAGGTATGGTTTATTTACTGCGGTGGAAGGGTTCATTGCCGAAAAAGCATGGTTTCTGTCATGGCTCAACCCGCAGAGCCTTGGTATTGTCGTTCTGCATGTAACCGCGGAATTTTCCGCCGGGCTGGCCGCGGCAGGTGCGCTGCTCGCCGCGAACAGTCTCACCATAAAAGAGGTGGTGATGGCCCTGCTGGTCGGCAATATTCTCTCGACGCCGATCAGGGCAATTCGCCACCAGCTGCCCTATTATACTGGAATTTATTCTCCACAACTGGCCCTGCAGCTCGTTGGCGTCAGTCAGACGGCAAGGGCATTTTGTATTATCCTGGTGGCAGTTATGTATTACCATCTGGCCTGATTGCCATTCGAGAAAACAATGCGTCAACGTTCAGAAAAAAAATTTCTCCTTCTCACCTGCGCACTGCTGGTCGGCACAGTTCTGGTCATCATAGTCTCGACGGGCATGGGCTATATGGTCATATCGCCTGTCGATATCCTCCGGGTGATCGGTGCTGCCCTCACCGGCGATGCCTCCCTGCTCGACAGTATTGAAGCCACCGTCCCCTATGTGGTTATCGACGTCCGGCTGCCGCGTATCCTCACCGCCGCCCTGGTCGGCGCAGGGCTGGCCTTATCCGGGGTGATTTACCAGGGTATTCTCCTCAATCCTCTGGCCGATCCGTATACCCTTGGTATCTCCAGCGGCGCCGCCTTTGGCGCATCGCTGGCACTGCTTGCCAATGTCAGCATGCTCGGCCACTTTTCAACCCCGATATTCGCCTTTGTCGGGGCCATTCTCACCCTGATCCTGGTAATGCGGCTGTCCACTTTTAACGGGCAGATTTCCGCGCAGACCCTGATCCTGTCCGGCGTCATTGTCGGGGCGATCTTGTCGGCGGGGATCAGTTTTCTGAAATATCTCGCCGACGAACAGGTAGCGATCATCATTTTCTGGCTGATGGGCAGTTTTGCATCGAGCACCTGGAACGGGGTGTTGCTGGTCGGCGCCGCCCTCATTTTCGGTATGCTGGTGACCTTGTACTATGGCCGGGATCTGAACATCATGAGCCTTGGCCGGCGATCTTCCGATACCCTCGGCGTGGAAACCGCCAAGGTCAGAAAGATCCTTTTACTCACCGCTTCGCTGGTGACGGCGATCTGTGTGGCGGTTACCGGCATCATCGGCTTTATCGGCCTGATTGTGCCGCACCTGATGCGCTATCTGGTCGGACCGGACAACCGTAAACTGCTGCCGGTCTCCGCCCTGGCCGGGGCCATCCTGCTGCTCCTCGCCGATACCATGACCCGGGCGGTTCTCCCGGTCGAGGTACCCATCGGCGTGTTGACCGCTCTGATCGGCGGGCCTTTTTTCTGCATTATTTTCCGTCAGAAGCAAAAAGGCAAAAGCTATGAGTAACGAAGATCTCTTTACCCTTGGCAACGTTTCCTTTGCCTACGGCCCGACTCCGGTGCTGCAGGATGTCAACCTCAGCCTTGTGCCCGGTAAATTTTATGGCCTCATCGGCCCGAACGGTTGCGGCAAGACCACCTTTCTCGATCTCCTCACCGGCTGCAAAAAGCAGCTGACCGGAACGATCGACTATAAAGGCAAGGACCTGAGCCGCTACTCGAAAAAAAGCCTCGCCCAGCAGCTGGCCCTGGTTCCCCAGGAATTTGACACCGGTTTTGGTTTTACCGTGGAAGAGATTGTCCTGATGGGCAGGCATCCGCACATCGATCGTTTCTCAGCACCTTCACAACAAGACTGGTTCCTGGTCGATCAGGCGATGGAATGCATAGGCATCACCGCCCTCAGGGATCGCTACACCAACAGCCTGTCCGGCGGGCAGAAACAGCGGGCGGTGGTCGCCCGGGCCCTGGCGCAGAATGCCCCGGTACTGCTCTTTGACGAGGCGACTTCCAGTCTTGACGTCAAATACACCCTGCAGATTTTCAATATCGCCCGCAAACTGGTGCAGACCGAGAAAAGGACGGTGATCGCCGTCATCCATAACCTCAATCTGGCCGCCGCCTATTGCGATTATAGTATTTTTATGAAAGACGGCCGGATCGCCCGGCATGGTCCAACAGCCGATACCATGACTGCGGAGACCATTGCCGAGGTGTTCGATGTCCAGGCACAGGTCGGTTTTGATTCCTTCAACCAGACCCGACAGGTAAGCTTTCAATATTTTGACCAATAAACAATCATGTCTGTAATAAAAACAACACACAGCAGGGCTTTTACCCAGCAGATCAACCGCATCAAACCGATGACAGCGATACTGGTGATACTGGCCTTTTTGCTCCTGTCGGTGCCGGTCATGGCCGGCGAAGTGAAAACCATTGTGGACAGCTCCGGTCAAGTGAGAGCTGTGGCAAAACCGTTTACACGGATCATCTCGCTCTATTCGGCCCATACCGAAAACCTGTGCAGTCTCGGGGCCAAAGAGCAGCTGGTCGGGATCTCCAGATCCGATGACTATCCACCCTCGGTTATGAATATGCCGCGTTTTTCCTACCGCGAGGATCCGGAAAAATTCATCGCCCTGCAGCCCGACCTGGTCCTGGTCCGGCCGATGATCGAACGATCCTATCCGCAGTTTATCGATAAGCTGAAACAGGCGGGTATTGCCGTTATTTCCCTGCAGCCGAACAATGTCGAGGAGATGTTTGGCTACTGGCAAAGCCTGGGAATTCTCACCGGCCGTGAAGCACAGGCGCAAGAGATGATTACTGTTTTCCAGACACGGCTTAAGGTTATTCAGGACAGCTTGACCAATGTACCGGACGACCAGCGGCCGAAAGTGTATTTCCAGTCTATTCACAAGAAGATGAAGACCTTTGCCCCGGAAAGTATCGGCACATTTGTCCTGAAAGAGGCCGGCGGCATCAATATCGCCGCCGACGCCGAGCAGGTTCGGGCTACCAATATCGCCATGTTCGGCAAAGAGCAGCTGCTCAGCCGCGGCTCGGAGATCGATATTTTCCTTGCCCAGCACGGCAGAATGAATCCGGTCGATATCGACACCATCCAGAACGAACCGGGTTTTGCAGCAATCAAGGCGGTGCGGGAGGGACAGGTCTTTTTAATTGAAGAAGCGCTGGTGTCCCGGCCAACCCTTCGCATCCTTGACGGCATTGAACGGCTCAACGAACTTTTTCACCACCGACAAGCCCAAAACCTGCAAGGCAGCCTATGATGAACAGCACAACCCCGACATGTATTGTTTCAGGCACCTCGAGCGGATCGGGCAAGACCACCGTCGCCCTGGGACTGATGGCTGCTTTCAAAGAGAAGGGCTATGCGGTGCAGCCTTTCAAATGCGGCCCGGACTTTATCGACCCAGGTCTGCACAGGCTGGTCACCGGCAAGATATCGCGCAACCTCGATCTGTGGATGAGCGGCGAAGAGTTTTCCAGAAAAACACTGGCGCGTCATAGCCGTGGTGCCGACATCGCCATCATTGAAGGCGTTATGGGCATGTTTGACGGCGGCATTTCGTCAAGTGGCGCTCTGTCGGAGACCCTGAACATACCTGGCATTCTCGTTCTTGATGTGCGGTCCATGGCGGAAAGTGCCGCGGCCATTGTCAAGGGCTTTGAATGGTTGCGGCCCGAGGCGGCTCCGAAAGGCATCATCCTCAACCGCGTGGCCAGTACCAGGCACCTCCAGCTGGTCAGCGACGCCATCCGGGAACACTGCCAGGCGGAAATCCTCGGCTATCTGCCAAGAACAGTGGAATTTTCCATCCCCAGCCGGCATCTTGGCCTGCTCACCGGCGACGAATCTCCTCTTGGCCCCGAGGCGATACAGCTGCTGGCGAAAACCGTGGCCGAGCATGTCGATCTGGACCGGCTTCTCCAACTGTGCAGCACTGTGCCCGAACTTGCTGCCGACACGCCTTCGCAACCGAAAAAAACGCAATGCCGCATCGGTGTAGCCCGCGACAAAGCGTTCTGCTTTTATTATGAAGATAATTTTGATATTCTGCGCGACGCAGGATGTGCATTGACGTTTTTCAGTCCCCTTACCGACACCGGGCTGCCGGACGATGTCGACGCCCTCTATCTCGGCGGCGGCTACCCAGAACTCTATGCCAAAGAACTCAGCAATAACAAGAAGATGCTCGCCGCGATCCGGCAATGGATCGAAAACGATAGGCCTGTCTACGCCGAATGCGGCGGCTTCATGTATCTGACCGAAGGCATTGTCGATGAGGCGGAGGTGCTGCATACCATGGTCGGCGCCTTCCCTGTGCAGGCCCGCATGCAGAAGAGCAGAACCAGTCTTGGCTATCGAGAAGTACAAACGCAGACGACGTGCTGTTTTGGGCCGCCGGGTACCATCCTGCGCGGCCACGAGTTTCACTATTCGAATATTGACACCATGCCGGCGCATATTAGCCGTGTCTACGCCTTAAATAATGGCATGCACGAAGGCTATACCTACAAGAAGACCCTGGGCGGCTACCTGCATCTGCACTTTGGCTTTGCCCCGCAGATGGCCGACGAATTCATTAATTTTATCAACTTTTGCCGAGAGTAATACTATGGCTGTGACATTACAACAGGTTCTTCCTGGGGACATCGAAGGGGAGAGTTTTCGCATAATCCGTCAAGAGTTCGGTCCCACCGATCTGGACGAACAGACCTTCAAGATCATCCAGCGGGTCATCCATGCTACCGGGGATTTTTCCTTTAAAGACACGATGCGCTTTTCACCCGGGGCGATCGAGGCCGGAATAAAGGCCATCCGCGAGGGCAAGGATATCCTCACCGATGTCACCATGGTCGCCTCCGGCATCAGCAAGGCCATGCTGGCAAAATGGGGCGGCAAGGTAATCTGCCGCGTGGCCGACCCGGAGGTGGCCGCCCGTGCCACAGCCCAGAACAAGACGCGATCGGAGACGGCCATCGAGATGTCTCTTGCGCACAACATCGGTATTATCGCCCTCGGCAACGCGCCGACGGCCCTGGTCCAGGCGATCAGAAGCCTGGCCGACGTCCCCGCAACCGAGGCTCCGCTGATCGTCGGGGTCCCAGTCGGCTTCGTCAATGCCGCCGAATCGAAGGATCTGCTGGTGGAACAGAATAGTTGTTATATAACCAGCCTCGGGCGCAAGGGCGGCAGCCCGGTTGCCGCGGCGATCATCAATGCCCTGCTTCGTCTGGCGGCAAAATAATCATGGCGGCAAAAAAGCGTCTCCGAAGCGGCTTTACCACCGGGTCCTGTGCGGCGGCAGCGGCTAAGGCCGCGGTCCTGGCCCTGGTAAACGGGTCCTGTCCAAAAGATATCGAAATCCCCTTTCCCGACGCCAGCCGAAAGAGCTTTGCCGTGCACCGCTGTTGCATTACAGCGGGCCGGGATGGCGCAAATGGTTCGGCGACCGCATCGGTGATAAAAGATGCCGGGGATGATCCCGATGTGACCAATGGCGCCGAGATTGCGGCGACGGTCAGCGACGGTCATGCACGTTCTGCTGTCGAGGCTGCCGGGCAATGTGTCCTCCTTGGCAACGTCCTCCTCTGCCGGGGGCAAGGCATCGGCATGGTGACCAAACCGGGACTGGCCATCCAGGTCGGTGAACCGGCCATTAATCCGGTACCGCGGCAGATGATTGCCGCCGCCGTTGGCGAAGTTGCCCTCGATCAACCCTGCACGGTGACCATCTCGGTGGCCAGGGGGGAAGAGCTGGCCGAAAAGACCCTGAACAAACGGCTGGGTATCCTCGGCGGCCTGTCGATTCTCGGCACCACCGGCATTGTCCGGCCCATCTCGGCCGACGCCTGGACCGCCACCATCATCGCCTCGCTGGACGTGGCCAGGGAGGCCGGTCTGCACGATGTCGTCCTGTCCACCGGCAGGACTTCGGAAAAAGGTGCCCAGCAGCTGCTCGACCTGCCGGAGGAAGCCTATGCGATGATGGGTGATTATCTTGAGTTTTCTTTAAAAGAGGCGGCAAGGCGAAACTTCACCACCATCCACCTGTCGGGGATGTGGGCGAAAATTATCAAGGCCGCCCTGCGCATCCCGCAGACCCATGTGCGCAACGGTGCCCTGGAAACAGTGGACGGCGCCAGACTGCTCGCCGAACTCGGCGCGGCAGGACCACTACTGCACAAGATAGAAAATTCGAATACCGCACGGGAAATGTACAGTCATATAGAGGATGCCGGCAATAGTGAGCTGGTCCAGGCGGTCTGCCTGAAAGCCCGGGAATACTGCCGGGAGGTCACCGGCACCGAGGTAAAGGTGTATCTGGTCAATCACAAGGCGGAAATCATCACCTATGTATAAACTTTTCGTCCTTGGCTTGGCCGATGCCGAACTGACCAGAGAACAGCAGACCATTCTAGCCGAATGCTCTCTTCTGGTTGGGGCGACACGATTTGCTCCGCTCGTTGCCCACCTGCCCGGCCGATTCCTGGCAATCACCCCCCTTGCGGCTGCTTTTACGGCGATTCGCGCCGCCCTGCAGCAGAGCAATGTGGCGGTGCTTGTCGGCGGGGATCCGCTTTTTTATGGGATCGGCCGTCGGCTGCTTGCCGAATTCCCGCAGGATAGTGTGCGGATATACCCGGCGCTCTCGTCCATGCAGCGCGCCTGTGCCCTGTTTCAAATCCCCTGGGACGATGCCGCAATCATTAGCCTGCACGGCCGCACGAGAAGCCATATCCCCGGCGTAGTCCTTAACCACGAAAAAAATCTGCTCTTCACCGATGCAGCCAACAGCCCGGATAAAATTGCCGGGCAGCTGCTCGACTATCTCGAGCTGATCGGCGAAACGGTGCTGCCGGCAACCATCGAGATGCTCGTCGCCGAAGACATTGGTCTCTCAACGGAGAACCTCTTTTGCGGCACGCTGCTCGAAGGGTGCCGGCAGCGGTTTTCACCACTGAACATTCTCTGCCTGCTCATTCCCTCTGCGCCCGAAAGCAGTTCTTCTCGTTACCCATACCGTTTCGGCCTGTCGGAAGAGTCGATACAGCACAGCCGGGGGCTGATTACCAAAAATGAGGTCCGGGCGGCAAGCCTGCATCAGCTGCAGCTGCCGTCGACTGGCATCTTTTGGGATATTGGCGCCGGCAGCGGCTCCCTGTCCATCGAGGCGGCACGGGCAAACCCGGAGCTGACCGTCTATGCCATCGAGCATAAAGAGGAAGAGCTGAACAATATAAAAAATAATATTGTTAAATTTCGCTGTTACAATATAGTGCCGGTTTTCGGCAGGGCTCCGCAGGCACTTGCCAACCTGCCGCCCCCGGACCGCGTCTTCATCGGCGGCAGCAGCGGTTCCCTGGGGGAAATAATTGCCTTGCTCGACCGTCGTTTAGACCGTGCCGGCCGTCTGGTCATCAACGGCGTCATCGACAGGACGGTGCAGCTGGCGCCGCAACTGATGCACAGGCACGGTTTTTCCGTTGCCACCTCGGTGATAAAAGTGACCAGAACCGAGCCGGACGGCCGGACGCTGGATTTCAATCCGATAACCATTATGACAGGAACACGATGAATGCGCTAGATGATGAAATAGAGACAGCCGCTGCGGCAAGACACGAGGTGCATTTTGTCGGCGCCGGACCGGGTGACCCGGAACTGATTACGGTGAAAGGACAACGGCTGCTCCACGAGGCCGATGTGGTTATCTACACCGGCAGCCTGGTGCCTAAAGCGCTTATCACCGGTCTCAAGGCGGAAATCCACGATTCGGCCGGACTCAACCTTGATGAAGTGTTTACCATCACCCTCCAATCATGGCTGGCCGGCAAGAAAGTGGTCCGCCTGCATACCGGCGACCCGTCGATCTACGGGGCCATCAATGAGCAGATCGCCCTCCTGGACAAAAATAATATTCCCTTTCGGGTCATTCCCGGCGTCAGTTCAGGACTGGCTGCCGCCGCCGCTTTCAAGACGGAGCTGACCCTGCCGGAGGTGTCACAGACGGTCATTTTTACCCGCCGCGGCGGCCGAACGCCGGTTCCGGAAAAAGAAGATCTGGCCCTGCTCGCCGCCCATCAGGCAACGATGATGATTTTTCTCAGTGTCGGCATGATAGAAGGCGTCGTCGCCGACCTTCTTGCCGGCGGTTACCCGGAAGATACCCCGGTGGCTATCGTCGAAAAAGTCAGCTGGCCCGACGAAAGGCAGCTTCGCGGCACCTTGTCGACCATCGCGGCGCAGGTGAAAGAGGCGAATATCACCAAGACGGCACTTATTGCCGTCGGTCAGGTGCTTGCCGAGGGACCGCCCCCTGCCCTCTCCAAACTGTACGACGAAGCCTTCACCCACGGCTATCGACAAGGCAGCAGCCGTCCATGAAAATCGGCATTCTGGCCATAACCAGAGGCGGCAGAGAACTTGCGGCAAGGCTCTGTCCCTTACTTGAGACGGCCAGGGTCCTCATCCAGAAGCCGGGGGAGAAATTCGCCGAGACAATTGCGGCGAACTGGCGCCATTACGATGGCTTTATCTGCATCATGGCCACCGGCATTGTCGTGCGGGCCATCGCGCCGCTCCTTGGCGACAAAGGCAGCGACCCCTGTGTCGTGGTCCTTGACGAAAAAGGCCAGCATGCGATCAGTCTGCTCGCCGGACATATTGGCGGCGGCAATGATCTCGCTCGAAAGGTTGCCGGTCTCCTCGGCGGGACACCGGTCATTACCACCGCCTCCGACACCCTCGGGCTGGTCGCCCTTGACCTCTGGGCCAGGGAGCAGCAGCTTGTCGCCCCGAGCCGAAAGGAGTTAACGAAACTCTCCACCCTGTTTGTCAACCGGGGGCACCTCTTCCTCTATGCCGATGTGGTGGTGGCATCCTTGCCAAAAGGTCTGACACAGATCGATGACCCCGATCAAGCCGATTGCATCGTTTCCCATTTGACCGGGATTGCCCAGCGCTGTCCGGTCTTCAGGCCACAGAACCTGGTTGTCGGCATTGGTTGTAATCGCGGCACTCCGGCACATGAATTCGAGGAAGCCCTGGCCGAACTCTTCCATGACCTGCAGTACAGCAGGGCGAGTATCCGCAACCTGGCCTCCATCGATAAGAAAAACAATGAAATCGGCCTGCTGCAGTTCGCCGCAGACTATGGCCGGCGGATAGATTTTTTTGACAGCAATACCATTAATACACTGACGCATCTGGAAACTTCCTTTGCCGCAATGAAAGCGGTCGGGGCCATCGGCGTTGCCGAACCGGCCGCACTGCTCAGCGCGCAAAGTAATCACTTACTCAGCAGGAAAAGAAAATGGAAAAATGTAACCATGGCGGTGGCGCAGGTACCCTTTACGTTGTCGGCACAGGCCCCGGATCCATCAAGCACATGACCATGGCGGCAAGCGAGGTACTTGCCAAGGCCGAGGTTATTATCGGCTATAAAACCTATCTCGAGCTGATCCCCGAGTTCCTTACCGGCAAGGAAGTGATCTCCTCGGAGATGATGAAGGAAGTGGATCGTTGCCGCAAAGCGCTGGATATCGCCTCTGCGGGAAAACAGGTCGCCCTGGTCTCAGGGGGTGATCCCGGCATCTACGCCATGGCCGGTCTGGTTTTTGAAATGGCCAAGGAAGCTGCCTCTCCCTGCACCATAGAAATAATTCCCGGCCTGGCCGCTATCAACAGCTGCGCCGCTCGGCTTGGCGCGCCGCTTATGCACGACTTTGCCGCCATCAGCCTGTCGGATCTTCTCACCCCCTGGGAAGTCATTGAAAAACGGTTGGCGGCGGCCGCCGATGCCGATTTTGTCACCGCCATCTATAACCCCAGATCAAAACGACGCACCGAGCAGATTGTCCGGGCAAGGGAGATATTTCTGTTGCACCGTGACGGCAAAACCCCGGTGGGCATCGTCACGGCAGCAACCCGGGACAATGAAAGGATCGTTATTACCACACTGGAGGAAATGCTCGAGCAGGAGATCGGCATGCAATCGACCGTCATCATCGGCAACAGCCAGACATTCACCTGGAAGGATCTGATGATCACCCCAAGGGGATATGGGGATAAATATCAATTGTAAGGTACTTTATTGATGAAAGAATGGCTGGTGAAAAAACCGCAATGGAACGTTTGCCCTGTTTAAGTAAGAGTTGCCAGTGACGCAACGAGCCTTTGCCGCTGCGCTTCATTAGTCACTGCTGCCAACATCTTCTAATATCGGGGATGCTCCACACCTGAAAAGATATATTGCCAGCGATACGCTGTCAAAAATCCGCTTTGCAGCTGCCGGATTTCATCTTCCGTGAAAGAACGACCTGATATTTTGAGGAAATAGTCGACATCCACTGCACTCTGGCTCTGAAGAATACCATCTACATCCACGACAATTCCAATGAGTTCCTCCACCGCCCGATCGCGTGCGTCGTCAGAAATCTTGGCATTTTCCCTTGCCCATTCCAGTTCGTCCAGCATGGCATGGGTGGTTTCTTCTTTTCAATGAAATAAAAAGATCACGTGTACACTCGAGCACCTTTGCCGTGATAAACCTTTCCACAAATCCGAACATATTGGCATAGGTTCTCCCTTGAATCTGACTGACAAGTCGTTTGTCTTCGTCGGTCAAAAAGGTGAATTGATCGGTCTTCGAAATACCGTCGGGAAGAAATTTCTGTGAAAAGTCAAAGGATCGACCACGCAGCACGTCGTTATCGATATCCCATCGGACTCTTTTCGAAACTTCGATGCATTTGGCATTTGGCGTATTGATCAACATTGAGTTGTTGTGGAATTGTTTCCATGGCCATCCTCCTTTCATTGCTTCTGAAAAAATGGACATCGAATCGTTGTATTATCGGATATCGCCACTCTGCAAATATGAAATTGACAGAGGCAAACCGATGAGATGGTACGTAGGCTGGAGACTACGTTAAAAATAGTTTGATATTGAGGATGGTATCATTTCAACGTGCCGAACTACCTCAAAATTATAAAAACAGAATTCGCTACGAAGACAGTATCGTACTACAACGATACTGCCTGTGATCGACTACCAAGTGGAAGGGAGAAAAACCTGGGTCGATGAGAATGGAAGCCGATCAACAACGAAACAAAAGTTAATGCCTGTCAAATAAAAATCAACAAGAGTCGTTTGTCTGCATGAAGAAGAAATGTACAAATGGGGTAATCCGATACTACCAGCAGATGTATGCGGCTTCTTTTGCTTCCCCCGATTGTAAGGTTGTTATTCCAACATTCCCAGAGATCATCACTCGACAAGAAGGTTCTACCAAAAACGATTGTGAACGGAATGCCGCCAAGCGCTACTTTGAATCGTTTCGACGGGAACACCCGCATTTAAAAGAGCTGAAACCGCCAGCTTATCTGGTAATCGCAACGCGAAGAATTTGTTCGGCAGTCATCCCGTTTGCTCCACCATCGCTTTCATCCTAGCTTATACCTTGTATTGAAAAATGATGTATGTTATTATATACATTTGTAATTTTGAATGCGCAACAATATTCCAAAAGAATGGTCGTTCGTTGTCCTTGCCGGAAGAATCAGAAAATTGTGTTTTTTCAGTTTTTTCATAGTGCTTTGTGACTTGGCAAAAACATTAATTACCAAACTGCATGAGAGGTAATGCCGGAGGAATACCAAACTGATTGTGTAACCACTCCAGCAAATTTCTGTAGGTAAACAGATTTAGGCGTAGCCTTGTCACCAAATTCAACCTTGACCAACCGAATTTTGCCAAATGGTGAAGGTATTTCAGTAAGAGCAAGGCGATAAAAGTTGTCCACCTGTATACGCAAGCAACCAGTCCGTTCTACCTGAAAACGCCAAGAAGGCTCCTGCGCTGATCAATGGTATGGAACTGCAGGATCGCGATAAGGGTTATACCAATACTCTTAAACATAGATGTGCAACTCCGAGAACAAAGAGGTCTCCAATGATAACTTATGAATCTGTAACAAAAATATTCGGTAAGGGAATCAATACCGTTACCGCCCTTGATAATATAAGCTTCACCATTCCGAAGGGCGAAGTAGTGGTGTTTCTCGGCCCGTCGGGATGCGGCAAAACGACTACTCTGCGTCTTACCAACAGACTGGAGACACTCACACGAGGGATCATAACCATAGAAGATCAGAATATCATGGACATCGATGTCGTCCAGCTCAGGCAGCGCCTGGGATATGTCATTCAGGCCATCGGGCTCTTCCCAAACAAAACCATAGCCGAAAACATCGCCGTTGTGCCCAGACTTCTACGGTGGGACAAAGAACGTATCAGTAAGCGCATTGATGAACTGCTGCAAATGACTAACCTGGATCCTGAACTATACAGGGACCGTTACCCCGCAGAGCTCTCCGGGGGGCAGCAACAGCGGGTGGGGGTCGCTCGGGGACTTGCTGCAGACCCCAATATCCTTCTCATGGATGAGCCCTTCGGCGCGATAGACCCCATAAACAGAGAAGAGATTCAAGATGAGTTTCTTAAACTTCAGGCAAAGCTGAAAAAGACTGTGGCCTTTGTCTCTCATGATATACACGAAGCGATAAAGATGGGAGATCGCATTGCTATCTTCAACAAGGGACGCCTTGTACAGTACGACACACCCGAGATCATTCTGACCCAGCCCAAAAACAAATTTGTCTCTGACTTCGTGGGTGCCGACAGGGCACTGAAAGTCCTTGGACTCATGAAGGTAAGTGATATTATCAACCGAAAGCCAAAGAACATCATCCAGGGAGCCGACCGTTGTCAGGAAGCATTACATTTTTTGAGCACAAAGGAATCTCGCTACGGCATAGTGCTCGAAGGCAACAAACCGATAGGCTTCGTTACGCAGAAATCTCTCAAGTATGAAGAAGGGCCGGTACGAGATGTGGTGGAACCGTATCCCCATTTCCTGAGGGAAAAAACCCCACTACGGGATGTCCTCTCCTCAATGCTTATGTATGATACCCCAACCTTCTGCGTTGTAGACGAAGATAAAAACTTCGCCGGGACGGTAACCTACAACGACATACAGAAAGCTGTAAAAGCAAGTTACGCCGATGAAACAGAAAATGTGGAAACCGAGGTATCGTCATGAGTACACTGCGATTCATAATGGATAACTTTAACCAGGTTGTGTATCTCACCTGGGAGCATATCTGGATTGTTGGCATAGCGCTTCTTATAGCCACCCCAATTGGCGTGGTTCTGGGTATCGTCATCACCAAGCATGAGCAGTTTACATCCAGGGTCTTGAACGGTGCCAACATACTTATGACCATCCCCTCCCTCGCCCTGTTTGGACTGATGCTCCCCATTCTTGCGATAGTTAATATGGGCCTGGGAAAAGTTCCTGCTATTATAGCCCTGGTTCTTTACAGTCAGCTCCCTATTATCAGAAACACCTATACAGCCATAAAGAATGTTCCCCCTTCACTGGTGGACGCAGGCAGAGGCATGGGCATGAGTAAGTGGAAGCTTTTGCGAGAGCTGGAAATCCCGCTGGCCATACCAGTAATTATTGCTGGATTAAGGACGGCTGCCGTCATGAATATTGGAGTTGCAGCTATTGCCACCTACATCGGAGCAGGAGGGTTGGGGGTGTACATCCAGGAAGGTATTGCCCGCGTATATCCGGAGATGATAATGAGCGGCGCCATACTTGTTTCTCTTCTGGCCATAATCGTAGACGGTGGGATGGCTCTGCTGGAAAGGATAACGACGCCAGAAGGCATCAGGGTACAAAGGAAACTTTCGCGATGAAGAGACTATTTGCAAAATTATACAGGATTATCATTGCGGTTATCATACTGATTGCGGGTGTGACGTTTGAACGAACGGGTTTAGTAGAATTACTCTCTGATCCATACGAATATCCCGTTATCATGGAATTGTTCCTCCAGCATCTGTACATGGTGACCGTAAGTATGATTTTTGCCACGATCATAGGAGTAACGGCGGGAATTGTGCTTACCAGGCAGAGGTTTCGCAAATACGCTGGGGTCTGCATGTATATTATCGGACTGGGACAAACTATCCCCTCCCTTGCCGTTCTAGCACTGGCCATGAGTTTCCTGGGTATCGGCATGAAGCCGGCAGTATTCGCGCTGACCATCTATTCCATCCTTCCCATCGCTAGAAACACTCTTGCCGGGATTACCGCAGTACCCTCGGAACTCATAGATGCCGGGAAAGGCATGGGAATGCCCCCTATGAGGATTCTCATGGAGGTGGAGATGCCAAATGCCATGGAGGTAATTCTCACGGGATTCAGGGTAGCCCTGATAATCAACATCGGCACAGCCGCACTCGCTTATGTCATCGGGGCAGGAGGCTTGGGAGATCTCATATTCACAGGAATAAGTCTTATGCAGACGGACAAGCTGCTGGCCGGTGCTATTCCGGTAACACTACTGGCACTTTTTGCGGATTTTCTATCTGAACTACTGGGGCTGGCCCTGGTCTCAAAGGGTCTGCGTCTTTCCAAGTAGCAAAGGTGTGGAATTCTTTTTTTCTGCACAAAAAAAGAGCACTTAACCAGGGATTTGAGCAAAATATTCAACGTATTCCTTGTTCAAATCCTTGAAAACTAGAACTCTCTGGCATTCAGTCAAGAGCCTAACAGGAGGTATGACATGAAAACGATTTTTAAACTAGTTCTTCCGTCAATATTTATTTTGACGTTACTTTTACCAGGCAGTGTCCTGGCCAAGGACAAAAGCCTAATAGTGGGCGGTAAAAATTATACAGAACAACTCCTTCTTCCGGAACTCGCCGGCATCCTTCTCGAACAGGCAGGGTTCGATGTTACGCTGAAGACAGGGGTCGGGTCGGTGATCGCCAGAAAATCATTGGAGAATGCCCAGTTTGACCTCTATTACGAGTATACAGGCACGGCATACACTCTGTATTACAAGCAGAAAGACACAGAAACAATGACAGTTCCTGAAAAGGTTTATGACTGGGTCAAAAAAGCCGATTCCGAGAAGGATCTTGTCTGGCTCGATCCTGTCAAGTTCAACAATACCTATACCCTGATGATGAATAAGGCAGAAGCGGAGAAACTCGGCATCAAGAATATCTCCGATCTTGGAGTCTACGTCACTAAAAATCCGGACAAACTGATATTCGCTCTGGATTCTGAATTCTGGGAGCGCCCTGACGGATTTAAAGGTCTTATGAAAGTCTATAATTTTAAGCTTCCTGTCAAACAGGTCAAAAAAATGTCTGTGGGTCTAACCTACCAGGCATTGAAAGAAGGGCTGGTCAATTCTGCAATGGGTTTTGCCACAGATGGTAGAATCGCGGCCTTCGGCTTTGTCAACCTTGAAGACGACAAGTCTTTCTTCCCCGTTTACAATCCCGTACCAGTCGTCAGGAAGGAAATCCTTGATAAGTTTCCGGAGATTAAAACCATCCTAAAACCACTTGCGGATAACCTGACCACAGAAGAGATGCAGCAGCTCAACAAAGCCGTGGACGTAGACCATAAACCGGTTCACGATGTGGCCATGGATTGGCTTAAAAGTAAAAATCTGATCAAATAGGATTACCCCGCCGATCTCCGAATGGGGGAAGCCTCCTTCCCCCATTCCCGGGACAGTCAAAAAACAGCTTATCGTTCTCACATTTACAATCACTCATACCCGGTTGGCTGCAGATACAAATTGTCCGCAGTGCAACAATTACAGTATGTACAGTTTTTGTGAAAATGCCTATTCTCGGATAGGCCCCTAGCCTTCTCCTATCAGAACGCCTGTGTGTTTTTATTCTTTTTCGAAATCGTCCTTTGAAGCCCCGCAAAGCGGGCACACCCAATCACTAGGCACATCTTCCCATGCTGTACCCGGATCAACGCCATTATCGGGATCCCCTGCAGCCGGATCGTAAACATAACCGCAAATAGTGCATACCCATTTTTCCATGTAATTCTCCTTTGTTGAAATTTTCATATCGACTTACTTGGTTCACTACTGGAACATCTTTAATCCCATGCCGATAAGATAACAAGTTATCTAGCAATTGTATAGATCGACCTTTCATTGAGCAGCTGTCGTCTCATCCCGGCTCCTATTTGCACAAGCATCAAGCAAGAACTACGGCATCAGACAAGGCATACTCAACGCCGGTGATGCCGGGAGGGCTGTTTATTAAAAGCTGGTTTTTTGTTCAATCGCGGATACAATGAGGCTGGTTATTCCTCAATAATGGTCACAGCGTCAGGCGAGAATGAATTGATGCTCCCCGGCTGCACCAGTGGCGCAGGGTGGCAAGAATGACAGCAGGCAGTGGAGTGGTTCAAAAGTGTTTACGGTAAACTACGATGGACCAATATAGAGTATAGAGACGTCTGCTTTAAAAATATCTTTGTTGCCTGCATCTATGCCGGTTCGATCACCGTGAACATCTTTCTCGGTGCAACGAACCTTCTCGGGCTGAAACAAAAGCTCGTGCTGTCGAAATTGATAACCTTATTCCTGTTGCTTCTTCTCAGCTTTTTGCCTGGGTATCATACATTCTTCCTAGTCAGTTATCTGCTGGGATTTTCCCGGGCGATCCGCAATATGATTTATGCCCCGTCGGTGAAAAAATTTGCCGGTAAAGCCGATACCACCTCCTATTTTGCCCTAGCGCCGATTCTTACCATCCCGGTTGGTTGCGGTTTTCCTCTTCTCTTCGGCAAGGCCCTCGATCTGCTTTCCTTCATGCAGGCGGATGCGTATCGGGTTCTTTTCCTCGTTTCCATCGCATTCATTCTAGTAACGCTCTATTTTAGCATCAAAACTGATTATAATGATCCGGTATTATCATAACCATCCTGAGACGCTGTCTGTACATCAGGGCGCAGGTCCGGTGAGGGTACCGGTAAAGGAGTCAATATGGCTGAACTCGATTGGTCGACGGCAATTATCTTGATTATGTTTCTGGTCGGTTTGCTTGCTGGGTGGGTCGATACCCTGGCCGGCGGAGGCGGGCTCATCACCCTGCCGGCCTTGCTGCTGGCGGGGGTACCACCACTTGCCGCACTGGCAACCAACAAGGCCCAGGGGTTTGTCGGCACCATGACCGCGACACTCATGCTGATCATGAAAGGGCATCTCAAAGTCATGCGGCTTTTGCCCCTGGTCGGTACTGCGGCCATCGGTGCAATGCTCGGCACCTGGTTGATCCAAAGAGTTGATACCAGCTGGCTGCACTGGGGAATTCCTTTTCTTCTGCTCGGTGTCGCCGGGTATTTCTTTGCCGTCCCGCAGGTGGGTAAATTGGAAACTATCGCCCGACAATCAGAAAGGGCCTATGGCCTTACCGCCGTTCCACTCATCGGCTTTTATGATGGGGCGATCGGTCCAGGGGCCGGCTCTTTTTTTGCCGCCAGCGGGGTGCTTCTTCGCGGCCAGACACTGCTGCAGGCCACCATTCGGGCGAAACTCTTTAATTTCACCTCCAACATCTGCTCCATGGCCCTCTTTGCCGCCGCCGGCAAGTTTGTCTGGATACTCGCTCTGGCGATGATGGCTGGCCAGCTCTGCGGGGCAATGCTCGCCAGTCATACCATGCTGCACGGCGGCGAGAGGTTGATTCGGCCGCTGGTGATTCTGATGTGTGTACTGATGTCGTGCAGCCAGGTTTATAAGCTTTTGATTAATTAACAACCCTGATTTCCACTTTTACAATCCCTTTATCGATATTTTCAATTTTTGAAAATGCAGCCCTGGTGAGGTCAATAATTCTCCTTTTTACATATGGGCCTCTGTCGTTAATGGTGACCTTAACAGATTTGCCGTTATTGAGATTTGTCACAACCACATCGGTGCCAAAGGGTAAGGTCCTATGGGCCGCTGTCATTAAATTATCGTTATAGGTCTCGCCGCTGGCTGTTTTCCTGTATTGAAATTTCTTGGCGTAATATGAAGCTATTCCTGTTTTTTTATACTCAAATTCTTCCGGTGGAGTTGTATTTTTGACGATGGAACATCCATTAACGAATGATAGCAGTGCTATCAATAGAGCAAAAACAAAGATCGCTCTTAAGTAAGAATACAATGTTTCCAAATGAGTATTCAACAATTCCAAATAATTCTCCCTGCATATGATTTTCATATAAAATTTACTGAGTCACACGCTAACGCACCGATACGGTTTCGGGATGAGGTTGCCGGGCAGGTATAAGGGGTGACAGGGGGTTTTTCCGTCTATCGCCAATTTCAGACAGGAAAGCCCTGGATAATTCTTTAACAGTTCGACAACTTCTTGTCCCCGCTTTTGAAGTTTTTTTGGCGGTTGACCATAAGCAAGAACGATTGTTTTAGCCTGACTGGCCATGCGAAGGATCGATGTATCATTGTCCGGCCCGACCGGGTCATCGACATCCAGCAGTCTGTTTTTATCGGTAGCGCGATAGGCATAAAGGTTGCCGATCAGTTGACCTCCATAGCCCCATGCACGTGCGAATTTACCAGTCTTGCGCAGGGTAGGATCGCTGTAGTCCTCGCATGCAACGCTCGGATTCATAAGAATCCACAAGACCAGCGGCTTACCTTGATGCCAAATCTCTGCAAGCTCATAGCGATATTGCCCACACTCGGAAAAACACGACGTGATGGTGGAATCTGCAGGCCAGGCGGGGCAGGATTTTCCACCAGGAGTATGTTTCCTCTGTATGATGCTCGTCATACTGTTCCCTGTTCCTTGACAAATCATGTCTTACCAGTAAAAATACCAACAAAAAGAAATCTACCATGAAAATCGGCATAATGAACAACCCGTCCAAATCGGTCTACGACGAAGCAGCATTCTGCGGCAAGGCCGGATTTGATTTTTTGGATTTGACCATCGAAGGACCGCATGCCGCCACCGTTGATATTGACGGAATGCGGCCGCTGCTTGATGCCTATGGTCTCTCGATCACCGGCCATACCGACCCTTGCCTGCCCTATGCCTATCCGATCCAGGCCGTCCGCGACGCCTGCCTTGTGGAACTCGAGCGATGTGCCGAGATTTTTTCCGCCCTGGGGGCACAGGTAATGAACATCCATCCCTGCTATTTTTGTCCGCCGGCGATGAAAAAAGATCTGCTGGCATTGAATATCGAGGCATTGCAACCGATCGAGGCAATGGCCGCCTCCCATGGGCTGACGCTGGTATTTGAGAACTATACAGCCCCCTTTGACCGCGTTTCCACTTTTAAAACCTTGCTGGCGGCGGTACCCGGTTTACAACTGCATCTTGATGTCGGTCATGCGAATTTCGGCCTCGACAATCATGAGGTTTTTTGCGGCGAGCTGGGCGAACATATCCAGCATGTTCATTTTTCCGACAACCGATCCAGATCCGATGATCATATGCCTTTGGGCGTGGGAACGGTTGATTGGAAAAATGCGGTGCATTCGTTACAAGCAGCCGGTTACGACAGCACCATTACCCTGGAAATATTCTGCAATGCTCCGGAGATGCAAGACAAATATCTCGACCTGAGCCGGAACCTGGTTCTCGAGCTTTGGGGCTAGTTTTATAAACAGCTAACACACCGGGATCAAAATGACCAAAAGAACAGTTTATCCGCGTGAAAATGGCTGTTCATACTTGCTTCACCGCCATCTCCATTACCAATGGAAGATTTTCATCAAGTTTTATCCAAAATTCCTCTGTGGTAAGATAATTCTGATCATTTCATCTCCATCCAGCTCAACAATTGGGTTCTTTACTTGTATCCTGGTCATATCAGACTCCTTTGGGCAGACTGCTTTGGGTGTACGTACCTTCCCCTATTTTCTGGCGAGAAAGGCAAAATATTCTTTTGCACTCGGCAACCTGCCCAAAAGACCGCTTATTGCGGTGAGTTCTGTCGATGCCAGATAGACCTGGGCACCATCGCCCAGCCTATTGTCGAAATTGCGGGTCGAGGTGGAAATAACCGTGGCCCCTGGCCGCACCCGCGCCTGATTACCCATACACAGGCTGCAACCCGGAATTTCGACCCTACAACCGACCTGGCCGAAGATGCTCAAACCACCCTCCGCCCGGAGGGCGTCGCGATCCATGCGGGTGGAGGGGGCTATCCACATCCGACTTGCCGCATACTGCTCACCTTCGAGCAGGCGGACTGCAGTTTGCAGATGACCAAGATGGGTCATGCACGAGCCGATAAAGGCCTCGTCGATCCTGGTCCCGGCAACTGCGCTCAGCGGTCTGACATCGTCCGGGTCATTTGGGACGGCCAGGAGCGGCTCAGAAAGAGCATCGAGATCTATTTCCAGGACCGCAAGAAACTCAGCCTGGTCATCTCTTTTCAGCAGTACCGGTTTTGCCAGCCATTCCTCCAGAGCCATGATCCGTCGCAGGAGAGCCTCGGTATCGGCATAGCCGTCCTCAACCAGGTGTTTCAGCAGGGTGATATTCTTGTGCACATTCTCCGTCACCGCCTGCAGGGGAAGAGCGACGGTGCAGGCAGCAGCGTTTCGCTCAGCGGAGGCATCACTCAGTTCAAAAGCTTCCTCGACACTGAGATCATCAATGCCTTCTATCTCCAGGATCGCCCCGGCAAAGATATTTTTTTTGCCCTGTTTGCTGACGGTAAGAAAGCCATGCGCAACCGCCGCCAGGGGAATAGCGTTGACCATATCCCGCACGGTGATACCCGGCCGACGCCGGCCAATAAAGCGTACCAGTACCGACGCCGGCATCTCCAGGGGCATGAAACCGAGCGCCGCAGCGAAGGCGACCAGGCCGGAACCTGCGGGAAAAGAAATGCCTAAAGGAAAGCGGGTATGGGAATCGCCACCGGTGCCCACTGTATCGGGGATGAGCATTTTGTTCAGCCAGGGATGGATAACCCCGTCCCCTGGTTTCAGTGCCACCCCGCCGCAATTGATAGTGGTCTCGGTCATTGTCTGCCACCGTGGACCATCAGATTTCTTGGGATAGGCGGCGGTATGGCAGAATGACTGCATGAACAAATCGGTCTTGAATCGCAGACATGCCAGCTCCTCAATCTCCTGCATAGTCATCGGCCCGGTGGTGTCCTGGGAACCGACGGTGGTTATCTTCGGCTGGCAGACCGTACCGGGCAGGACGCCAGGTAGTCCACAGGCCCGGCCGACCATCTTTTGCGCCAGGGTATAGCTCTGGGATACCTTGGCTTGCGGATTCTCGGTGGCTGCAAAAAAGTCCGGCTCCGGAACACCGAGAAAACTGCAGGCCAGACGGGTCAGGTCTTTGCCGATAATGAGATTCAAGCGACCTCCAGCCCGATATTCGTCCTTCAAGGTAGGTGGCGGTGACGCTACGGCGATTTCCCTGTCACCGCAAATGATTTGCCAGCTCGTCAAATCGAGAACAATCTCATCGCCTGTCTTCAGCTGCTGAACATCGCATTGCAGAGCTAAGGTTCCGGCGTCTCGGGCGGTAGCATAGAAGATCGGGGCAATGGTCGCCCCAAGCACGACACCGCCCCGCCGCTTGTTCGGGGTATTGGGAATATCCTGGCCGATATGCCAGGCCAGCGAATTGATCGCCGACTTGCGGGACGAACCGGTGCCGACCACATCGCCGGCAAAGGCGACGATCTTTCCGGCCCGGCGCAATTCGCTGATCTTTTCGATCCCGCCGGGAAATCGCTTGGACCCGAAGAAGGTGGCATGGAGGGGGATATCAGCCCGGGACTGCGCCTGGTTGCCGGGTGAGAAGTCATCCGTATTGATCTCCCCATCCACTTTATAGACGGTCAGGGCCATCGTCTCGGACAGAGCAGAACTTGTGGTAAACCACTCCGCTTTCGCCCATGATTCAATAATTTCCCTCGCGTAAGGATTTCGTTCTGCCAGTTCCGCTATCTGGTCAAAGGCCTCATACACTTTGATCAACCCTTTCAACGCTGCTGCGGCCGATGCTGCGCTCCCTTCTCTCGCCAACAGCCGCACCAGTGCCCCGACATTATAGCCACCGCCCATCTGTCCCAGCATCGCGATGGCGGATTTCGGTGCCAGTAGAGGCACAGAAACCTGGCCGAGCGCCACTTTTTCCAGCCACTCTGCCTTTACCTGTGCCGCCTGACCAACGCCCGGCTCGACCCGGTCCTGCAGCAGTCCTAATAGAAATTCACTTTCCCGATGGCGCTGTTCAAGGAGGAGAGTGACTTGCAGGACCTGTTGCCGGGTCAGCGGCAATGGTTCAACCCCAAGCATCAGTCGTGCTTTTTCTGTCTGCCTGTATTGTGCGATCATATGTGTTTCCTAAATTTGGATGGGGATAAATGAAGTAAATTGAGCGTGTTCTTTACCCGTTAGAGGATGTTTTGGTTTCGGTTTTTCTGAACATTCTCAGAAGAACGGGCAGAATAAAAAGCAATAAAATGATTCGAAAAAGATGATGCGTGGCGACGAAGGCCGAGTCGTACCCGAGAGAAAGGGCCATTGCCGCCATTGCCTCTACTCCGCCGGGTGCGTAAGATACCCATAGCTGGCCAAAAGGTAAATGAAGAATTTTTGCTGCCAAAACCGCAAAAAACGCGGCAAGACCGCTGGAAACGACAACCACGGCCATGGCTCCGCCAACCAGTCGTCTAATATCGGCAAGCGGAATAGTGGTAAATCTGGCGCCGATGACCGCGCCGGTAATGACAAAACCGACCCATAAAAATCCGCTTTGCGGCCGGCCGGAAACAACCCCCAGATAATGCAGGACGCCACTCACCAGGACCCCGGCTATCAGATAAGCAGCCGGTAATCGTCTGTTGTTTAATAGATAGCCAAAGAGCAGCGTCAGCAGGAACAGACCGGCGGTAGCCGCAAGAGAGATACTGCTCTGCCCGTTACCGCCGCCGCTACCGTGCTGCAGATCCATCAAGTCGAGTATCAGGGGCAGACCGGTCGTAATTGACAATAATCTGATGCTCTGAATAACGATGATTGCCCTGGCGTCGCCTACGCCGGTGGCAGCAATGGCCAGGGAATAACTCAGAGCCCCCGGCGAAGCCGCCAGGATCGCGGTCACCTTCGATTGACCAAAAAAGGATGTAAGAACCCAGCTGCCGGCAAAGAGCACCGCACCCATGACCAGGACAAGGCCGCCCAGGCTAAGAGGCCATTTCACCGCCAGTTCGAGGAAATCAGTGTTCACCCCGGAACCAAGAGAACAGCCGATGGCGGCAAAGGCCATATTCCTCAGCCACGGCGGAACAGAAGTAGGCAGTCGGCAAAACGATACGACGGAAACGGCAAGGGTGGAACCGATCAGGGCAGCGGCCGGAAGCCCGGCCATATGCGCCAGCAGAGCCCCAGCAGTACCTGTTGCAAGTGTGACAATCACCCGCAGCAGTGAATTGCCCTGCAACCCTGCCGTTATTGATTTTCCAGTCATACCTTTATTCTGCAATCTTCCTGTTCAATCCGATGCGGCCGGAGACATCATTTCTCGATATCCGCCGTTTCTTTTGTTCTGTTTCTCTTTATCCTGCTGTAAAGAGGCGGCAGAACCAGGATCAGCACGGTAAGAATGTAGATAACTATACTCCGTCCGGACTGCAGAAGAACCATCCAGTCGCCGCCGGATATTGACAGCGCCCGGCGCAGATTGTCTTCAAACAGGTTACCCAAAACCACTCCAAGAATGACCGGGGCAAGAGAAAAACCCATCTTCCTGATCAGCCAGCCAAAAAGACCAAGGCCGATGATCATGTACAGATCGAAAGGATTACTCACCACCGAATACACGCCGATAAAGGCCAGGACGGCGATCAGCGGGGTCAGATATTTCTGCGGGATGGTCAACAGCCGGGCGAACAGACCGACCAGCGGCAGATTGATGACCAGGAGCGCAAGATTACCTATATACATGGAGGCGATCAAGCCCCAGGCAATCTCCGGGCGCTGCTGAAACATCAAGGGGCCGGGCGTGACATTGAAAAGCAGCAGCGCTCCAAGAAGAATAGCGGTGGTTCCGGAACCGGGAATTCCCAGGGTGAGCATGGGTACCATAGCTCCCCCGGCCGAGGCGTTATTGGCCGCCTCCGGTGCGGCAAGACCGCGAATATCTCCGGTGCCGAAACTTGCCCCACTTTTCCCGGCTATCCGTTTTTCCGTACCATAAGCCACGGCCGAAGCCACCGAGGCCCCGGTCCCCGGCAGAACACCGATAAAAAATCCAATCAACGAACAGCGAAGGATTATCCATTTGACCACGAGCAGATCCTTGAGGGAGACAAAGCTTTTGCCGACCGGAAGGACCATCAATTTGCCGGTTATCTGATGTTCCACCAGAGTTATCAGTTCACCCATGCCGAAAAGACCGATAACGATAACGAGGAAATCAATGCCGGCAAGGATATCAGGAATACCGAAGGTGAATCTGGCTACCCCGGTATTGGCATCGATGCCGATGGAGGCGATCATCAGGCCCATTATCGCCGCGAGCAGAGTTTTCACAGGATTCTTGCCGACAAGAGAGGCCAGGCAGGTAAAGGCGAAGACCATCAGGGCGACATAATCCGAGGGATTAAAGTGAATCGCAACCGAGGCCAGCATTGGCCCGAAAAGAGACATGAGGATGACGGCAATCGTCCCGCCGACAAAGGAAGCGATTGCCGACAGGGACAGAGCCCGTCCCGCCTCTCCTTTTTTGGCCATGGGATTGCCGTCAAGGGTGGTAAAGACCGCCCCGGCATCGCCCGGAACATTGAGCAGAATGGACGAGACACGACCCCCATATTCGGCGCCATAGTAGATCCCGGCGAGAAGAATGAGGGCCGACTCGGGTGGCAGGCCCAGACCGTAGGCAATGGGCAGAAGAATGGCCACCCCGTTGATGGGGCCAATTCCCGGCAGGGCACCGATAAGTGTCCCCGAGAAACAGCCGATAATCACGTAGAGGAGATTCATCGGGTCAAGGGCGACACCAAAACCTTGGTAGAGTCCGGAAAGTACTTCGTTCATGACAGTCCTCGCACTATGTGTAAAACCATGCCTTCCGGCAGGTTCAAGTCCAGCAAGACGGCGCAGATCAGATACCCGAAACTACCGGATGCGACACCAAACAGCACCGCCTGCCCGACAGTGGCACCGAGAATTTTCGAGAGAACCAGGCAAAACAGGGTGGTCGACAGGATAAAGCCCAGCGGCTCAAAGAGATAGGCGTAGCCCGACAACAAAATGATCAGGACGGCAACACGAACAAGGGTCGTCCCGAGAACCTTGAACCCACCGCCATCGGGCAGTAGGATTATATAAATACAGCAGAGACCGGCAAAGACCGCAAGTATCTGCGGCCAGCTCTCGGGCCCCAGCGGGTCATACTGGAATGGTGCTTCAATTATGGTGAAGGCAATAAAACCATAGCCGAGGACAATGGCCAGGGCGATACAGCCAAAAATTCTATCCGCCATTTCTCCCTCCGAAAGCCCCGGTCCACATGTCGGACCGGGGAAGTTTTCTCAACCGAAATCTTACTTGATCAAACCTGCTTCCCTGGCGATGCCACGCATCCGTTCAACGCGCCGTTTGACATCTGCATCGAACTCCTTACCGGCCATATTGAGCGGGAGGAGACCTTTTTCTTTCTGGATCTTGGCGAATTCCTCCGTTCCATACACACCATTGAAGGCGTCTACCCAGGCGTTATATGCCTCATCAGAGACGTTCTTGCCCATATAGTACCCCCGCATGATGGTCCATTCGACATCATAACCAAGTTCCTTGGCCGTGGGATATTCAGCAAATGGCGCCGGCAGACGATCGGCGGACATAACGGCGAGAACGCGCATGCTGCCGTCCATGTGCGAGGCCATCTCAGCAACATCCCCGGTATAGACTTCGATACTGCCGCCGAGAAGCCCGGCAATGGCGTCACCGCCGCCGTCATAGGCAACATAGCGCATCTTTTTCGGATCTTTGTCAACCGATTTGATGAGCAGTGCCGCCTTCATCCAGTCCTGCGAACCCACCGAGCCGCCTGCACCGACGACCACACTGTTCTCCGCCTTTTTTAATTCCGTCATCAAATCAGCCAGCGTCTTGAACCTGGAGTCGGCCCTGACGACTACTGCGCCGAAATCAGCCCCGGCGGAGGCGAGCCACCGAACATCGTTTTCCGTCCACTTGCCGTATTTTCCGGTGGCAATATTTAAAAGGGATCCGGAAGAAAAAGCCACGATGGCATTGGGATCATCGGTGCGGGTGGTATTGAACATATTGATGGCCACCGCACCGATTCCTCCCGGCATAAAGGTCACCTGCATGAGTGTCGGAAGCTGATCTTTCAGGCCCAGCATGGCAATACGACAGGTCAAGTCAAAGCCGCCGCCCGGTTTGGCCGGGGCGACACACTCAGGTTTTTGAATTGCGGCGCCAAAGGCCGGGCCGACGATAAGAGATGTACAAAATAGCGCTGCTGCAGCAAATTTCAGTAATTTCATAACGTGCTCCTTTTTTAATGCTTCCTGGATTGAGATCAACGCCGGGGGCAAGCCCCCGTTCCCCGCAGAACGATAAGGATTTTTTATCTGTCAGGGCTCACTATGAATATATTGCAACAATGCGTCAACATAAGGTTTCTTTAGGGTGCTTTTGTGTTTTCAAGGTACTTTTGTAACTTTTGTCGGCAGATAATTACCGGCAGCGAAATATTCCAATTTCTAAAAATGCATTTTCTCTTTATAGTTGCACTATGAAGACTGCCGTCATCAATCTCTATCAGCTTAGACGCCCCAAACGGTTGCTCGACTCGGTGACCATTATCATCATGATTCTGGTGGTGGTACTCTTGGCGGCCATTGGCACCATCTTTTCCCAGCTGACCTTCGACATCGTCGACAAACAAACGCAAAAAAGAGCCATTCAAACCGCTAAACAGCTCGCTGTGCTTCTTCTGCGACAGAACTTCATGACCACCCCGGGCGACCTGCGCTCGTTCGAGGCCCTCAGCGAGACAATTGAGATGCAGACCGACGTTGAATATATCATCGTCACCGACAGCAACGGTATCATTCTCGGTCACCCCGACCCTGCGTCAATCGGCACAAAAAACAGTGATCCTCTTATCAGCAGGGCCCTGAAGTACGGCACTGATTACTCGCAACGGACTATTGAAAATGGCCGTCCATTTATCCGTGGTTCAGTCCCTGTTCTGGACCGCAATTATACAATCATCGGTGTGGTTTCGGCAGGATATCCGGTTGAATTGATGCGCAGGGTTTCTGATGATTATATCGAAAAGATCATCTTCTTCATCTTTGTCTTTATAACCCTGGGACTGGTCTCGGCGATTTTTATCGCCAAGGGCGTCAAATGGATAATATTCGGCCTTGAACCAGCAGAAATCGCCTATATGTTCCAGGAAAGAACCGCACTTATCGAATCAATCCGTGAGGGTATTATTTCAACAGATGCCGACGGCAAGATAGCCCTGGTCAACGAAGCGGCATTGCAGACCCTTCATCTGCAGGACAAGAAGGAGCTTGAAGGCAAGCACCTGAACAGCTTTTTTCCCGACCTCGATGCCGCACATATTCTCACCACAGGCGAACCGGTTTCCGACAGAGAATTTATCCTCGGCGGCATACCGATTATCGTCAACGTCGAGCCGGTTGGAGAGCGGCACGGGCTGGTAGTAACTTTTCGAAAAAAGGAAGATATCGACATTATCGCCCGGGAACTCTCGCAGGTCCAGACCTTCTCCGACATGCTGCGTGCGCAGACCCATGAATATGCCAATTCCCTGCATACCATTGTCGGCCTGCTGCAGATAGGCGCATACGACGATGCCCTCGATTTTATTGCCGACGAAACTAAAGGACAGAGAAAACTGATTCGCTTTCTCACCGAAAATGTGCCAGACAGATTCCTCTCTTCAATGATCATCGGCAAGTGCATGTACGCCAGCGAACAGAAGGTCGAGCTGATTATTGATCCGGAAAGCCGAATGATCGATCTTCCCGACGAACTCGATCGCCATACCCTGACGACCGTGCTCGGCAATATAATCGACAACGGCATTGACGCCGCTGTTGCCGGCAACGACAAACCAGAAGTCCGTCTCTTTATGTCCGATTTCGGCACCGACCTCATTTTTGAGGTCGAGGATTCCGGCAACGGCATCGACGAACAGCTGCTGGACACTATTTTTGACAAAGGTGTCTCCACCAAAAGCGGCAGCCAGCGGGGATACGGGCTCTATCTGGCCCAAAAAGCCATCAACACACTCGGTGGAACAATCACGGTTGAACAGGGCGATGGGAATGGTACTCGCTTTGAAATCATCATAGCCAGAAAAAGGTACGGGTCATGAAGCTCCTCGAAGTGGTCATTGTCGAAGATAACCAGAAGATTTCCAGAACACACCAGGCCTTTGTCGAAAAGGTCAGCGGCTTTGAGGTGACCGGTATCGCCAACAGTATTGCCGATGCGCGATTACTGCTTGAGACCCTTGAGCCGGACCTTATTCTCCTCGATATCTACTTCCCGGAATCAAATGGCATCGAGTTTCTCCGGGAACTGCGCGCCGGCCACCACAGCACCGATGTCATCCTCATCACCGCCGCACGGGAGGTGGAAATGCTCCATAACGCCCTGCAGTGCGGCGCTTTCGATTACATGATCAAGCCGGTCTTTTTTGAGAGATTCCAGGAATCCCTTACGCATTACTCCTCCTACAAGAAGCAGATGGGCAGGGCGGGAACGCTGACCCAGGAGGAAGCCGACCGGCTGTTTAGAAAATCGGCGCCGGCGGTGGCCATGGGCAGTGACGACGTGCCCAAGGGCATTGATACGGTCACCCTCAAATCGATCCTGAGCATAATTTCAGAGGAGAGCAACAGGGTGGTGAGTGCCACGGAAATGGGGAAGGCTATTGGAGTCAGCAGGACAACGGCGAGAAAATACCTGGAATATCTTATTTCCGAAGGAATACTTACCATCCATCTCGATTATGGCACCAAAGGACGGCCCGAGCGAAAATACCGCCTGGCAGGTTAACCGAGAATAACCATTTCAAAAGGTATCAAGAGATTATGTCCGAGAACGGCTTCGTCTCTGCATCACCGCTTTCACCAGGACGACACAGAGCACACAGCTCCACAGGATGACCGCCACCGGGCTCTGCAGCAACCCGCCGACATCCCCGCCGGAGAGGGTAAGCGCCATGCGAAAATTATCTTCAAAGGGCTTGCCGAGGACATATCCGAGAATGAGTGGCGCCAGAGGATAGTCGAACTTCCTGAGACCATAGGCCAGAAAGCTGATCAGCACCATGATCAACAGGGAAACCATACTCTGACTGATGGCATAGACACTGACAAAACTGACCACGACAATCACCGGCATGAGCACCCAGCCGGGGACGGCCAGCAGCTTGGGGAAAAAGCGAATCATCTTCAGGTTAACCAGCAGCAGCAGGAAATTGCCGAGATACATGGAACCAATCATCGTCCAGATGATTTCAGGATGGGTCAGACACAGACCTGGACCCGGATCAATATTCATCTGCAGCAAGGCCCCATGCAGGACGGCTGTCGTGGCACTCCCGGGAATGCCGAGAGCCATGAGGGGAATAAAGGCGCCTAGAGCGCAGGCGCTGTTGGCTGCCTCCGGGGCTATGAGCCCATGGAGGTTACCCTGACCAAAGGGTATCGTATCCTTAGCCGCCAATTTTTTCTCCAACCGATAGGCAGCAAGGTTTGCCACATAGGTGCCGGCGCCAGGTAAAATGCCAATCAGCAGCCCAACAAGTGAAGCACGCAGGCAAGACCATTTCACCCGACCGAACTCGGGCAACAAACCACACACCTTATCGGTGATTGCCTGGATTTTTCTGTTACCAGACGGTTTTTCCATGAGTAAAAACGATTCACTGAGGGCAAAGACACCGAGTACGACAATGATAAAATCGATACCATCAAACAACTCAGGAATGGTCGAGGTATACCGAAACGCCCCGGTTCCCCAGTCGAGGCCGACAACGGACATCATCAGGCCAAGGCACAGTGACAGCAGGTTTTTGATAAAAAGGGTTGGGGACAAGATGAGAATGAGCACAAAGACAAAGGCAATGAGCGCGACATATTCAGCAGGTCCGAAGGAGTCGCCGATGTCGGCAAAAAGAGTGGCGGTAAAGGTCAACAGCAGTATGGCTGCCGTTCCGCCGACAAAGGAACTCGCCGCCGTCAATGCCAGCGCTTTTCCCCCATGCCCGGAGAGCGCCAGGGGGTAGCCTTCGTTTCTCGTGGAAAAGGAACTGATATCGCCGGGCACATCGTTCAGGATGGCCGAAATCCTGCCGGTGTATTTAGCCCCGTAGTAAATCGCCGCGTAGAGGATGAGAGCCGTTTCCGGGGCAAGGCCAAAGGTGTAACTGACCGGCAGCATGAGAGCAATGCCGTTGGCTGCGCTGATACCGGGGAGAGCCCCGACGAACATGCCGATCGTCATGCCCACGCCGAGCATTAATAGATTGACCGGCATTGCCGCATCGAGCAGTCCCTGCAGGAAGAAGTGGAGGGTTTCCATTTAACCGCCCATGTGAAAGAGTGCGCCAAGCGGCAGCGGCACCCCAAGCAGAAAATGAAAAATACCATAAAAAAATATGGCGATACACAAGCCGGTCAAGAGTCCCTGCATCCAGCTGCTGCCGACCAGACGAGCGATGACATACACCGAGATGGTGGTCGCCAGCATGAACCCGAGTAACTGGAAGGAAAGCAGATAGAACAAGACAGCAAGGGCATGTTTGCCAACACTCTTTTCGAGGTGCAAAATTGACATTCTATGAAAGAACAGGCTCAGCAGGCAGAGCGTCAGTAAACAGCAGGCGAGGAGCACGGGAAAGGCCCGGGGGCCAAGCGGTTCATAAGCAAAAGGGACCTCAATCTTCAGCCCGAAATAGAGGTAGACAGCTCCGCCAAGAAATAAAAACAGAATAAAAAAGCGCTCACTCACGGAACCAGCCCAAATTTTTGTCCAAACTCCCGCTGCTGCCGGACAGTATATTTGACATACCGGTTGAACTCTTCGCCGATGATCATCAGGGGAAACAGGTGCAGTTTTTCTCTTTCGCGGGCCAGGACTCCCGATGACTCGAGACGATAAAGAGTGTTGACCCACCAGTGATACTCGACACTTGAAATCTGCGGCGGCAGATAAAAACCACGCCAGACCGGCCACACCACATCATAACCCTGTTCTCTGATTGTGGGGATCACGCTATACTTTCCCGGCAGCCTGTCCCGCGAAAAAACGCCGAGGATTCTGATCCGCCCGCTCTCCAGGAACTCGACCACTTCGGTGAAGTCGCCGGGAAAAACCTGAATATGCCCTTTCAGTAAAGCCTGGGAGGCTTCACCTCCCCCTTCAAAGGCGATATAGCGTATTGCTTTGGGATTGATTGCCGCACTATCAAGAACCAGAGCGAGCTTCATCCAGTCCTGACTGCCGATGGAACCGCTGGCGCCTATGACAATGGTTTCGACTTTTTGCCGCAAGGTATCGAGTAACTCGTCCAGGGTCTGCCATGGTGCATCGTCTCGCACGGCGATTATGCCGTAATCGGTAGCCACGGCACCCAGCCAGCGGACATCCGCCTCGGTATATCTGCCGAATTTACGCAGGGCCAGGTTGAGTGCCGTGCCGGTACTGACGGCAACGACGGTGTTGGCGTCTTTTGCCCGGACGCTGACGGCATAGTTAAAAGCCAGGGCGCCGATACCTCCCGGCATATAGCGAATGGGCATGTCAAGCAAGAGCGATTCAGCGATGGATGCCGAGAGCAGCCGGCACATGATATCATGCCCCCCGCCGGGCTTGGCCGGGGCAATGCACTCCGGTTTTTCCAGCTCGAAGCAGTGCGCCGGCGGGCTGCCTGCCAGGTGAATCCCCAGCACAAAAACAAAGACAAGACACCACATAGGCAGTTCCTGATAATTTTCCTCAATTTTCACCAGGGGCCAACTCCCAGTTATGTCGCAATTCCCTGCGTTATTTTGCCTGTTCCGCTGACACGACAACGCCGTCAGCGTCGGCATACAGCCATTCACCCGGCCTGAAAGTAACCCCGGCAAAAATTACCGGAATCCCTGCGGTGCCTGCCCCTTTTTTGACGCTCTTGCGCGGGCTAGCGGCCAGGGCAAGAACGCCCAGCGGCATCTTGCCAATGTCCTCCAGGTCACGAATAGATCCGAACATCACAACACCCGCCCAGCCGTGGTCAACCGCCTTCTGGGCTAATTGATCCCCAAGCATGGCGCAACGGCGCGAGCCTCCGGCATCGACCACGAGAACCCGGCCCTCGCCCGGTTGCCCGAGTTGTTCACTGACCAGGGAATTGTCCTCAAAACATTTCAGGGTGGCTATCCGGCCGTGAAATGACCGAAGGCCGCCAAAATGGCGAAACACAGGATCACAAACCTGTAGCTTTTCTTCATATTTATCGTAAAGATCTGCAGTCTTCGTCATTGTGCTCATTTAAAATCCTCGCTCAAACCGACGTTGGTTGATAAAGAAACCATTCATCGAAACATCCTACAAGAATTTATTTCTTTGTCATATCTGTTTATTTTCAAGATGCAGCACTACCACCGGGCGAAGAGCTTCTTTCGTTTCCGGCGGTCATTTTTGACTCAGGTCAATGCCTTCATGAAAATATTTGTTATATAAACGATGAACAACAGCGGAACCTTGTCTTCCGGACTCAGTGCACTTGAATCCCTGCAACGCACGGCCAAAATATGAGCACAACGATCCTTACACTGCCCAGCGTCCTTTTTCTCGCCGCCCATGCCTTTCGAATGGGCAGCCCCGGCGGAGCCGTCTTCTGGCTGATCGCCGGTTTTCTGGCCATCGCGCCGGTACCCTGGAAGAACTGGGCGCTGGCCGGACTGCTGGCTTTCGGCGCCTGGCTCTGGACAGACATCACCCTGGCCCTGGTGCAGCAACGCATGGTCCTTGACCTGCCGTGGGTGCGTCTGGCGGGAATACTTGGCACGGTCACCCTGCTCTGTCTGACGGCAGCCGTGATCAACGGACGCAGGGCTTACTGCAACAAAACACCAGGCAGTCTCGTGCAGGGGCTGGCCTTCCTGCTGGCGGTCGCCGGTCTGGCCAGCGCCAGACAGAAAACATCGCTGGACATTATTCTTTTTGACCGCTTTTACCCGAGCGGCGGCTGGATTGTCGTCATCCTGCTCGGCTGCTACGCGGCCTGGATCGCCGGCAAGATGCTCCAGCCGGACAATTCGGCCAGATGGCGACGTACCATCTGGACAATCTTTTCGGCGGCGTTCTTTGTCCAGCTCCTGTTGGGACTAGTCGGCTTCGAACGGTTTTTAATGACCGGCAATCTGCATCTCCCCATACCGGCACTGATCGCCGCCGGTCCATTGTACCGCGGCGATGGCTTCTTCATGCTCATTCTCTTTGCCGTCACCCTGGTTCTGGTAGGCCCGGCCTGGTGCAGTCATCTCTGTTATATCGGCGCCTGGGACAACCTGGCAGCCACTGGCAAGCCCCGGGCCGGTACCCTGCCCGGATGGACAAAGACCCTGCGCTGGCTGCTCTGTCTTGCGGTGCTGGCCGTGGCACTCCTGCTTGGCAGAAGCGGCCTGCCGGTCTCTTTTGCCATCGCTGCTGCAGCGGTCTTCGGTCTTGCCGGTGTTGGGCTCATGCTCATCTGGTCACGACGCACCGGCATGATGACCCACTGCACTACCTATTGCCCGATGGGCTTGCTTGCCAATATCTTTGGAAAAATGAATCCGTGGCGTATCCGGATGCAGAGCGAATGCTGCGCATGCGGTATCTGCAGCCGTTCCTGCCGTTATGGAGCACTCTCCGCCCGAGATATCGAAGGCCGCCAAGCGGGGCTTAACTGCACCTTGTGCGGCGACTGCATTGCCGCCTGTCCGCACGGCCACCTGCACTATCATTTTCCCGGCCTGAGTGAGCATTCCGCCCGCTCCGCCTTTATCGTCGTCATTGTTGCCTTGCATGCCATTTTTCTTGGCGTTGCCCGGCTCTGATTTTTTCATACCGGTGAACGATTTCAGTCCATCCACTCTTTCTTAATCGCCAGAATTTCCGAGATATTGGCGAAAAACACATCAATTATCTCAGGATCAAAATGACTTCCCCGGCCTTCCAGGAGAATGTTCTGACAGACGTCCTCGGACAGAGATTTTTTATACGGTCGCTCACTGCCCAGGGCGTCATAGACATCAACGACGGCAACGATTCGGGCGATTAAAGGGGTCGTTGTGCCAGACAGGTTGCAGGGATACCCCTGGCCATCCCAGCGCTCGTGGTGGCAAAGGGCGATCACCATGGCCATCTCCAGCAAGGTGAGTTCTCGGATATCATCGGCCATGCTGATTATCTCGGCAAAATCGACTTTTTCATGCTCTTTTGCGGAAGAATAAGGACGGAGAATATCACAGCCGATCTCGCAGTGTTTCTTCATAAGGTGCCACTCTTCCGCACTCAGTTTTCCCGGTTTCAAAAGAATGGTGTCGGATATGCCGATTTTGCCTATGTCATGCAGCGGTGCCGCTTCAGCAAAGGTTTTCGCCAAAAAAGAATCCAGGCCCATGGCCTTGGCGAGAAGCAGGCATATCTTGCCGACGCGAATAACGTGCCGGCCGGTTTCGTTATCACGGTATTCGGCAGACTTACCAAGACTATACAGGAGCTGGTGCTTGATCTCCTCCAGTTCGATTGTCCGCTGTTCAACTTTTTTCTCGAGATTCTGCTGATAGTCGCGGTTTTGCCTGATGAGTTCGGCAGCCTCAAGCGCTCTTTCAATGGTGTTTTTTACCAGGGAAAAATTCTCAATCGGTTTGGTAATGAAATCACGGGCGCCTATGCGCAGGGCATCAACTGCCTGATCAACCGCACCGATGCCGGAGACCACGACAATAGGTATATCCGGCCACCGAACCACGGCTTTTTCGATAAAATCATGGCCATTCATGATCGGCATGTTCAAATCAACGGTCACCAGAGCAGCCGGCCATTGTTCCAGGAGAAAAAGGGCGTCTAAACCATTTTCCGCAGTCTTGGTCTCATAGCCAACAGTTTTCAGATACCTGGACAGCATACTCCGTATTTCAGGCTGATCTTCGATAATCAAAATACGCTTATTGGTTCCAGTGGATGAATCGCTTTGGCATCTCCCGTCGGACACGCTCATTCTCCTTCCTGCCCAAATTCAATGAATCCTGTTCACCCTTTGTTTAGTATACTTATAGGAAAATAAATTACAAAAAAAGATGCGCGTTCGGCACAAAGAGCTACGCGCATCAATCACCTAAACAGGTCCCGACATTACGGGCGGCACAAATCCATGGATGATCCGGCGGTACCAGTTTTTTCTTACCGACAACATCTTTTAAGGGAACGTTTTTTGTACCCTCTCCATGAACGGCAATCATCACACCGTATTGTTCTTTTTCAATGCAATCGACACAGGCACTGCCAAGCCGGGTTGCCAGCATTCTGTCCGCGGCAGACGGTGTTCCGCCCCGCTGGTAGTGGCCAAGAATGGTCAGTCGTGACTCGAGCCCGGTCATCAGTTCCAGTTCCTGGCTCAGTTTGAGGGCACTATTCCCCTGTATGCGGCTAAACTCCCGTAAGGCCTCTTCCGCTTTTTTCAGCGCCTTGCTGTCCCCTTTTTCCTTTGCCCTGGCTTTTTTATCTTTCAAGATTGTTAATTCGGCATGATCATCAACGCAGAGAGCCCCCTCGGCGACGGCGACAATGCTGAAGTTGGTGCCGCGCTGCTGGCGCTTGCGAATGGCGTTGGCAGTTGCGTGCAGGTCATAGGGAATTTCCGGAAGTAAAATGACATCCGCCCCTCCGGCAACTCCGGCACCCAGGGCCAGCCAGCCGGCGTTATGGCCCATAATCTCCACAACGATTATGCGATGGTGGCTATGGGCGGTGGAGTGGAGGCGGTCAATGGCCTCGGTGGCTATCTCCATTGCGGTATGAAAGCCGAAAGTTACATCGGTCATGGCCACGTCATTGTCGATGGTCTTTGGCAGAGTCAGGATATTCAGTCCTTTCTGGGCCAGACGATAGGCATTTTTCTGCGTCCCTCCACCGCCGATGCAGATCAGAGCGTCAAGGTTATGCCGTCTATAGTTATCACAGATAACCTCGGTCATATCCATTACCTCACTGCCGACGGGCATCTTGTGCGGTTTATCACGGCTTGTTCCAAGAATTGTTCCCCCTCTGGTCAAAATCGACGAAAGGGTCTCTCGATCCAGACGCATCGTCCTGTTTTCCATCAGCCCCCGGAAACCATCGCGAAAACCGACAATATGCATCTTGCCCGTAGCCAGAGCCGATTTACCGATTGCCCGAATGGCGGCATTCAGTCCAGGGCTGTCTCCACCCGCAGTTAATATACCGATATGTTTACTCATTTTTCCTCTTCATTAATTACTTGCGTTTTTAAAATGACAAATAATATTCTCTGCATTATGACTGCTCTACTCAATAACATCAAACTATTAGTTTGTTATTTACAACAAGAACAATGATCTTCTTCCTCTTTGTGTCCCTGGTGCACATTGCTTTTCAGTGGCCTGTCAACAGATGGAAACGGACTGATAAAAGTAGTCGGCACTGGCTTTTTCCTCAACTTTTTCCGAACTGTTGTCATCAACGGCTTAACAGAAAGGCCCAGCAGCAGGATAACCGCCGCCAGTTTGACCGTATCCGGAACCAGCTCCGAGGCTTCGCCGATAATGGCCCGGGGGGAGATGCCCGCCATGTGATATAACATGTCGATACCAAGACCAAAGAGTACTGCACATGCGGACAGAACAGTGAGATAGAGCAGCGTACTCCTTTTCCCAAGGATACCCATTAAAACGGAAAGGGATGTAATATTGGTGGCTGGACCGACCAGCAGAAAAACCAGCGCCGCGCCGGGACTGACCCCTTTCATGATCAGCGCCGCGGCCACAGGTGTTGAGGCGGTAGCGCAGATATAGAGCGGCACCCCGACCACAAGCATGACCAGCATGGAACTGAGTCCGCCGCCGAGCAGGGTTGCCATCAGATCGTCGGGGACGAGGGTGGTAATCAAGCCGGCCAGAAAGACGCCGATAAAAAACCAGCCAACGATATCTCCCCATACCTCCCGATAGCCAAAACGCACCCCGGCGACGAGTTTTTCGACCAGGCTATGATGGTGGGCATGGACCTCCTCGGGACAGTCAAGCCCATCGCAGCAGCCGTCTACCGGACAACTGCGATCCACCGCTATTTCCGCTTTGTTTTTCTGCCAGAAGAACAGGTTTTCCGCCAGCCCGGCAACCATTGCGGTCAGGAACGCGGCGACCGGACGAACAATCGTCATCACCGGATCGAGAAGCGCGTAGGTGATGGCGATCGAATCCACCCCGGACTCGGGGGTGGAGATAAGAAAAGCGCTGACGGCGCCCTTATTGGCGCCCTGCTTGCTCAGTGATGCTGCCGCCGGCAGCACACCACACGATCAGAGCGGCAGCGGCACGCCAAGCAGTGCCGCCTTGACGACAGAACTATATCGCCCTCGCCCCAGGTGATTCAGGACGGTATTGGGGTTAAGGATTACCCGCAATAAACCGGCTATGGTTATACCCATCAGGATGTAAAACGATGAGTCCAGCAGAATATGCCAGATTTCCAGGAGTAATTGTATTAATAATTGCAAAATAGTAGTCCTCTCTTTCAGATGAAACACATTTCCTGTGTGGTAAAAATGTAAAAATATACCTGGATTTTTTATCGATGACCTTGCAGCAGCGAACCGGCAAAGCTGATCAACTCGATCAATCGCCTGTCCGCGGGACGGTAGTACAGGACCGTACCCTCCCGTCTGTTGACGACCATGCCCATGGTGCGCAGCAGCCGCAGTTGATGGCTGACCGCCGACTCGGACACCTCGAGCAGCGCGGCCAGATCACAGACGCACATTTCCTGCTGCAGCAGGGCATGCAGAATTCGCAATCTGCCCGGCTCGGCAAAGGCCTTGAACAGCTGACATAATTGCTCAACCTGTGCAGGCTGGAGATCGTGAGACCTGGCCAGATCTACTTTTTCCTGATGGATAATGCGACTGCCGCACCGATCATTTTGCATGTTCTCTCCTTGTTAGTATATGATCACATATTCATATACATTTCTTCCGTATCCGTCAAGAAAAGCAGATGCAATTTTTCCGTTGATTGAGCATACTGTACGACATTCCTTTTTTGACCTTTTACCATAAGTGAGCCTCTATGCCCTCCGCTGGACACAAGAAATCCGGAACGCTGTATATCGTTCCCACCCCGATAGGTAACCTTGAAGATATTACCCTGCGCAGTCTTCGCACGCTCAGGGAGGTTGACCTCATTGCCGCGGAAGACACCCGGCATACCAGAATACTGCTCAACCATTTCGGCATCCATACCCCGCTGATCAGCTATTACCGCGAAAAAGAGCTGGAACGGAGTGAAGAGATCGTGCATCGCCTGCAGGAAGGGCAGAATATCGCCCTGGTCAGTGATGCCGGAACCCCCTGCATTTCCGATCCGGGGGCAATTGTCGTCAAGCTGGCCCACGAACATGGCTTGACCGTGGTGCCGCTGCCCGGGGCATCGGCCTTGACGACCGCCCTTTCCGCCTCCGGCATCACTGCAACCAGCTTTCTGTTTGTCGGTTTTCTGCCATCTAAAAAAGGGCAGCGACGCAAATTGCTCGCCTCCCTGGCGGCAAGTGAACACCCAATCGTCCTTTACGAATCGCCGCACCGGATCGAGTCACTCCTCGGTGACGCGCTGGAAACCCTCGGGGAACGACAATCGTTCTGGGCGCGAGAACTGACCAAAACCTTTGAAGATCTGCAGCATGGCACACTGAGCGAGCTGCTGGCCAAAAGCCGGGCAGGCCGAAACCGCGGGGAATTTGTCGTCATTATCTGGCCTGGCGTGCAGGAAGAAGTACAGGGGCAGACGGTGGAAGAGCTTCTTCTCTGGTACCGCGATAACTCCGATCTGTCCTTAAAAGATGTCAGCCGGCGCCTGGCAGCCGATCTTGGCCTGTCGCGGTCGCAGATCTACCAACAGGCCCTCACCCTCTGGAAGGAGGCAGACTGAAAAATATGCAACGATTAGAGACATGCGTCACCCCGCAAGGCAATTTTCAGTACGGCATTCACAAACCGGCCTATACCGTCACCAATCTCCGACCTGCCGCCGACATTAAAGTTCTCGGCCTGACCGAAAAAAATGAATCCGTCAACAATGACAGAAACTATCCCGCAGGGGATGTGCAGGTCAGCGGGGCGGACTGGATCTTTGAGATTCCCAACCCCTTTCCCTTCAAAGGGCGAACCTATATCGACAAGGAATGGGCGGACGCCAGTGCCGAGAATCCCCAGCGTATCCGCCTGCCGCAACCGGAACAGGTCTCTCTCAGTGAGACGCTGCAGCAAAATGACATTGACGGTAGTCTGCTGGAACAGCTGCCCACCCCTCTGCTGCTGGCGCTGGCCACCTGTTCGACCGATGCCCGCGATCTGACGCGACTTGCCGAATTGAGCTGCGACATCATCAGGGACGCCGGTGGCCCGACAGGTCTGCGTTATCGGCAGGATGGTTCCGGCCGCCTCCGGCCGGTCATCCACAACCACGCACTCTTTGAGGCGGTGGCCAATAATCCGCACCTGCCGGATGCGTATAAAATAGTCATGGTCATTCGTCCCGGTGCCCAGGGCGGCAGCGAGATCGTCGGCGAATGGCCGCGACAGACAAACAGCCATGTTTTTGAATACCTGCGCCGCAATTCCTATATTCCGGGCGGCCACTATGCGGCGAATATGGCCGATGACGCCATCCGCTACGCCATCGACACGCTGAGTGCCGACGATATCCAGGGGTTGCGCCATCTCTATTATCAGCGCAGTTACGTCCGGCTGGCCGAAGACCTTGGCCGCCGTCTTCCCCCGGCAAGCAAAAAAAGGGCTCTCACCGAGCAGGAACTGGAAGAGCTGCGCTTGATAGTACTCGCCGCCTCAGACACCAAAGAGATAGCTTTGGCGACCCTTTGGGGCTGGAATTTCGGTTTCGACTTTGCCCCCAGCCACTACCGCCTGCATGCCTCCCACCAGCAGATCCATCAACAGTACGCGCTGGTGCCGGATCAGGTGGACAGCTACCATCACGGCAGCCAGGAGCCTGTCGGACGGATGTCCGCCTACAGCTGCGGCGATCTCATCGCCGAGGTGATAGACAGCTATTACCTGCAGCACAAGAGTGATTTTTTTGGTGATTACCGGCAAGCGATTGGTGCCAACCGGCGCATGGACGATCGGACCGATCTGGCATCGAGCCTAGTGGTGTGGCGTGATGCGAGGGTTATGCTCTTTGTACCCAAGGCGCAAACCTCGCAATGGGAACTGCAGTTGATGACCCTGCCGGGCAAGGACGGCGACCTGGCGGGAAATATTTTCGAATGCGACAGCTCCATGCGCCGCTCTGTGGATACCGGTATCCTCATGGCCCAGAAGGCCCTGGCCGGGCTTGGCGCAAAGATGGTCACTTCCATTGAATATGCCAAGAGGCTGCACGAAAAGAGGAGCTCTCGTCAGCCTCTTCTCTACGCCTTTCTCCCCCGCCTGCCGGAATCCCCCGGGGCTTTCAGTGAGGCGCAGCTGCGGTTTATCAACGGCCACTATCCGGAGGATTTTTGTGCCGTGTGCCGCAATCAGTTAGGGTAAGGCGGAAAGACCATCTCCGCCTATTTTCCCGGCACCATGACCGGGCTGAGCAGGCAGCGGCAGATAACTTTCTGCAGGCCCAGCTGGCTGCGTGGAGTGATAATCAACATGAGTGCAGGTCACCTTCGGCTCGGCGAGGTTTCCGGCTAAACGGCAATGAGAGCATTTTCTTTCTTGTGAAATACGATAGAAGTAGTGTATTTTTCAAACCCTTGAATGCCGCATGGAAAGGTCAATATTTTGTCTGAATCGATTATCGGGTTGTTTACAACTTCGCCATATTTCGTCATACTGTTCTCCTTGGCCTGAAAGGTAATTACTATTATCAGTGTAGCAAAAATACCGACCGACATGCAAAGCGGCCGCATGTAAATGTCCCGCATAAAATACCTTACGGAGAAAGTAATGGAAAATAAAGGCTTTTTTGGGAAATGGGGTGGAGCGTATATCCCGGAAATCCTCCATGAGACGTTTGAACAGCTTAATCTCAACTTCCGACAAGCCAAGGAAGATCCCAAATTCTGGCAGGAATACCTCGATCTTATGTCGACCTACTCCTGTCGGCCGACCCCGCTGACCTTTGCCGAAAATCTCACTAACCATTTTGGCGGGGCGAAGATTTATATCAAACGCGAAGACCTCAACCATACCGGCGCCCATAAAGCCAATAACGTTATGGGCCAGGGGTTGCTGGTCAAAAGGATGGGCAAGAAGCGGGTGATCGCCGAAACCGGCGCCGGCCAGCACGGCGTGGCCACAGCGACCATGGCGGCCAAATTCGGCTTGGAGTGTACCGTCTATATGGGCGAGGTCGATGTGCAGCGGCAGCGGCCCAATGTTTTCTGGATGGAAAAGATGGGCACCACGGTGATCTCGGTCAAAGACGGCTCGAGGACCTTGAAAGATGCGATCAACGAGGCATTCCGGGACTGGGTCACCAACGTCGACACGACGCATTATGTCCTTGGCACGGCCTGCGGACCGGCACCTTTTCCGGAGATGGTCTCCTGGTTCCAGTCGATCATCGGCATCGAGGCAAAAAAACAGATCCTGACGCGGCACGGCAAACTGCCGGCCCGTGTCTACGCCTGTGTCGGCGGCGGTTCCAACGCCATGGGCATCTTCCAGGGTTTTCTTGACAACCCCGAGGTCGAACTCGTCGGCGTTGAGGCCGGGGGAAAAGGTATCGACACCGGCAGACACGCCTCAAGGCTGTGCGGCCACGACGCCAGTCCGGGCGTTGCCCAGGGTTACAAGACCATGTTCCTGCAAAATGACGACGGCCAGATGCTGGAAACCCATTCCGTGGCCGCCGGGCTTGACTATGTCGGGGTCAGCCCGATCCTGTCCCACCTGGCCGATGAAAAGCGTGTTCGCTTTGCCTCGGCCACCGATGACGAGGTCATCGAGGCCCTTGACCTGACCATGCGCCTGGAGGGGATTATTCCCGCCCTCGAATCGGCCCATGGATTTGTGCAGGCCTTCAAGGAAGCACCGCATCTCCACCGGGATGAAGCTCTCATTATTAACCAGTCGGGCCGGGGCGACAAAGATATCTTTACCATTGCCCATGCCTTTGATGATCCTTCCTGGAAAGAGTTTATCATTGCCCGCGGCAAGGAATATGCACAAGACAAAAAGGTGAAATCATAATGTTACTCGAAAAAATCCTCCGCAGCCGATTAGCAGAAAAAGACATTCTCCTCATGACCCATATCGTTCTCGGCTACCCGTCCCTGGCGACAAATCGCCAGGTTATCAGCCAGATGGTCGAAGGCGGTGTCGACTGCATCGAAATGCAGATACCGTTTTCCGAACCCATGGCCGACGGTCCGGTCATTTTAAAGGCGAATCAGGAGAGCCTGGCTCTGGGCACCAGGGTTGCCGACTGTATCGCCTTTGCCCGCGAAATGACCGGACAGTACGATATTCCTTTTCTCTTTATGACCTACTACAACATCGTCTTTAAATACGGCGAGGAGCGGTTCTTTAAGGATTGTCAAGATGCCGCCATTAAGGGGCTGATCATTGCCGATCTGCCACCGGAGATGGGCGGGAATTTCTTCCGGCTGGCGACACGCTATCAGATTGCCCCGATCCTTATTTTTGCCCCGACCTCAACGGACAGGCGGATGGCCGAACTGAACGCATCCGCCGCAGGTTTCATCTACTGCGCCGCCCGCCGCGGCGTAACCGGCAAGCAATCCGAGTTCAACGACGATTTTGACACCTATCTGGTCAGATGCCGGGCGGCGACCGCTCTTCCTCTTGCCGTGGGCTTTGGCATCCGCAACAAGAAAGATGTCGCGGCCATTACCGGTAAAGCGGACATAGCGGTTATCGGCTCGGAGACGATTCGGCTGGTCGACGAACAAGGCGCCGAAGCGGTCACACCATTTATCAAGGGGTTACGATAAATATCATGGAGGTGGCCATGTCCGATACAGAGAAATTGAACGATACCCTCGGCACCACGGAAGTCCTGTGGAACCTGACGGATTTATATTCCAGGACGGATGATCAGTATATTCAGTCCGATATCGACTGGTGCGAAGCCGAGGCGGCCGACATCAAGAAAACCTCGTACGGCCGGGTTGCCGAGCTGGACGCGGCGGCACTGCTGCTGCTGGTCAAACGATTGGAAAACCTTGATTGCGCCCTCACCAAACTGGGCACCTTCTCCTTTCTCAATTTCACTACCCGCATGGAGAATGCCGAGGCCGGAGCGCTTGATCAGCGGATCCATGAGTTATACAGCAAATGCGGCACGGAAACGGTGTTTTTTGAGCTGGAATGGAATCAGCTCGACGAACAGCGGGCCCGTGCACTGCTGGACAGCCCGCAGCTTGACGCCTACCACCATTATCTTCAGGCCCTGCGACGCTATCGGCCGCACCAGCTGAGCGAGGCCGAAGAGAAATTACTCCTGGAAAAAGAGGCGGTGGGGCGAAACTCCTGGACCACCCTTTTTGACAAGGTCCTCAGCAATCTGAAATTCGGTAAAAAAAAGCGCACGGAGGAAGAAGTCCTGACCGACCTCTATCACCGGGACCGGGCCATCAGGCAAACGGCAGCAACCGAGATGACCGAGGGGCTGCACGACAACAAGCATATCCTCACCCACATCTTCAACACCCTGGCCGCCGATAAAATGATCACCGACCGGCTGCGCAGACACTCCAGCTGGGTCAGCTCGATGAATCTGCACAATGAACTGCAGGATTCCACCGTCGAAACGCTGATAACCTCGGTTACCGCACGCTATGACCTGGTTAATCGCTACTACCATGTCAAGCGGCAACTGCTTGGCGTAGAGCGGCTGGAGGATTATGACCGCTATGCGCCCCTTCCCTCCTTGCCGACAAAACAGATCGACTGGCAATCGTGCCGGCAGACGGTGCTGTCCTCCTTTACCGCCTTTTCACCGCGAATGGCGGATATTGCCGAGAAATTTTTTTCCGAAAAATGGATCCATGCCCCGGTAGGCGCCGGAAAACGTGGCGGAGCCTTCGCCCATCCCTGCGTTCCCGAGGTGCATCCCTATGTAATGGTGAACTATACCGGCAACCTGCGCGACGTCTCGACGGTTGCCCATGAACTTGGCCACGGCGTCCATCAGGTCCTGGCGGCAAGCCAGGGGCATTTCAACAGTGACACCCCCTTACCGCTGGCGGAAACTGCCTCGGTCTTTGCCGAGCTGCTCGTTTTCAACAGCCAGCTGGAACTTCTTGAAAACAAAGAAGAACGGCGGGCATTTATCTGTCAGAAACTGGAATCCATCTTTGCCACCGTTTTCAGGCAGACAGCCATGAATCGCTTCGAGAAGCTGATGCACGAGGGGCGACGCACACACGGGGAATTAAGCAGCGAACAACTCAGTGAGTACTGGTTGTCCACCCAGCGGGCAATGTTTGGCGATTCGGTGCATCTTGGCGATAACTACGCCATCTGGTGGTCCTATATCCCCCACTTTCTGTCAACCCCGGGTTATGTCTACTCCTATGCCTTTGGCGAACTGCTCGTCCTGGCCCTGTATGGCCTCTACCGGAAGGAAGGGGAATCCTTTGTGGAAAAATATCTGCAGCTGCTGACGTTGGGCGGCTCGCATTCGCCCTATGACCTGCTGCAGCCCTTTGGTATCGATCTGGACAGTCCGGCCTTCTGGCAAAACGGCCTGACGGTGATTGAAGAGATGCTGGCCAAGGTTGAATAATTATCCGTCGACCTTCTTGTTGCGCCGCCAGTGCGGATGGGTAATTCCCAGCTTGTTGATCTTGTAGTTCAAAGCTCGTGGACTTATGCCGAGCTTGGCGGCGGCGTTTTTCTGCACCCAGAGACATTCTTCGAGAATCTTCAGGATGAGCTCTTTTTCCTGTCCCGCCAGGGATTCGATCATTTCCATTTTCCCGTGGGAATCTTCCTGAACATGGATCATCGGTCTTTCATCGGCCGGCTGCTTACCGGTTTTTTCCGGCAGGGCGAGGTTGTATGAGTGTATTACGTCGTGGTCCTCAAGAATGACCGCTCGCTCTATGGTATTGGCCAACTGCCGGATATTCCCCGGCCAGTCATATTCCTGGATCAATTTTTTGGAATTTTCAGAAAATCTGGTGATATCGCTATGCATCGAGCTTGAACATTTTTTCAAAAGCAGCTCGGCTAAGGGAAGAATACAATTCTGCCTTTGTTTCAGCGACGGCAGACGGACCGGCAAGACGTTGATCCGGTAATAGAGATCTTCCCGGAACAAGCCTATTTCCACTTGATGTACCAGATCCTTGTTGGTGGCGGCGATAATTCGCACATCACTGTAGATGGTCTTATTGCCGCCGACCCGTTCAAACGATTTTTCTTCGAGCACCCGGAGCAGCTTGGTCTGCAGGCGCATGTTCATCTCGCCTATCTCATCGAGAAAGATGGTGCCGCCGCTGGCCTGTTCAAAACGGCCGATGCGCTGTTTATCTGCCCCGGTAAAGGCGCCTTTTTCATGGCCGAACAGTTCCGACTCGAGGAGATCTTCGGGAATATTGGCGCAGTTGATCTTCACAAAGGGCTTTTTGCGCCTCGGCGAATTAAAATGGACCGTTCCGGATAGAAATGATTTCCCGGTGCCGGTATCCCCGGTGATGAGAATAGTCGAGTCGGTTTTGGCAAAGCGTTCGAGGCTCTTGAGGATCTGCCGCATCTTCGGGCTGACGGCGATGACGTCTTTGAAATCATAGACCACGTCCTGCTTCCGGCGATGGTAGGCGATCTCGAATTTCTGATCGCGAATCTCAATGGCCTTGTCAACGGCGATGTTGATCCGGGTCGAAGAAATCGGATGGACGAGAAAATCACTCGCCCCCCGGTTCATCGCCTGCACAATTATTTCCGCCTTTTCCGATTGACTGGTCATGATGACCGGCAGGAACGGATCCTTGGTATGAATCTGCTCCAGCTGCATCATCGACTTTCCCTCAAGAGATTCGGTATCGAGGAAAATCAGATCAAACTGGCGGGCCTTGATCTCCGCTTGAAATTCGGCTTCGTTGGATATACAAGTCAACTCACATCTGTCCTGCAGCGCAGATATCAAGCCTTTCTTGGTACTCTCATAGGAGTCGGAAATCAGAACTTTATACATGGTGGTAATTACCAAAAGGTAAAATAGATTTCGAAAACGTAACAGCCTCCCTTCTTTATATGATGAATAGGAGAAAAAAGCAAACAAATGGATTATCTTTCTACAATGAATTTTACAAGAAACAGCCTAAGCGGGTGGATTTGGTGACACAGCAGACCGCCAGCCGGGACCAGGATGAATACTGGATGCAGCAGGCACTGGTTCATGCCGAAATGGCGGCCGACCATGGGGAAATCCCCGTCGGCGCTGTACTTATCGACCAAAACGGCCTGCTTGCCGGGGCCGGCAATAGCCCGATCAGCCGGCAGGATCCAACGGCCCACGCCGAAATACTCGTCTTGCGGCACGCTGCGGAACAACTGCAAAACTACCGGTTGCCCGGCACAACCCTCTATGTAACCCTGGAACCATGTATAATGTGCATGGGCGCAATGATTCATGCCCGGATAGATCGCCTGGTCTACGGTGCCGCTGACCCGAAAACCGGTGCCGCCGCCTCGGTGTATGCCATCGGCACCGACGGCTGTCTCAATCACCGGATTGTAATCAGCAGAGGGATACTCGCCGAGCGGTGCAGCGCCCTGCTCAAGGCATTTTTCAAGGCCAGACGGGAAAAAAACAAATCAATCCGCCCATAGCAGCCTGTTGATGAAGTGACTCGTAAAAAACTAACTCTTCGGATGGCTACGTAAAAAACTTCATATGCTAGGCGCGCAAAATTTGTATCATTTCGGCGTACTAGAGGTACGTCGTAATGATACAAATTTTGTAGCAACGACGCAGATGAAGAATTTTTACGACGCCATCCTACTTTTTCATTGCTAAATGACCGGTGACGGTTTACATAGTACCACACATTTTTCAGAACCTTTTGAAAATGGAGAGGTGACCGAGTGGCTTAAGGTGCACGCCTGGAACGCGTGTGTACGCGAGTACCGTGAGTTCGAATCTCACCCTCTCCGCCAGATATGACTTCGATTTATGAGTTCGACTTTGATAGCCGGGCCCTGTGCAACAAAGAATCGCGAACCCCGCCAGGTCCGGAAGGAAGCAACGGTAGCGAACCTCTTTGTGTGTTGCAGGTAACCCGGCTATCATTTTTTACACCGCTCCAGCCGATACATATCCATCCCAGCCCCGGTGTTGCATGTCTTATCTCGTTCTCGCCAGAAAAGCCCGACCCCAGACGTTCAGCCAGGTCATCGGCCAGCGTCCGGTGGTGACGACTCTCAGAAACAGTATCATCCGCAACCGGGTTGCCCACGCGATCCTCTTTTCCGGCGTCAGGGGTGTGGGCAAAACAACCCTTGCCCGTATCATGGCCAAGGCGATAAACTGCCAGGCCGAGCCGACCGAGCGGCCCTGCGATCAGTGCCCCTCCTGTCGGCAAATCGCTGCGGGATCTTCCCTTGATCTGTACGAGATAGACGGCGCCTCCAATCGGGGTATCCAGGAAATACGCGAACTCAAGGAAAAAATCCGTTTTCTTCCCACCTCCTCACAGTACAAGATCATCATCATTGACGAGGTGCACATGCTGACCACCGAGGCGTTCAACGCCCTGTTGAAGACCCTGGAAGAACCACCAGCCCACGTCTATTTCATGTTTGCCACCACGGAAATTCATAAAATCCCCATCACCATCCTTTCTCGCTGTCAGCAATACGAACTAAAACGAATTTCCGCCAAAGAACTCTATGACCACTTCCTGCAGCTCGTCAACGCCGAAGGCTTTACCATAGATGCGCCGGCACTTTCTCTTATCGTCAGAGAGGCCGGGGGGTCGGTCCGCGACGGTCTGAGCCTGCTCGACCAGATGTTTTCCTATGGGGAAAAGAACATCAGCAACCAGGATGTAGTCGAGGTCCTCGGGCTGGTCAACCGCGAGGTCCTCATACGCCTGACCAAGGCGCTGCTCGACGGCAACAGAAGCGAAGCGTTTCTGACGTTGGAAGAAATCTTCGACTTCGGCATGGACCTGAAGCGTTTTGTCGAGGATATCATGGATCATTTCCGCACCCTTCTGCTCTGCAAGATCGAAGGATGCACCCAGCTGATCGATCTTCCCGGCGAAGAATTGACGGATTTTCAAAGCCTGGCCGCAGACTACACCAGCGAGACCCTGCATTTGAAACTTTCGCTGCTCATGACTATGGCCGAAGAGCTGAAATTTTCCCCGCAGCCCCGGCTGACCCTTGAGACATCTTTTTTGAAAATAATCGAAGCGGCAAACGTCGTACCGGTGGCGGCATTGCTTGGCCACCTTGATAAGATTCTTGCCGCACTTCCGACAGCACCGGTTCCCCTGCAGGATATCCTGCAGGCGGAACCAGAGGTGGAGATAAAAAAAAAGTTTGATTCCGAGGCGGTAAAGGTATCCGTCGAAGCGGAAACAAGAGCCCCCGAAAAACAGCAACAAGCGGACCTCCTGCCACCGTCACCGCCGCCTGCCCCCTCCCCGGCCACCAAGGCCGCCCCTGCCGCCGAGACGACCCCGCCGGTAACATCCCCCGAGGCAGCTGCCGGTCCCCAGCAGGCCAAGCCGGTTGAAATCCGTCCCCACGAAAAAGATGTCCGCAAAGACTGGCCGGACTTCATAAAATACGTCAAGGAGCGCAAGGTCTGGATGGCCCAGGATCTGCAACGCGCCGACTCGTTCAAACAGGACGTCACGGGAGAACTGCACCTCACCTACACCGATCCGGCCAACTGCATGGTTCTCCGCCAAAAGGAAAATCATCAACTGCTCACGGAATTGGTCTTGGATTTTTTTCAAAAACCATTAAAGGTACGCTTCATCGTGCCGAAAATTGACGACAGCCCGGACGCCAACGGCGACGAGTCGCCGCACCGGAAAAGACAGCAGCTGGCCAACGACCCGCTGGTCGTGATGACGGCAGAGATTTTTAACGGCCAGGTTGGAGATATTCGAATCGGACCGAAAAGCAGATAAATTTTACCTTCAGGAAAAAAGAGATGGATCTCAGTAATATTATGCAGCAGGCCAAAATTATGCAGGAAAAGATGGCCAAAATCCAGGAAGACCTTGCCAGAAAAACCATTACCGGCAGCGCCGGCGGCGGCATGGTTCTGGTCAGCGTCAACGGGCAGGGGGACGTTCTGTCGATCGCCATCGAAAAGGCGGTTATCAACCCCGAGGAAACCGAAATGCTCCAGGACCTCATTGTCGCCGCCACCAACGACGCCATCCGCAAGGCAAAAGAACTGAGCAAACAGGAACTGGGCCAGCTGACCGGCGGGCTGAACATTCCCGGCCTGACTCATTTCATGAAGCCCTGAACGTCCCATGCAGGTCATACCTCCAGCCCTAGAAAAGCTCATCGACCAGCTGGCCCGTCTGCCCGGCATCGGTAGGAAAACCGCCACCCGCCTGGCCCTGAACATCCTCCGCAAGCCGCCATTGCTCGCGCGGGATCTGGCCGAAGCGTTAAACAATCTGCATGACTCGATTCAACTTTGTTCATGCTGTTTCTCGTTTTCCGAAAAGGACCCCTGTGTTATCTGCGGCGATCCCCGCCGGAGGGCAGACATTATCTGTGTCGTCGAACAGGCAGCTGATCTGATGGCCATTGAAAAAACGGATAGCTTTCGCGGCCAATATCATATTCTCCACGGCGTCCTCTCGCCGATGGACGGCATAGGTCCCGACGAGATCAAAATTCAGGAACTGCTCGCCCGAGTACGCAGCGGCACGGTGCAGGAGGTCATTATCGCCACCAGCTCCACCGTGCCGGGCGAAGTCACCGCCTCCTACCTCGTCGATATCCTGCAAAAGGAACCGATCCGGCTGACCCGCCTTGCCTGCGGCATCCCGATGGGCATGGATATCAAATATGCCGACAAATACACTCTGGCAAAGGCCATTGAGACACGATCCTCCGCCCGGTAAGCTTCTTTTCTTTTCCCTGGAAATTGCTCCTTACAACGAGGAAGACCCTCAATAACAAAGTTTTCATCATGGGAGTGGCGAATCGAGAGCAATTTTTTAGGCGAGATTACTGAAAAAGGTATTGCGGAGAGATTTCAATCGTGTTAATAAATGGCTCTTGCCAAGCCTGGGAGGCATTCTGTAAAAGTTTCAAGAATTTTCGAGGCTAATATAGCAATCCAGGCGCGTAGCTCAGTGGGAGAGCGCCACCTTGACGTGGTGGATGTCGTGGGTTCAATCCCCTCCGCGCCTACCAAAGATAAAAGGCTAAAGTGGGAACACCTTATTTTTCGGGTGTTAATTCTTTAGCCTTTATTTTTATATAGAATAATCTCATGACGAACATAAATGTATCCCTTAATGGAGAAGATTTTGTCTCGGTCCCGCAAGGCACTACCGTCCAGGATGCCCTGGCCACCCTTCTCTCCAACAAACAGCGTAAGATAACTGTCGCCGCCAAGATAGGCGATGCGCTTGTCGATTTTACTACGCCGTTACATAGGGATACTGTTCTCAGCCCGGTTCAGATTGGTTCTGACGAGGCGCTCGATGTCCTGCGGCACAGCACGGCACATATCATGGCGCTGGCCGTCAGGGACGTTTTCGGCCAAGATGTCAAGGTCGCCATTGGTCCATCTATTGAAAATGGCTTCTATTATGACTTCTTACGAAGTGAACCGTTCAGCCCGGAAGATTTTGAAAAAATTGAAGCCAGAATGACTGAGCTGGTACGCCAGGGGCTGCCCTTTATACGTACGGAACTGCCCAGTGCGGAGGCCATAAAAAAATTCAGCGACGAACAGGAAAAATTCAAGGTTGAACTGATAGAAGACCTGCAGACCGACGTCGTTTCCCTCTACCACGTCGGCGAATTCACCGATCTGTGCCGTGGTCCACATCTGCCGAACACCTCCTTTATAAAAGCCTTCAAGCTGTTGCGTGTGGCCGGTGCCTACTGGCGCGGAGATGAAAAACGAGAGGTCCTGCAGCGCATCTACGGCACGGCGTTTTACGACAAGAAGGACCTGAACAAACACCTGATGGCCCTTGAAGAGGCGAAAAAACGCGATCATCGTAAACTCGGCAAGGAGCTTGAGCTTTTCACTATCCAGGATGCCATCGGTCCGGGACTGATACTCTGGCAGCCAAAGGGCGCGCAGCTTCGACGACTCATTGAAGATTTCTGGAAAGACGAACATTACCGCCATGATTATGAGCTGCTCTATACGCCGCACATAGCCAGACAGGACCTGTGGAAGACGTCCGGCCATCTCGATTTCTACAGCGAGAACATGTACTCGTCAATGTCCATTGACGAGGTACAGTATCAGCTGAAACCGATGAACTGCCCTTTCCATATCGGCATCTATAACAGCCTGAAAAGAAGTTATCGCGATCTGCCCATTCGCTGGTGTGAACTGGGCACGGTCTACCGTTACGAAAGAGCCGGAGCCCTGCACGGCCTGTTACGGGTGCGCGGCTTCACCCAGGACGATGCCCATATCTTCTGCCGCCCCGATCAACTGGAAGACGAAATATTCAATATCCTTGATCTCAACCTGCATATTCTCAAGTCTTTCGGCTTTGACGAGTATGATATATATCTGTCGACCCGTCCGGAAAAATATGTCGGCAGCGATGCCAACTGGGAGAGAGCCACCGAAGCCCTGAAACGTGCGCTTGAGAAAAAGGGCCTTGGTTACATGATCGATCCCGGCGAAGGCGTGTTCTACGGCCCGAAGATCGATATTAAGATCAAGGACCAGTTGGGACGTTCCTGGCAATGTTCGACTATCCAGGTTGACTTTAACCTTCCCGAACGGTTCGAAATGAGCTATACGGGAACGGACAACACCGAACACCAGCCGATAATGATTCATCGGGCTCTGATGGGCTCACTTGAACGTTTTATCGGCGTGCTGATCGAACATTACGCAGGGGCCTTTCCCATCTGGTTTGCCCCGGTCCAGGCGCGAATCCTGAACATCACCGATGATCAGGCGGCATACGGAGAAACCGTTTATAAAGAGCTGCGCAAGGCCGGCTTGAGGGTTGAGAAAGATTTACGCAACGAAAAGTTGAACTATAAAATCAGGGAAGCCCAAGTTGCCAAAATTCCATACATGCTTATCATCGGTGACAAAGAAATGGCCGACGGTACGGTAACTGTTCGGCTGCGCAGCGGCGAAAATCTCGCACCAATGCCCATCGCCGACTTTGCCGCGAAAATCGCCGACGAAGTCCGGGAAGGTCGCGGATACTGATCAATTTTGAAAGGGAAATTGCCCGGGACTGTTGCATATAAGTCGCTCAGTCAGGGTATAACACAATATTAAGCTCGTAGAATCGGGGAGGTAAAGTTATTAACAGAAGAGGAAAGACTGGACCGGTACAACGTGATGAGAAGGCATTGACTAACGAAGCGATCCGTTTTCCAAACGTTCGACTTATTGGTGACGACGGAAGCCAGCTGGGTGTTGTTTCAACAGAAGAAGCTCGAAACATCGCCTACGAAGCCGGGCTTGACTTGGTTGTCGTCTCGGAAAATGCCGACCCGCCGGTTTGTCGGGTGATGAATTACGATAAATTCCGCTACGAGCAAAAGAAGAAAACGCAGGAAGCAAAAAAGAAACAGACGACGGTGGAGACAAAAGAGATCAAGTTCCGTCCGAAAACCGATGAACATGATCTCAATTTTAAAATAAATCATATTAAAAAATTTCTCGCCGCGAAAAATAAAGTAAAACTGACCATGCGGTTTCGGGGACGGGAGATCGTCTACTGTGAGACTATTGGTGTTGATGCCATGAATAAGGTAGCCGAAGCCCTCGCCGATGAAGCCGTCATCCTGCAGGAGCCACGCATGGAAGGGCGCCAGCTGGTGATGTTTGTTGGTCCGAAAGGTTAAGCTGTACATTAGTTTACAGAAAGAGTCCAAATGAGTTCTAAAATATGTTCTTTAGGACTGAATTTTTTATACATAGCATTGCTGTTGAAGAGTCTTTTTTCATCAGCTGATAATTTGAAACTACCTTCAACAGCAGATTATATTGAGGTGTAAAGGAGTCACGTCATGCCGAAGATGAAAACCAATCGAGGCGCAGCCAAGCGCTTCAAACTGACTGGATCAGGCAAAATCAAACGTAACAAGGCTTTTTCCAGTCATATTCTCACCAAAAAATCTACCAAGCGTAAACGTGGTCTGCGTCAATCCGAGCTTGTCGATGCCACGAATTACAAAGGAATCAGGCGGATTTTACCTTACATGTAATTGCTAAGGTTGCTTGTTTCCCCCTTGAATTGAAAAAACGCTCTTGTATACAGTATAAAGAACCTGCTGCAGCAGAGCGGCAGGAATAGAAGGAGTTAAGAGATGCCACGCGTAACACGAGGTTTTAAAGCCCGTAGAAGAAGAAACAGGGTTCTGAAGCTAGCCAAAGGCTTCAGAGGAGGTCGTTCACGTCTTTATAAGACTGCGACCGAAGCAGTTGACCGCGCATTGGTCTATGCCTATCGCGACAGACGAACCAAGAAAAGAGATTTCCGTCGTCTCTGGATCGCCAGGATCAACGCAGGCGCCCGGATGAATGACATGAGTTACAGTAAATTGATGGGTGGCCTGAAAAAAGCCAATATCGATCTTGATCGTAAGGTGCTGTCCAACCTTGCCATCCTCGATGCAGACGCTTTCACCAAGGTTGTGCAGATAGCCAGAGAAGCAAACGCATAACCACGGCTCTGCCCGTCAATATTTTTTTTATGTGTGCCGGTTTTGGTTTGACGGCCCCGCTGAGTGGGGTAACGACCAAAAACCGGCATGTTGTTTCTTTGAGCATCTAACTTTCACATTCACCATGGAACAAGAGTTACAGAGCTTAGAAGCCGAAGCCAGGGAGAGTCTGCAAGGACTGAGCGACAAAAACCTGCTGGAAGATTTTCGCATCCGCTATCTTGGGCGTAAGGGAAAGTTCAGCACCATTATGCGCCAGCTTGGTACCGTCTCCCCAGAGGACCGACCGCGCGTTGGCCAGCTGGCGAACAGTATCAAGGCGGACATCGAGAAATTGTTCGAAGAGAAGCAGCAGGCCCTGGACGCCGCAGGCCGCAGGGTCTCCCAGGCCGGGCCGGATCTTACCTTGCCGGGACGCTACCCTGCCGCCGGCAGGCTGCATCCGGTAACCCAGGTGATGCGCGAAACCTGTGCAATTTTTGAAAATCTTGGTTTCTCCGTGGCCGAAGGGCCGGATGTCGAACTCGATTACTACAATTTCGAGGCCTTGAATATTCCCGCCCATCATCCTGCACGGGATATGCACGATACCTTCTATGTCAGTGATTCAGTACTGCTGAGGACGCATACCTCGCCGATGCAGGCCCGCATCATGGAAGTGCAGCAACCGCCCCTGCGCGTCATCGCCCCGGGAAAAGTCTATCGCTGTGATTCGGATATAACCCATACGCCGATGTTCCATCAGGTTGAAGGGTTTCTCGTCGACAAAAATGTTTCCTTTGCCGACCTCAAAGGTGTTTTGACCGTCTTTACGCAAAAGATGTTCAAAAAGGATCTCCCCTTACGCTTCCGACCTTCCTTTTTTCCGTTTACCGAGCCCAGCGCCGAGGTTGATATTGCCTGTGTGATGTGCGAGGGAGCCGGCTGCCGGGTGTGTAAAAAAACCGGCTGGCTGGAAATACTCGGATCCGGCATGATCGATCCCGAGGTATTCAAGATGGTCGGATATGATCCGGCGGTGTACAGCGGTTTTGCCTTTGGCCTTGGCATCGAAAGAATCGCCATGCTTAAATACGGCATCGACGACATACGACTTTTTTACGAAAACGACCAGCGTTTTCTGTCACAGTTTTAGTGCCCCCTTGAGGGGTACTAAAAAGAGTCCTGTTCTCCCGTTTACCGGGGTTAGTCAGTCTCACTACAACTTAGAATACTGCCATGAAGTTTACTCTTAACTGGTTGCAAAACTATATAGATATCCAGAGCCTCTCTCCGGATGCGCTTGCTGAACATCTTACCATGCTGGGTCTCGAAGTCGATGCAGTCACCCCTTTGTATCAAGAACTCGCTGCCCTCAAGACCGGCCTGGTGGTCTCCGCCGAGAAACATCCCGATGCCGACAAGCTGACTGTCTGCCAGGTACGCATCGGCGACGACCTGCACCAGATTGTCTGCGGTGCGCCGAATGTGCGCCAGCACCTGGCAGTAGTGGTCGCCCTGCCCGGCACCATCCTGCCCGGCAATTTCAAAATCGGCAAATCAAAAATCCGCGGTGTCGAATCCTTCGGTATGATTTGTTCGGAACGTGAGCTGGGCCTGAGCAACGAGCATGACGGCATCATGGAACTGCCCGAGGGTACGGTGCACGGCCAGTCCTTTATCAAAGCCATGGCGCTTGATGATATCTTTATCGAAGTCGATCTGACGCCCAACCGTCCCGACTGTGCCTCGGTCATCGGCATTGCCAGAGAAATTGCCGGAGTAGTCCGGAAACCACTCACCCTGCCGGTGCAGGATGCGGTTATCGATACAACCTCCACCGATTTTTCCGTGGAAGTTGTCGCCAGCGAACTCTGCCCCCGCTACGCTGCCCGGTTGATCAAAAATGTGCAGATCGGCCCCTCTCCCTGGTGGCTGAAAAAATGTCTGCTCAGCGTCGGGCTCAGGCCGATCAACAACATCGTCGATATAACCAATTTTGTCATGCTCGAATACGGCCAGCCCCTGCACGCATTCGACTTTGACACCCTGGCCGGCGGCAAGATTGTCGTGCGTACCCCGGCACCCGACGAGATGAGCTTTGCCACCCTTGATGACGCGGGACGGCAGCTTGATGCAGAAATGCTGATGATTTGTGATGGCGAAAAACCCATCGCCGTGGCCGGTGTTATGGGCGGTCTTAATTCAGAGGTGACCGGAGCTACCGTTAATATCCTGCTGGAAAGTGCCTGCTTTAACCCGGTTTCCATCCGCAAGACGGCGAGAAAGCTGAATATGGCAACCGATGCCTCGTACCGTTTTGAGCGCGGTGTCGACCCGGATGGCACGATCAATGCGCTTAACCGCGCCGTCGATCTGATGTGTACAATAGCAGGCGGCCAGGCCGCCGACGCGGGCATTGACCGCTATCCCGGCAAAAAAGAACTGCCGCCGATAGCCTTGAGCGTATCCAGAACCACTGCCCTGCTCGGTATCGAGCTCGCGGCAACAGAAATCAAGGATCTGCTTGAGTCGATCGGTATCTCTTGTCACATACACGACGCCGACCTGCTGAATGTTACCCCACCCTCCTTTCGCGTCGACATCGAACGAGAGGCCGACCTGGTGGAAGAGGTCGCCCGCCTGTATGGCTACAATAACATCCCGGCGACCCTGCCGGAAGTCAAGCTGAGTTATCCGGAACAGGACAGTGATCGGCTCAGACGATTGGCCATAGCCGAACGTCTGACCGCCATCGGTTATACCGAGGCAATCAACTACAGTTTCATGTCCGACAAGCATGTGGAGATGATGAACATCCCCGCCGGTGATGAGCGTTTCGAGGCGGTACGGCTGCTCAACCCCTTAAGTGAAGAGCAGTCGGTTATGCGGACCATGCTCCTGCCCGGCCTCCTCGACAACGTCAGAAGAAACATCAATCACCAGAAGACCGCGGTGAAGATGTTCGAGATCGGCAAGGTCTTTACGCCCCTCGGCATCAATGTCCAGCCAAAAGAGATAACCATGTTTTCCGGAGTACTCTCCGGCAACCGACACGGGGAAAGCTCACCCCTGCATTACAAACAGGAACCGGTTGACATCTTCGATGCCAAGGGCAGCGTCGAATTCATCATTAGAGAAATGGAACTCGGCCGTATCGGAGAAGACGAGACGGTCCATTTTGCTGTCCCGGAAAAAGACGGAAGGGAACCTTTTGCTGAAGACGGCTATTTCCTCGACATCCTCTTCGGCAAAGTGAAAATCGGCTCGCTCGGCAAGATCCAGACAGAGGTGCTTCGTCGTTTCTCCATCAAACATGATGTCTATTATTTTGATCTTTTGTATGATAGCATCTGTCAGCAGGACACCCTCAGCAAACATTTTACTCCCTTACCTGTCTACCCGGCGGTTAAAAGAGATATCGCCCTGGTTGTCACCGAACAGGTTTCCGCCGGCGAATTGCTGGCCAGAGTGAGAAAAAGCGGTGATAAGCTTATCGAAAGCTGCGAGATCTTCGATGTGTTTCAGGGGGCAAAGATACCCGCGGGGTATAAAAGTGTCGCACTGACTATTACCTATCGCTCACCAACCAAAACGCTGACGGAAAAAAATGTGGAAAAGTCCCACTCTAAAATAGTACGTTTGCTTACCGATGAATTTGGAGGAATTTTCCGTAATGCTTGATGCCAACATTAACAACCTTACCAGAAAAGAACTGACCGAAACTTTAGCGAACCAGCTGGGCTTCTCCCAGAGCAACTGTGCACTTATCGTCGACAGCTTTCTCGACAGCATGAAGGACTCGATGATGTCCGGGGAATCCATTAAACTCGTGCATTTCGGTACTTTTACTGTACGAGACAAATCGCCGAGGAAAGGCCGCAATCCACGAACTGGTGAGACCATCACCATCAAGAAGCGCCAGGCCATCAGTTTTCGGCCCAGCAAAAAGCTCAGGGAGCAGGTAAACGGCTAGTAAATTTTTTCTCTGATCCCTGGCGTAGAGATGAGGCTGGCACAATGAAAACAAGCATACCAGATAAGCTCTATTTTAAGATCGGTGAAGTAGCAAAAATGGCCGATGTGCCGACGCATGTTCTGCGTTACTGGGAGTCGGAATTTTCCGGAATCAATCCGAAAAGGGCCAATTCCAAGCAACGTCTCTACAGAAGACAGGATGTTGAACTGATTCTCAACATCAAAACGCTGTTGCACGAGCAGGGCTATACCATAGCCGGGGCGAGAAAGTTGCTGGAAAGCGGTGTGAACCCGGCCCAGGCAATTGCTGAAGTTCAACCGATGCCGGCCAAGATATCAACCACCCTGCAAACCATCAAGCAGGAACTGAAAGAGCTGCAGGATCTGCTTACCAGCAAAAAAGAGCCGTAAAACCTGTCTGATATTGTTGACAGCTTTTTCAACAAATGGTAGATACACAGCACGAGTCGGGATGTAGCGCAGTCTGGTTAGCGCACTTGTCTGGGGGACAAGGGGCCGGAGGTTCAAATCCTCTCATCCCGACCATTAATTTCAAGGACTTAGAGCTGTTATGCTCTAAGTCCTTTTTTGTTTTGAAACACACTTCTCTTCTGTATATGACGACTCCTCCACCACTTGAACAGCGATGGCAAACCTCATGACAAACATCATCGATGACAATTATTTCCGGGGTCCACACCTTATTCCTACCAAGTTGATCAGCGAACGGTTCGCAAACGACATGGTGGGATTCGAGAAATGCTGCCGGGATCTGGGTGGCGTTCCACTCAAGCTGGCCGATGCCGCCTTTCGGTTCATTGTTACCCCCGATATCCCCGTTGCGGTGCTCCTCTGGCAAGGAGATGAGGATTTCCCGGCCGAGGCCGGCATCCTCTATGACCGGTCGATGAGGACCTTTTTGCCGCTTGATATTCTTTTCGCCCTGGCGGTGGCGATCTGCTTTCGCATCGGCAATGCGGGTGAAGTGTGAGACTCTAACACCCCACAAGGCACTATTCACCCCGATCCGACGGCAGACAGCACCGTTGTATTTTTCCGCGCTATTGCCCAGCGCGGCTTTGTAGTGGATTTATTGGGGGGAAGGTACGGTCTGGTCAAGGAAAAAGCAGACGATAAGAAATTGCAAAATCCGATATGACAGGGTAACCTGGCAGCATTGGATCAAGTAATACACTGTTTGAGGCACGAATTTTTTCGAACCTTTATGGAACGAGACGACTTCTCTCTTCATAGGCTGAATCAGGGGACAAAACCCATGCTGAGCCTGGCATCGTCCAGGTCAAAATGGTGACTATTAAGACGAATGAAGCCTGGTCGAGATTGAAGTCAAAGGAAATCAACCCGATCCTCGATGCAATAAAACAAATGCATAACGAATGAGACCTTGAAATCAGCGTCTTGCGGCGCGAAGCTCCGTCTAAAAAAGGCAGGTGTTCATGTACCTCGATCACTACCACCTGAAGTTGATGCCCTTTGAAATCGGGCCGGATCCGAAGTTCCTCTGGTTGGGTCCAAAACACAAGGAGGCCTATGCCGCGCTTGTGTATGGTATCCTGGAAAGCAAGGGTTTCATCGTAATAATTGGTGATCCGGGCACCGGAAAAAGTACGCTTTTAAACGCTACAGCCGCCAATTTCGGGAGCAACATCCGATTTGCAAAAATCACCGATCCTGCAATGGATGAAATGGATTTTTTCAATTTCGCTGCCAATGCCTTTGAGATGGGCAAGACTTTCAGGAACAAAGCAGAATTTCTGTCCAAGTTCGAAGACTTCGTGAAGGAGGCCGGCGCTCAATCCAAGAAAGTGATACTTGTCATAGATGAGGCCCAGAGATTGACGGCGGATATGCTGGAGCAGATTCGCGTCTTTTCGAACGTCGAAACACCGGGACAAAAAGTCGTCAGCTGCATTTTTGCCGGACAGACCGAATTTCTGGATATGGTAAAGAAAAACCGGGCCCTGGCCCAACGGGTCTTTTTCAGCCACATTATTCAGCCGTTGACGCAGTCCGAGACGGCCGACTACATCACGCATCGCCTTAAGGTTGCCGGCACGGAGAAGCCGATATTTACCTCTGACGCTATGCAGGAGGTATTTCGACTAACCGATGGAATCCCTCGTTTGATAAATATCCTCTGTGATCAGGCGATGTTGAGCGGCTATGCCCTGGACAGAACAACGATTGGGCCTGAGTTGATCAGGGAAAGTACGGAAAACACCCTGATTCCGTTAAGAGACAATAAGGAAGCCGCAGCCGAAACGCAGAGGCAGGGACCTTCCAACCAATTGGTATCGAACGAACCAGTTGCCGAAAATACGATGGGGCTCACCCGAAATGCTTCGGCGATCAGCGAATTAAAAATTCCGAGACGGAAAAAGGCATACTGGGCACTCATTGTGCTCACTATCATCCTTGGGACAGCCATTTTTCTATATTTAAGCGATGGATTTCGTGGAGTTTCCACAAGCTCCAAACCTGATCCCAAAATCCTCCCCCAAAAAGACGATCAGACGGCTAAGCCGAAGCCGGCTACCGCTGAAATCCACCGGCTTCAGAGTCGGATCCTCGAATTGGCAGGCAAGAAAGACGATGCCGAGAAAAGACTTGGAGAACTCCAATTGCGTTTCGGTACACTTGAGAAAGGTAATCAGCAGCTGAAAGCCTCAATCGCCGAACTTCAAAACAAACTGGGAAGTGCCCGACCGGTGCAGGATCAACTCAAAGGAGAAGTGGAGACTCTCAAAAAAGAAAACACCAGGCTTCAAGCACAGCTGGTTCAAATCAACAATCAGAAGGGAGAGATTGAGACACAGCTCAACGAAGTTGATAAGAAGAACGCAGATCTATCGATACATACAAAAGAGTTGAAAAGCCTTAGAGATCGAGCTGTACAACTCGAAACCGCAGTGGCGGAGCGGGAAAAAACAATGAGCCGACTCAAGCAGAAAATCGACGAGTTGGAAAAATCACTGACCATGGAGAGAGCCACGAAAGATAAGATGGGTGCCGAGTTGATTTCCCGGCAGTCGGCAATCGCCGACCTCGAGAAACGAAATGAAACCAGCAGATCCACCCAGTTGAAGCTGGAATCCGATATCCAGAAAACCGCGAGTGAAAATGCACAGCTGCAATCCCAACTCCAGGAGTTGAAAGCCAAAAAAACCGTGTTGCCTTCGCCACCTCCTCCAGATCGAGCCTCACTGTCCGGCACCCCTTCGCCTGTTTCATCAGATGAGGTCGGCACCACCGCAGATGATCCTGCTGGTGTCATCGACTTCATTTTAAAGAAGAAATCACAATAACGAATGCTCCCTGTTATAAAAACCTGGCTCACACGTAATGCATAGATTGGTATCAAGACCGATCTTCTGTCTACGCAAACCGTCCCGTTGATCGACGGCCCTGGATGTGCAGCTTGACGGGAAGCTGGAGAATCTCAATCCCCTGCTCGGTGACGCCCTGAAGTTTTTAAAAAAGGTGATTGATTTATACAACCTCAAGTATTTGCTTTTCTGCCGTTTGCTGGTTTTACAGGTATGCAGCGTCCCCCTCTGCTGCCGAATAATTCCTGTTGTGCTGCATCAAGGGGCGGCGGAATAAGGACAAATTTGCCAACGTGTTTTTTTGCCGTAAATTCCTGCTGTGCCTCGGCGATTTGGTCAAGAGGAAATGTTTTTGCCAGCAGTGGTTTGATTTCACCTTTTTCGATATAGGAAATAAGGTTGGGAAACACCGGCTCATCCCAAGCAGTACAGCCGATAAGTAACAAATCTTTGAGATAAAAGGTTCGCATGTCAAGTGAGACCAGCGGTCCAGCAATGGCGCCGGAAGAAGCATAGCGTCCGCCCGTCTTCAAGACGCGCATCATCCCGTCGAATGCCGGGCCACCGACGTTGTCAATGACCACATTCACCGATTTCTCCCCGAGAGCTGCAACCACATCGTCACCGCGCGGAATCACCCGGTCAGCCCCTATTGCCAAAACAGCTTCCAGCTTGTCCTTGCCGGCGATGGCGGTAACCGTTGCCCCCCGACGTTTTGCCAGCTGCACAACAGCGGAACCGACCCCGCCGGATGCTCCGGCAACCAGCACATGGTCAGCCTCGTTTACTTTGGCACGATGGATCATGTTTTCCGCCGTGCCATAGGCACAGGGGATCGTACCGAGCTCAGCGTCGCTCCAATCGCAGTTTACCGGAAAGACTTCCTCCATGGCAATCCTGACGAATTGGGCAAAGGCACCGTCGAAATCCGAAGCCATCCAGATATTTTCCAGACTATCCCACCCTTTTGTGCGTATGCAGGAACGGATCAATATCCTCGAGCCGATGGCGCTCTCGTCTCCCCCCGGGCCGACGGCGACAATTTTTCCACAACAGTCGGTGCCTTGGATGAAGGGAAACGGCGTTGCTTCGTTCCAGCCTCCATCCGCCTTTTGCCTGGTTTTCTCTTCATCATCACTGCCGAGAGTATCCGTTCCGGTTTTCACCGAGGAGGAGTACCAGCCAAGACGGGTATTGATTTCGGTATTGTTGACGCCTGCAGCCAATACCTGGATAAGCACTTCCCCTTCTGCAGGTTGTGGTATGGGAACATCTCGATAATCGAGTTGTTCGTATCCACCATTGCCGATTGTCACCACAGCTTTCATCGTTTCGGTGCCTTCTATGATATTGAAGCGATCCTTGCTCTTGTTCAATGTGCTTTCATCAATCATATAATCTCTCTTAAGGTGGCAGGACATCGCTTTGTACAAATAGCCCTGACTTTTACGAAAATTCCTTCCAATCAAGATCACAGATATCTGTTTCGCTGAGATCTTTTTTGTCATTTGGGTGCAATCTCTGTCTCCAAACTCAGTTATCACACACGGCGTTTCTGGTATTTTTTACCGTTATTCTTTGAATAATCAAAATATTAAATCATGTTCTAAAACATACATTTGGATGGATGAGCTGTATTATACGGTAATTTTCGACAAAGGCAACTAAAAGGCAAGAGGCTGTAATCATATCATTTTATCTATTTACAGAAAAGCTACTGGTGTATTTCTTGCGACAGTGTGCTAAAATGGTTTTATGAAAATAGAGCAAATCATCAGCCCGGACGGGTACATCAGCGACATTCCCGGCAAGATTGACGGTACGGATATCCTGCAGGCACGGTTTTCCTTTCCCGATCTTTCGGACTATATCCGTGGGGCCATCCAGGAAGAGAAGCCTTTTATCTTTTCCGGCCGGAGCGGTAATGCCCAGATCGGTATCAAGACCGATCTGCTTTCGCCGCAAACCGTGCCGGTAATCGACGGCGTGGATGTGCATCTTGACGGCAAGCTGGAGAATCTCAATCCCCTGCTCGGCGACGCCCTGAAGTTTTTTAAAATCGGCGACGAGATCGGCAGGCTGGTTATCATGGATCCCGAGCTGAGGATCCACGATGTCCGCCATTATCTGCACAAAAGGCTCTTTGTCGGCAGGGAAAACGACCAAGGCCACTATGACGGCTTTGAAATACAGCAGGAGACCGATCCGCTCACCGGCAAGGACAGCGACTATATCCTGGTGGAGCTGGAGCCTTATCAGTATTGCTTTGAGCCGGGCGCACTCAACGACTCAAGCGTCAACAACGTCATCAACAAGGGCCGCCTCGGCCTGGCGAAAATCCGCTCCAGGACCTCCCTGGTGCTCGACCAGGCGATGCTCAAACCGGGTGATCTGTTTATCGGGGCTATCAAGATATCTCTTGGCGATATTTACGGCATTATCGATGCGGTAACCCTGCCGGAAGGCCAGGGCATCGTCCATCTGCCCGCCCGGGTACTCGATCCGTTCCGAACCTTCCGCGACCGCCAGGTGGAACTCTATCATTTTGGCAAGACAGCGGTGCCGCTCAGCCGTATTCAAATAAGAATTCGATTTTTCCGGGCGAAAAATCCCCTGACCGTCCCGCTCATTAAAAACAAGGTCAAGGACGGCTACCGGCTCTTTGATCTTTTGACCAATTCCGAGGTGAGCAACCTCTTTCAATTTGTTGACGATGCCTCGCTGGGCATGATTCTGAACAAGAATAATTTCATTCAGATCGCCCTGGCCATCGACCCCCATGGCCAGGCGCAGCTGGAAATCATCAAAAACGCCGTCCTGGAAAGCACGGTGCGCAAACCCAGACAAAGCCTGGTAAAAGCCGGTAATGGCGAATTTACCAAAACCCTGGAGAAACTCTCCGTTCTCGGGGGGATAAACAGCCGGGTGTTCATCAGCGACGCCTTTCCGTCCCCGGAAGTCATCGATGCCTTACGCATCAGCGGCGTGCGCACCTTCCTCATCAACACCGATAACCCGTCCTTTGCCGATGATTATGTGAAAAAGATGATCAGGCTGACCCACGCCGTTGCCTCGGATTGCGAATTCCTGCGCTACGATGCCGAGACCGACAAGCTCTACACCTTTTATCATGGCTGCTTCATTGAACCGGATGACCGGGAACGTTTCGATGTGGTGCGCTACTGGTTTGCCTTTTACGGCTCGCACACCAAGGAGGCGGACAACCAGCTGACCATTGATCTGATCAACAAGCTTGCTCTGAAATTCGGCAGTGAAATGGGCATCGTCCATGGCGGTGGACCGGGACTGATGAAGGAAGCCAATGATCTCGCAAGACAGCACAATATAATGAGTGTCGGCATTGCCATTGATCTCGAGGGGGAACGCCAGCTCTCTTTAACCACCTGCGACGGTTTGATCAAATACCAGGAGGGGTTGCGTCTCGCCCGCCAGGATCATCTCCAGAAGCTGAGCAACCTGCCCATCGTCAACACCGGCGGCTACGGCAGCGCCGAGGAGCTGTCGATCACCATCACCTCGATGAAACTTCATGAAAATCCCCTGGCACCGGTTATATTACTCGACCCAGACAACCTCTGGGCGGACATGCAGGCTCAAATTACCGCCATTGCCAACAACAGCTATGGCCCCCTGTTTATCCCCAACCTGGTGAAACCCTGCCGGAATGGTGATGATGCGCTCCTTGAGCTGCTGGAGTTTTCCCGGGACCCGGACGCCTGGTACCGGAAAAACCACATCCCGGAAAACAGTGTGCGGACGGCCAGGGAGAAATCAAGCCGTATCAGAAAGGAAACCCTGTACCTGAAAGATGTCGAAGTGTTTGACAAGCCCAACGCCCGCCTGTGCCGGTGATTCCGGCGCAGCGGGAGCCTCGCCTCACCTTACTCTGAATCAGGCTTACGCAGCAGATTTTTCAGCGCCGCAAAAGGCGTGTGCGTCACCGTGGCCGATTTCTCGTTGTCCGAATTTTCCGTCGGCAGCCATTCGGCGTCAATGAGGCGGGAGTGCTCGTTATCGTGGCAATAGATGCACAGCAGCTCCCAGTTGCTGCCATCGGGCGGATTGTTTCTGTAATTATGATCCTTGTGATGCACCGTCAACTCGCGTAATTTTTTCCCGGTGAAATCCCGGCCGCAATTGGCACAGACCCAAGGAAGGATCTTCAACGCCTGTTCTCTGTATTCTACTTTTTTCATTTTTCCCCCTTCTGCCTTGCATGTCGCTGTTGGAGATACCCTGAGTGCCGATTGTTAAATGCACATGGTTGCTCTTACTCTTGTTCAGAAATCCCCGGCGATATCAGAAGACCTTACTCTAGGTAATCCAGATCTGCTGCCTGCGCCTGCCGTGTCTGGTACTATTACAATTTTCTGGTTAAGCGTCTGACTTTTTCCGCACGTTCCAGTTCATCCAGTGCGTTTTTGTTCCATTGTTTTCAGTTGTCTTTCTGCATTGACATGAATTGTTACCCACCAGAACAATGCTGCAGCAAGCAACCCAATTAAAATAAGTGTATCAATATCCATTTGTAATTCCAATTCTTTTCCAGTTTTTCTCGAGGAAGTTTACAGCAACCGCTGTTGACGACTCAACGACAGGGAGATCATTATAATCACCGGTGTAATAATCCACCAAAAAAATTACAGAATTATCACGACAGCAAATATAATGTTGCATTATGCAATTCATACTGGTGCAAAAGGACACAATGTAGTACATTTTTACATAAATAACAGTACCCACCAATCATATCGGAGCATGACAATGTTCAAAATTAACGCAATATCCATCAGTGACCGCAAAGGTATACGCAAGAAAAACATTCCATCCACCAACCTCATCGCCGAGTTCGGCCTGGAAGGCGATGCGCATGGGGGCAAGTGGCACCGCCAGGTCAGTTTTCTCGCGCAGGAGAGTATCGAGACCATGCGCGCCAAGGGGCTTGACGTGGTCGCCGGCAATTTTGCCGAAAACATCACTACCGAAGGTCACGATTTGACCAGCCTCAGGGTCGGCAGCCATTTGACTATCGGCAAAACGAAGCTGATCATCTCTCAGCTTGGCAAAATCTGCCATACCCGTTGCGCCATTTACCATCAGGCCGGCGATTGCGTCATGCCGAGAGAAGGAATTTTTGGCGTGGTTATAGAAGGCGGCCCCATCGAGGTCGGCGAGAGTATCGACATAGAGGGGACGATTTCCGAGGCAGCGGCAATCATCTGCAGCAAGGAAACCGAGGCAGCCTGGGGGGAAGAACTCAAACGGCTGACCAGCGAGAAATTCAACCCGGCTTTTATTCGTCTGGATACAATCAGCAACAAGGAAGGTGGCAGTCTGGCGGATATCCTTGTCGATCTGACCACCACCCAGCGGATAAAAAATATCGTCATCTTTGATCCATCCGGAAGTCTCGGGCTGACACTGACCGGCTATGCCCGCCATGCGGATCGACCGAACCGGATGGAAAAGAACGGCTCGACCATCGATTATTGCAGAACGCTTGAGGAGCTGGAGAAAGTATGCTGACCACGGTAAACGGAAAATAGGCCGGGAAAAGTTCCTTGGGACAGATTGTTTCTTGTAAAAAAACAAGAAAACAATCTGTAAGGTACTCATCAATGCAGCAGGTCATTGATTATCTGATGATATTTTTTCTCAATGATGTGTCGTTTCTTTTTCAGGGTATTGGTCATTTCATCGCCTTATTTAATTTTTCTCCCCAATGTACCCCAATGGTACCAAGCATAAATTTTTCATAGCCGACATTGATAAACCCTGCGTCTCTAAACAGGTCAGCCAATTGCGGTGCAGTATAGAAATCCATCGTTGACCCGGTCAGGTACGCATACGCTGCTTCATCATCGGCAATAAACCTGCCCAGAAAAGGGATACCATAGCGGAAATACAGTCGCACAAAGGGATAGAAGAGGTTTTTGGTCGGGGGGGTTGTATCAAGACAGACCACCATGCCGCCGGGTCGGAGTACTCGGCGTACTTCCCGCAACACCCGCAGGGCGTCGTCGACATTTCTGAGCAGATAACCAAAGGTCACCGACTCGAACGTGTCATCAGCAAAAGGCAGCATGTTGGCGTCGCAGGCCTGCCAGTGGATCGGCTTTTCGGCAAAACGGTTTTTCGCCTCCTTCAGCATATTCAGCGAGAAATCCCCGCCGACAACCCTCGCCCGCGGGTGGGTGTCGATCATCAGGGCGCCGATATCTCCGGTTCCGGTGGCCAGATCAAGGGTCAAGCCATCACCTGGATCGCCGGCCATTTTGACGACAAACCTGCGCCACTTTTGATCCTGCCCCATGGTCATCACCCGGTTCATCAGATCATACCGACCGGCGATGGCATCAAACATTTTTTGTACCCCGGGACCCTTGCTCAACAGCCTTCCTCCGCTAAATAACCAATCATGACCAAGCCTATCAACAGGGCGCGGAGCCCGGTGTCCTCGGAAAGGCAATAACTTCGCGGATATTGGCCATACCGGTTACGAGCTGCACCAGCCGTTCAAAGCCAAGACCAAATCCCGAATGCGGTGCCGAGCCGTACCGGCGAAGATCGAGATACCAGGTGTAGTCGACCGGATCAATCCCCGCCTCAATCATCCGCGCCTCCAGGACGTCGTATCGTTCTTCACGCTGACTGCCGCCGATAATCTCGCCAATCCCCGGAACGAGGATATCCATCGCCGCCACCGTTTTCCGATCATCGTTGACCCGCATATAAAAGGGCTTGATCGACGCCGGATAGTCGGTGACGATTATCGGGCACTGAAAAACCTCTTCCGAAAGATACCGCTCATGCTCCGACTGCAGATCAAGGCCCCATTTGACCGGATAGTCGAATTTTTTCGGCGCATATTTAAGCCGCTCTACCGCTTCGGTGTAGCTGATGTGCACGAACTCTTTCTGCACGATGTTTTCAAGCTTCTGCACAAGCCCCTTTTCGATAAACTTGTCGAAAAGCTGCATATCCTCAGGGCAGTGAGTCAGGGCATCCTGTAACAGATATTTGATTATCTCCGTGCCAAGTGCCATATTGCCCTGCAGATCACAAAAGGCCATTTCCGGTTCGATCATCCAGAATTCCGACAGATGGCGGGAGGTGTTGGAATTTTCCGCCCTGAATGTCGGGCCAAAGGTATAGACATCACCAAGGGCAAGCGCATACACCTCGGCCTGCAGCTGACCGCTGACGGTAAGTCCCGCCGGTCGGCCAAAGAAGTGTTCCGCTTTGGTTTTTTCCTGGCCTGTTGTTACCTGAAACATTTCGCCGGCGCCTTCGCAGTCGCTGGTGGTGATGATCGGGGTATGAATCTGCACAAATCCTCGGTCCTGAAAAAACTGATGCACCGCATAGGACAGCCGCGAGCGGACTCGACCGACGGCGCCAAGGGCGTTGGTTCTTGGTCGCAGATGAGAGAGTTCCCGCAGGAACTCAAAGGAGTGGCGTTTTTTCTGCAGGGGATAGGTCTCGGGATCGGCCTTGCCGATCACTGTGAACCTGGTGGCATGTACTTCCACATCCTGCCCTATGGCCGGTGATGCCTGCAGAGTCCCTTCGACCATGACACTCGATCCGGTCGATAGCTGTTTGATATCCGAAAGATAGTTTTGCAACTTTTCATCGGCGATGATCTGCAGGTTGGCCAGACAGGAACCGTCATTTATCTCAACGAAGGAAAAGCTGCCGGTATCTCTCTTGGTGCGCACCCACCCGGCTATCGAAACCGGCTGTCCAACCGGCTTTTCCTGCAAAATGGTTTTAATACGTGTTTTCATCATATCCGCCTCTACAATTTTTTTCCCGAATAGTAGACCGCCATTTCTCCTTTGCCAGGCAACCGGTCGGCAGGCATGCCGCAGAGCGCAGCCATATACTGCGCCGCGGCTGCACACTTGATGGTCAGAAGAAAAAAAACATCCCGATCCACCTCGGACAAACTCTCAAAATTTCCCTGACCTTTGGCAATCACCAGATCCGCCGCATGAAAAAGCTGGACAAACTGCTCGGAACATTCCTCTAACTCCGTTCCCGGAGACCTGCCCCCGTTGGCGATAATCCGGCCATATTTGTCCAGGCCGGCGACCAGGGCATCATCGATCAGGGCATCGTTTATTATCGGGCCGCTTTTTACAGCGATGGTCAGAGCAAAACCGCGCCGGTGTAAATACTCAACGAGCAGCGAATCATAGACTATTTCCCCGCAGTTGTCTGTAAGATAGAGTATGGAACTCCCTTCCGGCAGCCGATGGATTGCGTCGTGGAGTTGCGGCAGGTGATCCACCGCCGGCCTCGACGTGCGGCTGCGCTCCAGAGCCGCGGCAACATCAAAAGTCTCCAGGGCGCCGTAGTCGATAATGTTCCCGGCGATGGCAAAACGTACCGCCGAGGACAACTCCTCATCGGTGCCCCGTATCTCCTGGCGCAGTCCGGGGACAACCTTCAGGGCCTGTACATTGCTGGCCGACTTTTTTTGGTAATAAGGATCTTCACAACCGCTTATTTCGGCAATTTTTTGGTAAATCGGACGGGCATTGGCCGGCGGGCTTTTTGTCACATCCATTTCGGCAATGACGGCGGAGACGGCCTGGAGGATGTCGAGCTGCTGCTGATCTGTGCAGTTGGTGATGCGGGCAACCTGGAGCGTCTGTCGCATGAGACAGGGCAGACAATCGGCATGGGTCTTCATAGTAAATAATCTTTTCGTACATTGGACAGGGCTGCAAACAGTGAGTTTTTCACAGCCGGTTCATCCTGGTAGAGTGTATGCAGCAGGCTGCGCACCTTTTCTCGTCTTGTGTCACTTGACAGTGGACAGAGATTTTTGACCGCTTCAAGCTGCAATCCTGCGGCAATTGCGCAGACCTCATCTTTTTCAAGATATGCCATCGGTCGTACAATGGAAAGGGTACCGGCAAATAAATTCTGCCTGGGCACCATGGTGGAGATGTTACCGCTGTAGAGAGCATTCAGCATAAAGGTCTCTATGAGATCGTCTTTATGGTGACCAAGGGCGATCTTATTGTACCCTCTCTCGCGGGCAAGATCGAAGAGCTGACTGCGTCTATTTCTTGCGCAGAGAAAACATGTTCTGTCCGCTTCGTCAATCGACCATTCTTCGGTGATCTCAAAATCCAGTGAAATTCCCTGCAGCTGTCTGCCGATGGATGCACCGGGATCAACAGCGCCCGTTAGTCTCCGCGAAAAGCCATGATCGATATATATTGCCGTAAGATCAAAATGTATCGGCGCCTTTTTTTGCCACATTGCCAGGATAAAAGCAAGAGTCAAACTATCGACCCCACCGGAAACACCAATCAGGACGCGGTCGCCCTCGGAAAACATGGAAAAATCATGCATCGCCTTGCCGATTTTTCGATTGAGCGCGGCAGGAAGTCTGTACTCATTCTTCATTAGAAACGTCAAGATGGAATGCTGTTAAAAAAGGGGAAGAAAAGCAGGTAAGACAACACCCGTGGCATCTGGGTTCATGATGCCACGGGGTAACTTTCTCGTTTACCGGGGATATACCACGATGTAAAACCGATCTACTCGTGCAGATAGGGGCATTCGTCCAGCCGCTGTTTCATTCCCTGTTCCATAAGCTGTTCGACACTGACCCATTTAAAGCCTCTGGTCTTCGCTTTACTAAAAGTGAAGAGATTACTGAGAAGGGATTGCTGCTCTTCCCGAAAATCAGTTGACCACAAAACATTACCGGTACCGGAATGCCGCAACACCATGGAAAAATCCACGACCGCCGGTGCATCGGCAGCATACTCCGTTCCCTGGCGCTGCTGATAACGGCGAACAGTTGTCAGTAACACGCCGTCACAGTTCAATTTTTTTCCGATCGCAGCAACCGTGCCTGTCATACCACCGGCAAGCTCCGGCACAAGGGTTGCAACCTGATTGGCGTTCAGCAGACGCACCCGTGGATTTTCTTTCAACTCCAGCCGCATAACATCGGTGGCGTAGGCGGCTCCTTCTTCAAGCGCTTGTGCCTCCGCATAATCAATGGTTTCATCATTACCGGCTGAAGCTGAAGTGCCCGCCGGCAATACGGCGATACAGGAGAGCGGCTCAATTGGTACTTGCACCTGATCAATTCCACTGCTGTCGGAAAGTTGCGAACACGATGAAAGCAGGACAACGGCACAACCATAAAAGAAACACAAACTGGATATTTTTCCCACGAAATCACCTATTGTTTTAAGAAAAGAGTTTATTGAAAAAAGTGGTTTTTAGCCCGTATTATTTCAGCCCGTGTTACAGACATCCTTTAGAAGACAGTGCGCCTTGAATTTCCAGACCTGTTGTCGCGATATGCATTGCCCGACCAAAACCCTTAAATATGGCCTCAATTATATGATGACCGTTTTCACCATGCAGAAGATCGATATGCAGGGTGAGGCCTCCATGTTGACACACGGCACGAAAGAATTCCTTGGCCAGGGCGGTATCGAAGGTTCCGAGTTTTTGTTCAGTGACCACGGCATCATAGTGGAGAAAGGGGCGATTGGAAATATCGACAACTACGCGCACGAGGCTTTCATCCATAGGCAGATAACTGCTGCCGTATCTGGCGATGCCGCCTTTATCCGCCAGGGCCGAGGTTATCGCCTGACCAAGACAGATACCAATGTCTTCAACCGTGTGATGATCGTCTACCTCGGTATCCCCTTCGGCCAGGACGGATAGATCAAAAAAGCCATGTACGCAAAAGAGCGTGAGCATATGATCTAAAAAAGGCACTCCGGTTTTAATTTGATTTTTGCCGCTGCCGTCGAGATTCAAGTACAGCTCAATATCCGTTTCCGCTGTTTTTCTGGCAACAGAACTCTTTCTTTCCATAGTGCTCTCTTTCGTGCTCTCTGTCATAATTATAAAGTGCAGAAGATAAATACCTCTTTCTATCCTATCCAAACAGAAGTTTATTTACAATAAATCCATAAACATAAGCTGTAATTAATGTAATGAGTATACTCTATCGCAAGAATTCGATCTCTATTTTTCGTGACTTTCGAGAAGAAAATTATTACAATGCACAGCTCAGCTCAATTGATTTTTTAATTGACACTCAGTTTCAAACCTTGTAAATACACCGCAGTTTTGACACGAAAAAACTAAACGAGCGGGAATAACTCAGTGGTAGAGTGCAACCTTGCCAAGGTTGACGTCGCGAGTTCGAATCTCGTTTCCCGCTCCACTATAATGTACAAAAGGTTCGACACTGTTCGGACCTTTTTTTATTAAATGATCGACCATTTGAGGGATATAATGAAAACCTATCTTGCCCCAGTCAACGAGATCGAGAAAAAATGGTACGTTGTCGACGCAGAGAACAAGGTTCTGGGTCGTCTGGCATCAGAAATCGCTACCCGGTTGCGAGGTAAAAATAAACCAACTTTTTCCTCTTTTATTGACAATGGTGATTTTGTAGTCGTTACCAACGCTGAGAAAGTCCACCTCACCGGCAATAAAATGGACGACAAGAAATACTATCGCCACACCGGGTACATGGGCGGAATCAAAGAGGCTTCTGCAAAAGAGCTTTTAGAAAAACATCCGACTGACCTTATCATTAAAGCTGTCAGAGGTATGTTGCCAAGGAATAAGCTTGGACGAGCACAACTGAAAAAGCTGAAGGTATACGCAGGTCAAAATCATCCCCATGCAGCTCAGCAACCTACTGCATTTGATATTTAATCTAGGAGAATAGACAGATGGCTCAGGATCGCTTTTATGCCACAGGAAAAAGAAAGACTGCTGTTGCCAGAGTATGGCTTACTCCTGGTACAGGTAAAATAATAGTCAATAAGCTGGAAGCGGATGCTTATTTTGGCCAGATTTTCAAAAGCCAGCGTATCATCAAACCTTTCAAAGTCACCGAAACCCTCGACCAGTATGATGTCATTGCCACCCTCCGCGGCGGCGGCAAATCTGCTCAGGTCGACGCCTTATCCCATGGCATCTCCAAAGCGCTGCTTGAGACCAACCCGGAGATCAGACTGCAATTAAAACAGTCGGGCCTGCTTACTCGTGATCCGCGTGAAAAAGAGCGGAAAAAATACGGCCAGAAAGGCGCCCGCGCCAAGTTCCAGTTTTCTAAACGTTAAGATTTATCTACAAACGTTTTTAAGCTTGAACAATCGTTGTGCGGCAGGAAACTGCGGCGACGGTGTTGTGAGTTTTTTGAAGGGGAATGACAGGTGGCTGTCGTTCCCCTTTTTTTGTCATGGTTATCACGCTGGAGCGTGCTAACGGCAGCAACAGAGACATAAACAAATCTTTCATCGGGGAGTTTACCTACCATGATTAGTGTTGGAATTATCGGTGCTTCGGGATATACCGGCGCCGAACTGGCCAGAATACTCTGTAACCACCCTGAAGTTCGGATTACTGCGGCAACCTCACGACAGCATGCCGGTCAACCGCTCTCTGAAGTCTTCCCCAGCCTGCGGGGAAGGGTCGATATTATCTGCGAAAACCTCTCGGTTGCCGAACTGTGTGACAAAGCTGACTTCTTTTTCACCGCCGTGCCGCATAAAACGGCGATGGATCTGGTGCCGCATCTGCTTGCTGCCGGCAAAAAGGTCGTCGATCTGTCGGCCGATTTTCGCCTTCGAGATGTTTCGATATATGAAGAGTGGTATCAGCCGCACTCCTCAAGCCAGTTCCTGGCCGAGGCTGTCTATGGCCTCCCCGAACTCTATCGCCATGATATATCCACCTGCCGGCTGGTGGCCAACCCGGGCTGCTATCCGACATCGATCATCCTTGGACTGGCGCCGCTGTTGAAGGCTGGGGCTATAGAAGCGCAAACGATAATCGCCGATTCTAAATCAGGCACCTCCGGCGCAGGACGAGGCGCCCAGGTCGGATCACTGTTCTGTGAGGTGCATGACGGATTCAGACCTTACAAGGTCGGCAGAGCCCATCGCCACACCCCGGAGATCGAACAGGAGTTGACTGTCCTTGCCGGGGCCAAGGTGCATATCTCTTTTACCCCGCACCTACTCCCGCTGTCCCGAGGCATCTTGAGCACCATCTACGCCTCACTCGTCCCTGGCTTTGATCGGCAAAAAATTGATGCTCTGTACCGCAATCAATACCAGAACGAGCCCTTTGTCCGTTTGCTGCAGGAAGATACATTCCCGGCCACGCAATATGTCCGAGGTTCCAACTTCTGCGATATCTCCTACAAAATTGACCAGACGACCAACAGAATAATCGTTATGTCGGCCATCGACAACATCGTCAAAGGTGCTTCGGGCCAGGCGGTACAGAACATGAACGTCATGCATGGATTTGCCGAAACCACAGGACTGACAAGCGTTCCACTCTTTCCATAAACAGCATAGAATCGTTGTTCATTTTTTGCATATGACTGTTGATCTTCGCAAAATCAAACTGCTTATCAGCTATGACGGCACATCATTCAGCGGGTGGCAGCGCCAGAGGAACGAATGTACCATTCAGGGTGAAATTGAGGATTGTCTCACCCTGATGACCAGGGAAAAGATAGATCTGCATGGTGCCGGCCGAACGGATGCCGGGGTCCATGCGGAAGGAATGGTTGCCCATTTTACCACCGGCTCGGCTATTACCTGTCATGATTTTATGCGTGGCATGAATTCAATGCTCCCGGGAGCCATTCGCATTTTCGCCGTCGATGAGGTGGACCTTGCCTTCCATGCCCGCTTTTCCGCCACCGGTAAATGTTACCACTACAACATATATACCGGCAAAATCCAGCCGCCGCATCTGCGGCTCTACAGCGTGCATGTCGTTCGCCAGCTGCATGTATCGGCGATAAAGGAGTGCCTGCAACTTCTTCAAGGCACCCATGATTTTTCTTCGTTTGAAAATAGTGGCTCGAGGGATAAAAGTAATCTTTCCGGGCGTGGTGCAGTGCGAACAATTTACCGTGCCGACCTCATCGAGGCAGCACCTTCCCAGCTTACCTTTCAATTTGTCGGCGATGGATTTTTACGCAATATGATCCGTAACTTTATCGGCACTCTTCTTGAAGTGGGGCAAAAACACCTGTCTACCGGCGAATTTAATGAAATCTTGCAGGCAAAGGATAGAACCAAGGCAGCGGCAACTGCCCCCGCCCATGGCTTATTTCTCAAAGAAGTGTTTTACGAACGACAGTAACCGACAGGGTAACAAATCTTCTTTTGCTCGAAAACAAAGAATCCATGTTTCTCTACGACAAGGTGAGTGCACACAGCGTTCACGCGCCTACTTTTTCATGGCGGAGTGCCTGGCAAGAAGTGACTGCAGTTTCCAGGGGGACGAGAGACAAATTCTCGAGTCGTCGCAGATGGTCATGACATCACAGAAAGAAAGGAATTCGGCAAGGGCGTCGCTGATCTCCGTATCTTTTCGCTGAATAATTTTCAGCTGTCTTTTCATATCGAGTCCTTCAACCTTCAACCCTTTCAACCATCCATTTTCCGCCTCACGGCAAATACTGAGAGCCGATAAACAGGTGATTCCCGCCCCGGATTCAACCGCCCGTTTCACTGCTTCAGGATGGCCCATCTCCATCACGATATGAACATCTTCCATATACTTACCGAAACGTTCTCTGATTGTTGCAGCGGTACCGGAGTCACTTTCACGCATGATCCATTTTTTACCCTTCAGATCATTGTCAATATCAAAAATTTCGTTATGCGCCAGCGGGTCAGTCGGCCCGCAGAGAACGACTAACTCATCTTCAAACCATGGACGCCACTGGATTTCTTCTCTTCCGGTGAGTGGCCCTTCGACAAATCCGACATCCATCTCTTTGTCAAAAACCAGCTTTTCAGCATATCTCGTATTGTACACCAGCAAATTGACATGTACATTGGGATGAACTTTCTTGAATGCCCCGATAAGATAAGGCAGGATATAATTACCAAGAGTCGTACTGGCTACGATATTTATCTTGCCGTCAAGCTTATCGTTTCGCTCCGACATGATAGTTTCAATATTGCTGACCTGACAGGTGATATCTTTTGACAGTGGGAGGAGAAACCTTCCCCGGGCATTAAGCAGAAGACTTCTGCCGTGCCTGTCGAACAGTGATCCGCCTAACTGGTTTTCCAGTTCCGCCAGGGCCATGCTGACGGCTGATTGCGTCACAAACAGCTTTTTGCTGGCCTTAGTGACCTGCGCCGTTTCCGCCACAGCTATAAATATTTCCAATTGTCTTAGGGTAATAGACATGATACCTCACTCAAGAACAGATCACTTTCACTGATACATATTATCGTAATTACTTAGGTCTCTTGGTTGCAATATAGCATTTCTGAAAAGTTTCACAAGTCTTTTTACATCAACGATTTCCAATGAATACCGGTATAACAAAGATCATTAAAGCACTGAGGCCGGATTCAGTTTCTTATTGACACGTGTATAACAATTATTTATGATACTCGCGAATTTGACCAGTGGAAAATGTTAGCCAACTTGATGTAACTTGGTGGCATTGTATTCATTTTATAAAATACAAGCGAACACAAGGAACGGTATGGAACAACAAATCACTGCATTTCTGTACCCGGAACAAGTTCTCTGGATCGCAGCCTTCACTATCGGGGGCTTGTCATTTGCGCTTGGTCCTATCGCCATTGTCTATCTTTTAATGCCACTTAAGACCAGGCAAATCAGCAACAAAGCCCTTCAATTCATTGAATGCGGCATGGACCCCATCGGTGACAGCTGGATTCGTTACGGGGTTGTCTTCTATCTTTATGCTCTCATCTTCTTAGCCTTTGACGTAGACGTTCTCTTCCTTTTCCCTGTCGCTCTTGCATACAACGATGCTGTTTTTGCATCTTCTATACGTGATTTTATCGAAATAGTTATTTTTGTCGGAATATTATCACTCGCAGTAGTTTATGCATGGATCAAGGGAGTATTTAAGTGGGAACGCAAAACGTACCTTCGTCGATAGTTCAATTCGCAGCCGTAGACAAACTGATCAATATCGGCAGGGCAAACTCCTTGTGGCCCCTGACCTTCGGTATCGCCTGTTGTGCCATTGAAATGATGGCCACCGGCTGCGCCAGATTTGACATGTCCCGCTTTGGAGCTGAAGTCTTTCGCCCTTCCGCCAGACAGAGCGATGTCATGATCGTGGCGGGCACCATTACCAAAAAAATGATGCCCGGCATCAAGACGCTCTACGACCAGATGCCGGAGCCGAAATGGGTTATGGCCCTTGGCAACTGTGCCATTTCCGGAGGGCCGTTCGCCTTCGAAGGACAGTATAGCATCGTTCTTGGCGCTGATGAATTTCTTCCTGTCGATGTCTACGTACCCGGCTGCCCCCCGCGTCCTGAAGCTCTTCTTCAGGGAATAATCGAACTTGAACACCTCGTTTCCGACTGGAAGCGGTGGAAAGACCCAGAGGCCGCCAAAGTGGTCAAGGTTTAAGCCTCGCGTTAAGCCGTCGTTCAGCGCCTTTCATTTCAGGTTTTTTGAAGTTTTTTGGAGCATTGCAAAATGATTCGTGAAAAGACAAAACTGGCCCTCCAAACGCTTTTCCCGGCACCGGAAGCAAAAGAAGTTCCGACTGAAGCCGCCGGCGAAGAGCAGGACAAAAAAGCTGTCAAAGAAGCCCGCCAAAACGGATTGCTTGAACGCGATTATGCCGTGCATGGGTACCACCTTGACGCCCAGGTGGCCCCTGATCAACTCCTTGAAGCAGTCACTCTCCTTGATAAGGCCGAATTTTTTATTGAAAGCATAACCGGTGTCGACTGGATTAAAGAAAAGCAGCTGGAAGTCATCTACGACTTTTCCAGATATGACTTTGACCTCTGCCGCGTCGTCATAAGAACGCGGGTTGATCGCACTAACCCGGTCGTTCCGACAATTACCGGAATTTACGCCGGAGCGAACTGGCATGAGCGGGAAACCCATGAGTTCTTCGGCATTACGTTTGAAGGACACCCCCACCTCGTTCCCCTCCTTCTTCCTGAAGATGCAGATTTTCATCCACTCTTAAAGGATTTCAAGGCATGAACTCTCCAATCGAACGTGCTCCAATTGAACTTCAACCGGACGAGACCTTCATCCTCAACGTAGGTCCGCAGCATCCTGCGACCCATGGCGTGCTCCGGGTTAAAATGGAAATGAGCGGAGAGTATATCGTCGAGGCCGAAACCGTCATCGGCTATATTCACCGGATGCATGAGAAGATGGGTGAGCTGAAAACCTATCCCCAGTTCCTGATGAATCTCAGCCGCATGGATTACCTTGGCGCCCTTGGCTATTCCCACGGCCATGTACTGCTGATCGAAAAGGCCTCGGGTATCGAAGTCCCCGAACGCGCCGAATATATCCGCGCCATCATGGTCGAACTCAACCGCGTCGCCTCGCATCTGTTCTGGTTTGGCGCATTCGTCATGGATCTGGGTGGCTTCAGCCCGCTTATGTACGCCCTTCAGGATCGGGAACATATTCTCGATATGCTCGAGGGCGTGACGGGTTCGCGCCTGACGTATTGTTACTTCCGCTTCGGTGGACTCTATAACGATGTCGATGACAACTTCATTTCGGCGGCCCGGCGCTTCATTCCCCGCATGCGCAAATCTCTTAAAAAATACCACAAGCTGGTCACCGGAAACATTATTTTTCGCAAAAGACTCGAGGGCATCGCCCCTCTCAGCCAGGAAATGTGCCGCAAATACGGCGCCTCCAGTGCCGTGGCCAGAGGCTCCGGCATTAACTTCGATGTCCGAAAAAATGAGCCCTATTCGGTGTACCCGGAATTTGATTTCGATGTCCCCGTCTTCCACGAATGCGATTCCCTCGCTAGATACAATGTGCGAATGGCAGAAATAGAGCAGTCGTTAAGAATAATCGAACAGGGACTTGATAAATTGCCGGACGGCCCGATCATGCCGGAAAAAAAACCGAAACTCATTAAACCTCCTGCTGGAGATTATTACCAGGCGGTGGAAACGGCGCGGGGAAGTTTCGGCATCAGGCTGGTCAGTGACGGCGGCAAGACACCCTATCGATTAAAACTTCGCTCGCCGACCTACTCGAACATGCATTTATTTGATGAGGCGTGCCGGGGCATGATGATCATGGACGCACTTGCATTTATGGGAAGCCTCGATCTGGTCATTCCCGAGATAGACAGGTAGGAGGATATGATTTTATGCGCTTAACACTACTCAATGTTATTATCGCTGTTGTCATTGCCATCGGCTTCGCAGCCCTCAATGCCGCTTATCTGGTTTGGGCAGAACGACGGGGCGCGGCACGCATACAGCGTCGGCCTGGTCCGAACATCAATGGCCCCTTTGGCCTGCTGCAGCCTCCTCTTGACGGCATCAAACTGATGGCCAAACAGCTGACGATTCCCGGAGGGGCCGACAAGGTGCTCTTTATTGCTGCGCCGGTCCTCGCCATGTTTCCGGCCATCATGAGTTTTGTCACCATTCCGTTCAGCGAGACCATTGTCGCCAAGAACATGAATGTCGGTGTCCTGATGATTTTCGCCTTTGCCTCGATGGGCGGCATGTCCCTGGTTTTCGCCGGCTGGAGCTCTCGTAACAAATATGCCATGATGTCGTCGGTTCGAGCCGTATCCCAGGCCGTCGCCTACGAGATTCCCATGCTTATTACCACCATTACCGTGGTCATGATTTCCGGATCAATGGATCTGATGGAGATTGTCCGGCAGCAGAGCGGATCCATTCTACATTGGAACATTTTTCCTCTGCTGGGTGATTCTCATAACATTTTGATGCCCATGAGTTTTCTCATCTTTTTCACCTGCACCCTGGCCGAGACCAACAGGGCGCCATTCGACCTCGGGGAGGCGGAGAGTGAGCTGGTCGCCGGCTTTCATACCGAATACGGTTCCATGGGCTTTGGTCTGTTCTTTATGGGTGAATATGCCAATATCGTTATCGGCTCCTGCATGACCACCATCCTGTTCCTGGGCGGCTGGAATGCACCACTGCCTTTTCTCGGGTTCATTCCCGGAGTTTTCTGGTTTCTGCTCAAGCTCTATCTGTTGATTGCTACTTTTATCTGGATACGTTGGACTTTTCCACGTACGACCATTTACGGACTGTTGAATCTCAGCTGGAAAATTCTCATTCCGCTGTCCCTGTTCAACCTGCTGTTTACCGCGGGATTAATAAAGGTGTTTTAAGATGGTCACCTATTTTTCAGAGATATATCATGGCCTGATCAGTCTTTTCATCGGCATGGGTATCACATTCAAAGAGTTTTTCAAACCCACGGTTACCGTCGCCTATCCCTACGAAACACTGACGATGTGCGATAAATATCGCGGCCATACCGAACTGATCGAAAACGAGGCAGGCAAACCGAACTGTGTAGTCTGCGGGCTCTGCGAAAAAGCCTGCCCGTCAAACTGTATTACCCTTGCCGGTGAGAAACCGGAGGGTGAGAAGAAGAAAGTGCTGACGAAATATATTCTTGACTTCACCAGATGCTCTCTTTGCGGCTCCTGTGTTGAATCGTGCAATTTCAATGCTCTTACGTTCTCGAAAGAATACAACCTGGCGAGCACCAGAAAAGAAGATTTTATCTTTGATCTTCTTAAACGTCTGGAGGAGAGGAACAAATGAACCCGTCAATGGTCACATCCCCAAACTTTTTCAGTGTCGACGGACTGGTCGGGGTAGTCTTCTTAATTATGGTGGCGATCACCCTCATCGGTGGCCTTATCGCCGCTAACTCGGAAAGACTGGTACGTTCCGTAGCTGGTTTGATAGTCTGCTTCGTCGGCGTCGCCGGGCTCTACTACTTTCTGAATTCGCCCTTTGTTGCGATGATGCAGATCCTTATCTATGTCGGGGCGGTAGCCGTGACAATATCTTTTGCTATCATGCTCGCCGCACCAGAGGAACAGAAAAAAGTCGGTCCTTCCGGGCCCCTTGTCGGACCCTTTGGTTTTGCGACCGCTGCGCTTCTCGCCGGGGGGTTCTCCATCCTTGCCATCCGGACTGATTGGAAGGTTATGGAAAAAATCAATGATGGCTCTGTCAAAACCATCGGCATTCATCTGTTAACCGAGTATTCAATGGTCTTTGAACTGATTTCCATCGTCCTGCTGATTGCAATTCTAGGTGCCCTGGTGATTGCCCGGGGCGGGAGGGAAGGCTGATGTCACTCCTGACATTGTACAATAACATCAATAGTTTTCTCGTTATTGGTGCCATACTTTTTGGCCTTGGAATTTACGGCATGGTCACCCGAAGAACACTTATCGGCATGCTCATCGCCGCTGAATTGATTCTCGCCGGTGCCTCGGTAAATTTTATGGCCTTTAACCGCTTCACTTCACCGGACCCGGTTGCCGGACAGGTATTCACGCTTTTTATCATGGCCATCGCCGCCGCTGAAGCTGCCATAGGACTCAGTATCATTATCGCTGTTTATCGCCAGTTTAAATCAATAGACGCCGAAGACACTGTTCAACTTAAAGGTTAGTCAAGGAGCCACCTGGAATGGATTATAAATTACTCATAGCCCTGCTCATTCCGCTTATCGGTACGCTGGGAGTGATGTTCAAGGGGGACAACGAAAACATCCGGGAAGGGATATCTTCCGTTTCTTCCATCCTCCTCCTGCTGGTTGTAGGCTCCATGATTCCGGCGGTCCTGCAGGATAAGACCCTCGTTTTCCACATGTTTACCATTCTGCCCGGCGTATCGGTCACCCTGCGGGCCGATGCCATGTCGATGATTTTCGCCATAGTGGCCTCCTCGCTGTGGACCATCGCCGTATTCTACTCCATGGGATATATGCGAGGGCTCAAGGAACATGCCCAGACTCGGTTCAATGCCTGCTTCGCCCTGTCCATCTTCGGGGCCATCGGCGTTGCCTTTTCGGACAACCTTTTTACCATGTATCTCTTTTACGAGATCGTCTCCGTGTGTACCTATCCGCTGGTTGCCCACCATCAGGACGAAGAGGGATACAATGGGGCGCGTAAGTACATCATCTACTTGACCACGACGGCCAAAGCCTTCCTGCTGCCGGCGATGATTCTCATCTATGTACTGACCGGCACCCTGGACTTTGCCTCGAATATCCACGATGGAGTTTTTCCAGAAGGTGTCAGCGGTGCGCTGGTTATCATGCTGTATATCTTCTGTATCTTCGGCTTTGCCAAAAATGGCGTCATGCCGTTTCACCACTGGCTGCCCGGTGCGATGGTTGCACCCACGCCCGTGTCGGCACTGCTCCATGCGGTAGCGGTGGTCAAAGTCGGGGTGTTCTGTACCACCAGGGTGATGCTGTATACCTTTGGTACCGACACCATGCACGCCTTGAATCTTGGCATCCCGACGGCCTACTTCGTCGGCTTTACCGTTGTTGTCGCGTCGATCATCGCACTTTCCAAAGACAACCTGAAAGCTCGACTGGCCTATTCCACCGTCAGCCAGCTTTCGTACATTATTATGGGTGTGGCCTTACTGACCGATCCCGGCATTCAGGGTGGGCTGATTCATATCGTCAACCATGCATTCTCGAAAATCACCCTGTTCTTTTGCGCCGGTGCTATCTACGTCGCCAGCCATAAAAAGTATATCTCGGAGCTGGACGGCCTCGGTAAAACCATGCCATTTACTTTTGGCGCCTTTGCCATAGCTTCTCTCAGTATGATTGGCGCCCCGCCGGTTGCCGGTTTTATAACCAAATGGAATCTGCTCATCGGCTCGGTTGAAGCACATCAGCTCGGTATTCTTCTTATTCTCATTGCCAGCACCTTGTTAAACGCTGCCTATTTTGCCCCCATTACCTACCGCGCGTTTTTTGGTAAGCGACCGGCCGGTGAACCATTTACCGGGATAAAGGAAGCCCCTTTATCCATGCTCATACCTATTCTGATAGCATGTACTATTTCAGTATTAATCGGTATTTTTCCTGATTTCATGTTGCAATTTGTCAAGGCGGTGACGGGATGATTATAAATCTCATCGATTTTTTGAAAGAACGACTGCAGGCCGTAAAAATTGGCTTTTATATCGCCGTTGCAGTTATGGTGGTCTGGACGATTGTCGGGGTTGACACCCATCACGCACATACTTGGATGGAGGCACACATTCCCGGCTTCTGGTCGATCTTCACCATCTTGTGCTGTGTGGTGTTCATTTACTTTGCGAGATGGTTTGGGAAAAGTGGAATCATGACCCGAGAGGATTATTATGACAACTAGTTTCATCCATCCAGCGCTTATCTTGCTCTGTGGTGCAGTTGTTCTGCCATTTATCAAAGAGCCGTTTCGGAAACTTTACCTCTGCGGTGTGCCGATTCTCACCTTTGTGGACGTGATATATCTCAGTTGGCACCCGGGCGTCCATGGCATTGTCACCTTTATGGGTGACTGGACACTGACCTTCGGCAGAGTTGACGGTCTATCGATGGTATTTGGTTTCATCATGGCGCTCATGGCCATTATCGGCACCGTTTACGGGCTGCATGTCAAAGACAATCTGCAGCACATTGCCTCCTGGTTTTATGTCTCCGGCAGTCTCGGGGTTATATATTGCGGCGACTATTTAGTCCTCTTTCTCTTCTGGGAAATGATGGCTTTTGCCTCTACTTTTCTCATCTGGTTCAATAAAGATGAAGGGGCACTTGCCGCGGGGTATCGCTACTTGTTGGTCCACACCTTTGGCGGTGTGGTGTTGCTCCTCGGCTTTGTCCTTCGCTATCAGGCCACCGGGGATCTCTCCTTCGTCCAACTCGACGAACAGAATACGCAGCTCTACACCTGGCTGATCATGGCCGGGCTGATGCTGAACGCCGCTGTTCCGCCACTGCATTCATGGCTCCCCGATGCGTACAGCAAGGCCACAGTCACCGGAGCGGTTTTCATGTGTGCTTTTACCACGAAGACAGCAATATACACCCTGGCCCGGGCCTTTGCCGGCTTTGACATACTCATCGTGCTGGGGGTGATCATGGCGATCTACGGTATTGTCTATGCCATGATGGAAAATGATATACGAAAACTGCTCGGCTGGGAGATTGTCAGCCAGGTGGGCTACATGGTCGCGGGTGTCGGCATCGGTACCGCTCTGGCCATCAACGGCACCTGTGCGCACGCCTTTGCCCATATTCTTTACAAAGGCCTGCTTTTCATGGCTGCGGGAGCCATCATTCATGCCACTGGAAAATCAAAATTCACCGAACTTGGCGGACTCTACAAAAAGATGCCGGCTACCCTCTTTTTTATGGTCATTGGCGGAATCTCCGTCTCCGCCTTCCCCTTCTTTTCCGGCTTCGTATCGAAATCCATGATCATATCGGCCGGCTTTGAAGCTCATTTACTTCTTGCCGGCTTCCTCCTTACCGCTGTGTCGGTGGGAACCTTTCTTGTCGCCGGTCTTCGTTTACCCTATCTGATTTTCTTTGGGGAAAATCGGTGCAGCGAAGAAACCTGGGCCAAGGCTGAAGATCCACCCTGGAACATGCACGCGGCGATGGCCGCAGCGGCCTTCCTGTGTCTGCTGCTTGGCTCCTACACACCGTTTCTCTATAATATGTTACCCTACACCGATGTAACCTACCATCCCTATGGGGGGTATCACCTGAGTGAAACTCTGCAGATCCTTGCTTTTACTGGGTTGGCCTTTATTTTTCTCAAGGACAAACTTGGACCCAAAGCATCAATCAGCCTTGACCTGGACTGGTTCTACCGAATGGGGGGCCGAGGTTTTCTCTGGCTGGCGAAAAACCCTATTCAATGGCTGGATACTGTCTGGGGTGTCGCCTATAGAGTTGTTGGTCTTTATTCACTGATGACAACTGCCAGATTCTGGTCATGGTTTGACTGGCATGCTATTGATGGCGTCGTCGATGGAAGTGCCCGATGCATTAGAGCAATCGGCCGGAGAGTCACCATCGTCTTGCAGAGAGGACAGATCCAACAGACGATATATATATCTGTCACCTTTGCCGCTCTTCTTCTCATCTCGTATGTCTGGCTATAATTTTTTGAAATCAAGGATCACTGGTAATGGATCAACTACTGATTAACTCCGGCTTCCCCATTTTGAGTGTACTCATCTTCCTGCCGTTGGCTGGAGCACTTGTTCTGCTGTTTGTGAAGAATGAGTCACTGTGTCGATACCTTGCTCTGGCTGCAACCAGCGTCGTCGGCTTGCTTTCGTTTCGCTTGGTGACCGGCTTCGACAGGACAACCGATAAATTTCAATTCGTCGAACATCACAGCTGGATCGAAACCTTTAACATCAATTACACAATCGGCGTCGATGGCATCTCTATCCTGCTTATTCTCCTGACAACAATCATAATGCCCTTTTGCGTGCTGGCATCCTGGTCATATATTAAAACGCGCATACAGGCTTTCATGGTGTGTCTCCTGATTATGGAAACCGCCATGATCGGCGTTTTTGTCGCTCTGGATTTTGTGTTATTTTACGTCCTCTGGGAAGCGATGCTTATCCCCATGTATCTTCTCATCGGCATATGGGGCGGACCAAGGAAAATATATGCTTCCATCAAATTTTTTCTCTACACGCTGGCCGGATCCATCCTGCTGCTTGTTGGCATAATCTGGTTATATACCACGAACAATTACAGTTTTTTCATTCCGGACATGATGTGGCAGGAGTATCCTCTGACCGCTCAGGTCTATTTGTTTTTGGCATTTTTTCTTGCCTTTGCCATCAAAGTACCCATGTTTCCTTTCCATACCTGGCTCCCGGCAGCGCATGTTGAAGCCCCTACCGCCGGATCGGTTATTCTTGCCAGTATCCTGTTAAAAATGGGTACCTATGGTTTTCTGCGATTTGCCCTGCCCATAACACCTGAAGCAACCCTGCTCCTCGGGCCGTATGTCCTCTGGCTATCAATTGCCGGGATTATTTATGGCGGATTTACTGCCCTTGCGCAGAGCGATATGAAAAAGCTTATTGCCTACTCCTCGGTGGGCCATATGGGCTTTGTCACACTTGGCATTTTTGTCCTCAATGTCGACGGCGTGGAAGGTGCGATTCTCCAGATGGTCAATCACGGCGTTACCACAGGAGCCCTGTTTCTCTGCGTTGGGATGATCTACGAGCGAACCCATAGCCGGGAGCTCCGTTCAGCAACCGGCGTCGGCAAATATATGCCCGTTTATATTACTTTTTTAGCCTTTTTCTGCCTGTCTTCTTTTGGCTTTCCCGGAACAAACAGTTTTGTCGGGGAATTCATGATTCTTGCTGGAGCCTTCCAATTCGGAATCGCTAACGGCGGCTTTCCTTATCTTGCCCTGGCAGCCATTCCCGGAGCAGTTCTCGCAGCCGCATATATGCTGCGCATGCTGCAAAAAATCGTCTGGGGGGGCACGGATAATCCAGATCAATCGTGGATCAGTGACCTGAATAGTCGGGAAATAGTGACGCTTGCGCCTTTTCTCTTTTTTGTATTCTGGATCGGCCTTGGGCCTCAACCATTTCTGGACCTGATACACACAAGTGTGACCCAGCTGCTGTACCAATTTGACGCTCACCAGGCCCAGCAGGCAGTTGCTGCAGCCGGTGCGATTGTACATTGAGATTCTAACCCCGGCAAACGGGACTATTTTCAGTCTCCCCTTGAGGGGGGTAAGTACCTTGAAGAAAAAAGGTTTATTGCAAAAAACCAAGAGACCGATTTTCTAGGCACTCAATAACTAAGACCTCGTAAAGGTAACATGATGCTATTTCTACCTGAATTAACACTGTTAGGGGCAGGACTGATTCTTTTCACTTTCAGTTTGGGCAAACCGAGTAGTGGAATGATCAAAAATGTAGCTACAGTTATGGCTGCTTTAACATTGATTGCATCACTCATTTGCATTAAAAGTGAGGGGAACCTTTTCTATGCAGCATATCAAGTCGACTTTTTCTCACAGATTTTCAAAGTCCTTATCGCCCTGGCTACGCTCATTATCCTCATATTCACTGACAGTAAAGGCGACCTCAAGAAAGAGACCCGGGCAGAATACTACCTCTTTCTCTTCATGTCGGTTTTGGGGTTAATGATGCTCGTATCGAGTGTAGAGCTCCTGTCAATTTTTGTTGCTCTGGAACTCTCCTCGTTTGCCGTCTATATCATGGTCCCGATGCGAAACAATGATACGCTTTCCGGTACTCAGAGTGAAGCAGGCATTAAATACCTTCTGTTCGGCGTCATGGCAACAGGGCTAATGCTCTTTGGCATGAGCTATATGTACGGTCTGACAGGATCTACTCAATTGCTGGTTATTGCAGAGAAGCTCTCTCTCATGTATAGCCAGCCGGCTGCTGTCGTGGCCATCGTTTTGGTCCTGGCTGGATTTTTTTACAAGCTGGCCCTCTTTCCCCTTCATTTCTGGGTACCTGATATCTACGAAGGTGCTTCCAATGAAACGACCGCTTTTATCGCAGCCGTTCCCAAACTGGCTGCCGTTGCACTCCTCATTCGATTCACGACTCTGGTCAGCTCGGAAGGTGAGGTGATCGTCAACGTCCTCATGGTCTGCGCCCTCCTGTCAATGTTCTATGGCAACCTTTCTGCGCTTATCCAGAAAGACGTCAAACGGCTCCTGGGCTTTTCCGGAATATCCCATGCAGGGTTTGTCCTCGTCGGTTTACTCACTTTTCAGGTTACCGGCTATGCAACGGCCATGTACTATATCATGGGATATGTCTTTATGAACCTCGCCTGTTTCCTGGTCATCTGTTCGGTAGCGGAAAAAGGCAAGAACGTTGTTGTGGAGGATTTTACCGGATTGCACAAAAGGGCCCCTCTTCTGGCTATCACTTTAACTGTCGGACTTTTTGCACTGGCCGGTATTCCCCCTTTTGTTGGATTTACCGGAAAATTCCTGCTGCTGCTTGGTGCTTTGAAACAGGGTCATCTCATTCTTGTCATTCTCGCTGCATTCAACACCGCCATTGCCATCTATTACTATTTGTCCATTGTCCGCGTTACCTTTTGCACAGATTCAGAAAATCGTGGTGCTGTCGTCAGCTCCGGTCTCAACAATACCCTTGCCGTACTGCTCATCGTGACAATGATTGTTATGGGAGTGTTGCCATCGCAATTCATTGCCATGACAACCTCCGCAATACAGACGATCATGTGATTATTGCTCAATTCGTTAAAAAAGGCCCTGTTGGTTTTAAGCCACAGGGCTTTTTTTTATTCTGTTTCTGCATGGTAAATCTCCAATGACTTTTTAAAATCTCATTTGCAGGCCACAACTCAATTCCTCCTACTCAAGACTCCAATCAAAATTATGAATCCCTGGTTGCTTGTTATTCTGTGCATTATTTTTACATCATATCTCCTGGAGCTTACTGTTGCTCTGCTTAATATCAGGGCACTCAATTCAAATCTCCCGAAAGAATTTGCAACGATCTATAATGCACAGGAGTACAAAAAATCCCAGGAATATACTCAGACCACCACGTTTTTTTCCCTTTTTGAAAACAGTTTTTCGACTATTGTCACGGTCATTTTTCTTCTTAATGGCGGATTCAACAGTGTCGATGTCTGGGCCAGAAGTTTTGGTTTCGGTGAGATATTTACGGGGCTCTTGTTTACCGGGGCCTTAGTTTTTCTTATGTTTTTAGTACACTTGCCGTTTTCAATTTATGCAACATTCGTCATAGAAGAGCGATTCGGCTTCAACCGTACTTCTGGCAAAACATTCCTCTTCGACCTACTTAAGGCTGGCCTGCTGACCATTCTGCTTGGTGCTCCTCTTCTGGCGCTTATCTTCTGGTTTTTCCTTAATAGCGGGGCCTACGGCTGGCTGTATTGTTGGCTTGGCGTGGTTACTTTTTCTGTAGCTTTACAGTTTCTCGCGCCCGTACTCATCATGCCTCTTTTCAACAAATTCTCGCCCCTGGAAGACGTTTCCCTGCGGCAGAAGATTCTTGACTATGCGACACAGGAACATTTCAGGATCCAGGGTATCTTTACGATGGATGGTTCGAAAAGGTCATCCAAACTCAATGCATTCTTTACCGGTTTTGGTAAATTCAGAAAAATTGTTTTCTATGACACTCTGCTGGCAAAACTCAATGAATCGGAGATAATTGCGGTACTCGCCCATGAAATGGGACACTACAAACTCAATCATCTTGTCAAAATTCTCTTTGCATCAATGATACAAACCGGGTGTATGTTTTACTTTCTATCAATTTTTCTCAACAGCAGCTCGCTCACAGATGCGTTTTTCATGACGGAAACTTCGATTTATTCCAGCTTGGTCTTTTTTGGTTTTCTTTATGCACCAATTAATCTTCTAGTTTCGATACTGTTCAATTTTTTCTCCCGCATGAATGAATTTGCGGCAGATAGATATGCTGCGGAAACGACGGGATCCCCGGAATGGTTAATAACCGGACTGAAAAAACTCAGTAAGGCCAATCTCAGCAATCTCAATCCACATCCGTTTATGGTTTTTGTCCATTACAGCCATCCGCCAGTATTGGCACGAATAGAGAAACTACGCCAATGCTGCTCATCCCGGCAAACGGGAAATAAGCTGGTATAAGTACCTTGGGACAGATTATTTTCTGGCAAAAAAACAAGAAAAATAATCTGTATGCTGCTAAAATGGAGGTTTGCTTGAAAATGCAACAAATTACTTGACAGTACTGATTATTTGATGGTTATTTCACCCTATCACTTCAGTTTTATTTCGTAATATGGATAGTCACGCATTATAATACACCTATCAGAGCTACCAACCTTATCTGATTAAGATAATTACTTATTTATACGTACTGGAGACAAAAAATGAAAAAAAATGAATTTCGGACCCCTCTTATTCAATCGGCTGCAGTACTTGGAGGCGTGCTGGTACTGTTCGCAATTGTCGCATCTTCAGGAGCCAACAGCACCGGAGGGGGTATTCTCGCCATTATCTTCGGTATCGGCAATCTCATTCTTTTTTTCATCGGGATGGCAATCGCAGTCATTTTCTCGATCGCTGTGCTCATCGCGATATTTTTGGCTGCTGTTGCCATGGTTGACTCCGAACAAGCTGCTGGAATGTACTCAGAATTAAAAAAAAAAATTTTCGTTAAGCGTTCTCTGGCTCAGTAATCGATGCTGTGACAATAGTTCGCCGGAAAGCATCGCTACCCAGGAGGAGTATAACTTGATGAAACAGGAGATTGTCCATCTGCAGGATCTGAACATGATTCTGCAGGGGGATATCAAGGTGCTGTCTGCCGACAACACACTTGTACGAGGCATTCTTGATACCTTGCATCAAGAAAACTCAGAACTTAACGAGAAAATCGATGCTCTGAATTTGTCGGTGACTCATCTGCAAAATTCAGAGAAAGAAATAAAAAGCCTAGTTGACAATCTCACTGATAAAATTCACGCAGGTGGTGATCTTGAACTAAAAAATCAGCTCAAAAAACTAGAACAACTGCATGCCGATACACACATTGATATCGAAGGTCTCAGCGAACGTTTGAAGACCCTGGAATCCAGTCTCAAACTGGCACCTGTATCAGGTATATTCACCTACATCGAAAAGAAGGAAGACCAGTCGCTTTTCATAGAAAAAGTTCAGGAGGCACTGGTACAAGAAATGACCTATGCGCAAATTGATGAGTACTTGACCAACACTCTCCCTGTGGAACTGGATACAATCATCAAAGACCATCCCGCACTGACCAGAAACTACATTCGTAATCTTCGAAGAGAGTAACTTCAGTCGAGCTGTTGCCTTCCCCTAGTGCCGTGCAGAAGTAACTTGCACGGCTTTTTTTTCATTCTATGCTATGTTCTCTCTTGCGGTTTACACACAACAACAAAAGACTACGTCCTCAAATAACACTTTTCTGCCTGTTAGTATCGACAATAATTCCCTCAATGAC
>NZ_BAAHYZ010000008.1:0-190050 GCF_054657295.1 Desulfocastanea catecholica
CATTGTCTCTTTATTCTCTTCACATCTTGTTTGCTGATGGTAACAACCAATCCTCTTTTGTTTCGAAATGTTAACATGCCATCGGTGACTACGATACTATAGGAAATCCACCATGCCCTATATTTATCATAAAGCAAAGGTGGCGATCCGGGAAAGAAAAGGGAAAGAAAATAGCCGAAACCAAAGAGATATAATCTCAATAATTTCGGCTATGAAATGGTGGAGGCGGCGGGAGTCGAACCCGCGTCCGAAAATGCTCCCCTCCCGTATCTACATGCTTAGTTCCGTACTTTAGGTTTCGTGCCGGGAACTCAGTCGGAACATAGATTTCCTGGAACTAGTCTGTGAGATCTCGTCCCCTGAAAGACAGGCAACCTTCAGGCGACCAGCCCGTTGAGTCGACGCCCCAAATCCAGCCTTACGGGCGAAGACTGGTGGAACGGCAGTATGACAGGGTTTAAGCTGCTACTGCGTAGTTATAATCGTCTGCGATTATATTTATGTTCTATCGGTTTTACGAGCAAATAGAAGCTCGGCATGCAACGATGAGCTTTCACATCCCCGTCGAATCCGTTTCGCCCCCTTTTATTCAGATTCAAGCTATTGGTTTATAAGTTAATTTACCTGTCGTGGCGCATCTCTCGCTGAATCTCGCGATTACTCTGCTGTTCTTTGAGGGTTGCCCTTTTATCATATTCTCTTTTACCTCGGGCCAGACCAAGTTCTACCTTTGCCTTGCCGTTCTCTATAAAATATATCTTCAATGGGATCAGGGCAAGGCCTTTCTCATTAAGTTTACCGATTAGTTTCTTGATCTCCCGATGATGCAGCAGCAGTTTGCGAACCCGGAGCGGCTCGTTCGGGTTCTGCGTGGCAAAAGAATACATCGAAATATGCACATTATGCAGCATCACCTCGCCACGGGAATCGATCTTCACATAGCCGTCACGCAGGTTCGCCTTGCCGGCCCGGAGCGATTTCACTTCCGGCCCGGATAGCACCATCCCCGCCTCGTAGGTGGCGTCGATATGGTAGTCGTGAAAGGCTTTTTTGTTTTTGGCGACGATCTTGATGGCCATCAGCTGTTATCTCTCATTTTTCTTCATTCTTTCCCGCCATCAGGCGGCGGTCACGCGCAGCGCTTCCTCGTAGGTGGTTATCCCGCGCCTAACCTTATCCCACGCGTCCTCGCGTAATGTAGTCATTCCTTCGCGTATTGCAACCTGTCGTATTTCTAAGGTGTGCGCCTCATCGGCGACCATCTTTTTCACCTTGGAAGACATGGGAAATATCTCGAATATACCACATCGACCCTTATATCCGGTGCCGCGGCAGTCCCGACAGCCCTTGCCGCGCCGCAGGACAATATTGCCCGATCCGGTCACGGGAAAGCCCATTTTCAGCAGCTCCTCGCCCGGCATGGCAAAGTCTTCGGCACAGCTGGGACAGATCGTCTTGACCAGCCGCTGCGCCATACAGCCGAGCAGGGTGGTGGCGATCATAAAAGGCTGCAGGCCAAGGTCCTTCAGCCTGGCGATGGAGGCCACCGCATCGTTGGTATGCAGGGTCGAAAAAACCAGATGCCCGGTCATCGCCGCCTGCACCGCATGGGCCGCCGTCTCATGATCACGGATCTCGCCGATCATGATAATATCCGGATCCTGACGCAGGATGCTGCGCAAAATCGTCGTAAAGGTCACATCGATCAGCGGCTGCACGGCAATCTGATTAAACTCCTCGTGCACCATCTCCACCGGATCCTCCACCGTGACAATATTTTTCTCCGGGGTGGAAATTTCCTTCAGCGTCGAGTAGAGCGTCGTCGATTTACCACTTCCGGTCGGCCCCGTCACGAGAATAATGCCGTGGGGCGAGGAGATAAAAGAACTATACACCTCCATATCCCTTTTAGAAAATCCCAGGGTTTCGACCTTCTGAAACATCAATTCGGAATCGAGAATACGCAGCACCGCCTTTTCGCCAAAGGACACAGGAATGGTCGAGACCCGTATCTCGATATCCTTGCCGCTCTTTTCGCCGATTTTAATCCGGCCGTCCTGGGGCCGCCTTTTTTCGGCGATATCGAGTCGGGATAAAAATTTAATGCGGGCGACGATGGCCGAATGGACGGCCTTGGGCAGATTATAGATGGTGTGCAGCGAGCCATCGATGCGAAAGCGGATCATCGATACATTGCGTTTCGGCTCGATGTGGATATCACTGGCCCGCTGTTCCAGGGCGTAATGGAAGATGTGGTTGACCGCCGTCTTGATATGCTGATCGGAGGAGGTGATTTCTTTCGAGGAAGAGATCTTGACGTAGCGCTCGAGGTTGCCGATGTCGATGGAACTGCTCCCGCCCGGGATAACGCCAAACTGATCCTCCGCGGCACTGATCGACTTCTGAAATCCAAAAAACTCACTGATTATCCGCTTAATATCCGATTTTGTGGCGATATACGGCTTTATCTTGATCTGATTGGCCTGTTCGATATCGATAAGCGTCGCCTGACAGTCGGGATGGTAAATGGCCGTCTCGACCAGGCCATTTACCATCTTGAAAGGAAGAATAAGCTGCCTGATGGCGAAGTTGCGGGGGATGGTCTTGGTGGCGACATCCATATCAAGTTCAAGAGGATCAAGCTTTTTGAAAGGCAGGTTCATCTCTTTCGCCACCGCCCGCATGATCAGTTCTTCATCGACCAGGCCGCCTTCTCTCCCCGGCAGCTTGAAGTTGAAGCCGGCGGTGATATCGACCATATCCGGATAATCCTTGTCCACCTCACCTTCCTTACCGGCCTGACGGAGGAGCTTCTGGCGCATTTTTCCCTTTTCCAGCGTGACAAACTGCCGCTGTTTCGGGCTTAAGACCTGCAGCTTGACGAGGACATCGAGGAGAGCATCACTGTTCAAAAATTTCATTGATATACCTTTCCAGACAAAAAACATAGATTTGTCTGCATTGTCCCCCGACGTTCATAATTTTGCAAGAAGATTGAGAGAATGAGCTCAGCGCTCAACCAGAAGCGAACGGAGGACCTCAAGGTTTTCACGGTCCTCCACGAGGCTGTCACTTTTCGGAGTCTCGAGAGTCATCGGCAGGCCGGCAAAACGCCTATCGTTAAGCAGGTTCTTGAAACCGGCCAGGCCGATGGCCCCTTTACCGATATGTTCATGGCGGTCGACCCTGCTGCCCAGCTCTTTTTTTGAATCATTGAGGTGAAAAAAACGGATCTTGTCGAGACCGACCGTACTGTTAAGAGCATCAATTGTCTCCTTATAGCCGGCCGCCGTGCGCAGTTCGTATCCTGCAGCAAACGCATGACAGGTATCGACACAGACCCCGAGCAATTCGGGAAATTTTGAGTGCTCGAGGATATAGGCGAGCTCGGCAAAGCTGCTGCCGAGACCGGTACCCTGCCCGGCAGTGGTTTCCACCAGGATCTGTACCGTGGTAACGCCGCTGTGCTTGATTGTTGTGTCCAATCCTGCGGTAAATCTCTTCAGACCGAGCTCAACGCCGTCACCGCCATGGGAGCCGGGATGCAGGATGACATACGGCACGCCAAGCTGCGCACAGCGGGTCAGCTCCAGACCAAGGTTGTCCACCGATTTGTCCAGCAGCTCCTTTTTACCGGTGGCCAGGTTGACCAGATACGATGCATGGGAGGCGACCGGCATGCCACCGCTCTTTTCATGGGCACTTTTAAAAAGCTCAACTTCTTCCGCCGCCAGTTCCGCCGGATGCCACTGGCGCTGGTTGCGGGTAAATATCTGCAGCGCCTCGCCGCCGACGCTTTCGATTCGGGCAAAGGCGAGATGCAGACCGCCGGCAACCGATTCATGGGCCCCCAGGAGAGGTGGATGCAGAGGCGGACGCGTTCGTGAAGACATCATCTACTTCAACTCCTGTTGAGATTCCTGCTGTGATTCCTGTTGTGCACCCTGTTGCATCGCCTTCTGCTCCTCGACCGATTGCTCATAGGTCTGGTTGAGAAATTTATTGATCTGTGCCAGATAAAACCGTCTCTGGGCCGGGTCGGCGGCAATGGCCTGTTTTTCCGTCTGCACCGCCTCTGCAGCTAGGCCGTTTGCCCAATAGGCGGTCGCCAGGGTATCGAGTACGTGACCTTTCGGCTCGAGGGTGGCCGCCGCCCTGGCCAGAGTCAGTGCCTGCATCGGGTCTCGCAGCGAGAGATCCTCACTGGTCAGCAGCAGCCAGGCCAGATTGTTCATAATTTCCGGGTTGACCGGCTCAAGGCTGTAGGCTTTTTCATAGGCCGCCAGGGCTTTTTCTTCCATCTTTCTGGTCAGCATCAAATCCCCGATAAGGCGCTGCCACAGTGCCCGTTCCGGCTCCTGCTTGACCTTGTGCAGCAGCACCGCTTCGGCAAAATTTTCCTGGTAGCGCTGGGCCAGTGCCTCCGTGGGGATCTGCCGGACAAGGACAATGGTCGCAAGCAATATGGCCATATAGGCAAACAGGCTGTAGCGCACCTTGCGATTATGCCGCTCGATCTGCTCCGGCTCCCTTTCCGCCTGTTCGAGACAGTCAATACGTTCGCCTATGCCGAAGTGATGCCAGTTAGGCTGGTCACGGATATTGCCGCTGAGGGCCGCTATCTTTTCAAAAGCGGAAACCAGCGCCTGCCCATTGCCGATGGATTGCAGACTGAACAGGTCGGCCTGCCTTTCAAAGTTTCGAATAAAATAGCCGAAGACAACCCGGAAATAGAGGAGCATAAACACCAGCAGCGGAACAGCGCCGACGAGAACCAGCACCGTCTCCACCGAGACACCGCTCGTGGCCATCAGTCGGTTGAGAAAATCTAAAGAGAGAAACAGATAGATAAACGGTTCGGCCAGCAGCCCGACCAGCAGGCTGAAACCGACGATAAGCATGACATACAGCAGCATATGGTACTTCTTCACGTGACCTATTTCATGGGCCATGACCGCTTCGAGTTCAGCCAGGGACATGGTCTCGATCAGGGCCGGGGTGAGGAGAATATAGCGAAGACCGGGGACGATGCCCATTACCGCGGCGGTGAGCATCTGTCCCTCGAAAAGCGGCCAGAGATAAAAATCGGCGCTGAAGTTCTGTTTGGCACAGAAGTCGTCCAGATGCTGTTTCAGATAGCCATCGGGCAATTTTTCGCAGCCCCAGAGCCGGCGCACCAGCGGCGGAAAGAAAAGCAGCACAAAGAGCAGGAAAAAACCAAAGAACAACAGGTCGCCCCACTCCGAAGCGACCACTCTCTGCAGCCCAGGGAAGGGCAGCAGGGCCACCGCATCGTAGAGGGCGGAAAGAATGACCCAGGGCAGGACAATCGGCAGGTTGGCTTTGATATTCGACAGGATAAAGGTGGTGGTGCTGTGTTTTCGGCCGAAAATCGCCTCGTAATTTTTTTTGCCGGCCCGCCACATGATCGCTAAAAAGAGGACAAACAGCAGAAGCCCGGCCGTATTGACCAGGGCCGGGGTGGTGTTGCCGAAAGAAAGCAGGGAGAGATAGTATTTCGAATCGCAGAGATAGAGTGTTGCGCCGAAAAAAACCAGGGCAAGAAGCGACAGCTGCTTTTCCGTCTGAAAATACCCGGCGGAGCGCCTGGCGTGCGGTCGGCCAAACAGTTTGCCAGCCAGCTTGGCATATCCGGCCAGCAACAGCACAAACAGGACGAATCCCTGCCATGCAGGCAGAAGCGGGGCGGAGGGGATACTGCTGACACTAAAAAGAAAAATAGCGACGAGAAAGAGGAGAAGATTAGTATACATCAAAGGCATTCACCTGTTCTTGATAAACGTGCACCGGCACTGAATCTGTTTAAACAACGACATATCGTTAGAGGATAGTTATCTTGTTACATTTGGCAACAAAATGACCAGGAGTTCCTCTGTGCGGCATGCCCCTTCTTTTGCAGAAGTTTTCTTGCCTGCTTGAGTTTTTTCATTGACATTATCACCAAGGTCATTTTAAATAGATTGTTTTATCTCTCAAAGAGAGCTATGGGCGCATAGCTCAGCTGGTAGAGCCATCGGCTCATAACCGATCGGTCGTAGGTTCGAATCCTACTGCGCCCACCATTAATACAGCAGCTTCTGAGTAGAAACAACGAATTCCTTGAATAAAGCACGAGCATACATAGAAAAAGGGGAGAGCATAACACCCCTGAAAGATACATCTCGATTCGGGCTAAAAACGCCTGAACGGGTGAAATCAATACAAAGGTACATCCCCAGTGGGGTGTACCTTTTTTGTTTTAAAAGCTGCACGATAGACAATCCATATGACGGTAAGAGTAAAGGACATTCTCGAAAGCCTTAATATCGAGGCGCCTTTCAGCCTGGCTGAGGCGTGGGACAATGTAGGTCTTCTGGTCGGTGACCCGGAGCAGCAAGTGACGGCGGTACTCGCCGGACTCGACCCGACCAACAGCCTGGTCGATGAAGCGATAGCCCTGGGTGCCAACACCATCGTTACCCATCATCCGGTCATTTTCAAACCGCTCCAGACGATCAATACTGCCGAACCGAACGGCAGACTGCTGCAAAAAGCCCTTGCCAACCATATCGCCATCATCGGCTGCCACACCAATTTCGACAGTGCCCGTGCGGGCGTCAGCCATTATCTCGCCCTCCAGCTTGGCCTGGAAAACCTCTCTCCCCTTGTCTCGTCATCGGCTGAAGCCGGCACCGACACCGGGCTGGGGACCATCGGCACCTACCCCGCTCCACTCGCCGCTGCTGATTTTCTGGCCAGGATCTTGCGTGTGCTGAATCTCCCCAGCGTCCAGATGGCCGGAACAATGCCGACAACGATCGAAAGCGTCGCCGTATGCGGCGGCAGCGGTTCCGAGCTGGCGCCGATTGCTCTGCGGCGCGGTGCGGACGTCTACCTGTCCGCGGAAATAAAGCACAGTACGGCTATCTGGGCCGCGGAAACAAACTTCTGCATCATCGACGGCACGCACTACGCCACGGAAAAACCCGCCGTCACCCTTCTGGTGAAAAAACTCCAGGAGGCCGGTGACAAAAAAGACTGGAAAATCAAAATTCTACAAACGACAGAGGAACATCACCCCTTCGTTTTGCTGGATAATACATACCAACCATAGCAGAAACACCTTCCATAGGAGAACTATTTTGAACGAACTCTTAATTCAACTTGTTACCCTCCAGGCCATTGACCTGGAAATCGATCAGATCGACAATGCCATTAAGTCGGAACAGAGCGGACTTGACGAACGTATGTCCGCTCTGGCGAAGAGAGAGGCCTTAATTAACGAATTAAAGGAAAAAATCGCCTCGCAACAAAAAGAAAGCCGCACGCTCGAAGCTGAGATGGCCGACAAGATGGATCATGTCAGAGAACGCCAGTCGAAAATGATGCAGGTGCAGACCGGTCGTGAGCAGACGGCCCTGCTCAAGGAAATCGAGGATGCCAAGAAAAGCGCCAAGGAAAACGAAGAAAAAATCATGGCCATCATGGATTCCATCGAAAAACTGACCGCGCAAATGGAAGAGGAAAAGAATCTGCTCAAAGGCGAAAAGCAGCTGGTTACCGAAGAAACCGATAAAGTGCGGGCCAATATCGAGGCGATCAACAAGAGCAAAAAGAAAAAAGATGCCAAACGCAATGAACAGGCCGGTCTGATCAAAAAGTCTCTTTTACGTAAATACGATACCCTGCGTCAACACCGCAACGGCCTGGCGGTTATCAATGTGGTTGATGGTGTCTGTCAGGGATGTTTCATGGCCGTGCCGCCGCAGCGATTCAATCTGCTGCTGAAAGGCGAAGAGATCTTTGCCTGTCCGACCTGTCAACGCTTGAATTATTACGTGCCACCGGTACTGGAAGAGAATGTAGAAGAAAATTAACCGCAATTTTCACTTTGACTTTTACGCGTTTCCCACTACAGTAGCTGCAAAGGAGCGGGCGCATGATCGCTCCGGTCTTCTGACCGGAGAGGAAAGTCCGAACTCTACAGGGCAGGGTGGTTCGTAACGCGAACGCCGGGTGACCGGGGGAAAGTGCCACAGAAAACAGACCGCCTGATACGATCAGGTAAGGGTGAAACGGCGAGGTAAGAGCTCACCGCTTCCATGGTGACATGGAAGGCACGGCAAACCCCACCCAGAGCAAGACCAAATAGGGAGATGTTTGAGGGCGGCCCGTCCGAGATCTCCGGGTAGGTTGCAAGAGGTGTTGAGTGATCAACATCCCAGTGAAATGATCATGGCCTCTTTAGGGGTACAGAATTCGGCTTATAACCCGCTCCTTTTTCTTTTCCTATGACACCCTCAGCTGCTGCCATAATTCCCGCCGCCGGCTTCGGGACCAGGATGCAGATCGACTATCCGAAGCAGTATCACCTGCTGGCCGGAATACCGATTCTCGTCCGTACCGTGCGGGCTTTTCTCAACAACAGCCACATCAAGCGCATAGTCGTGGTTGTCCCCGCCGACTGGATAGCAGCGACCCGCACCCTGTTTGACCGCTTTGCCGTCAATGTGCCGCACCTGATAATCGTGGCCGGTGGAAGCAGACGCCAGGACTCGGTCCAGGCCGGGCTCAAGGCCCTTTCGACAGTTGCCGATGACACGGACATCGTCCTGGTCCACGATGGCGCCAGGCCGCTGGTCAGTGGCGAAGTCATCGACCGATGCTATCTTGCCGCCCTGGAAAGTGGTGCGGCCATCGCCGCCGTGCCGGTCAAAGACACCCTGAAAAGAGGCGACGCGACCGGCAGGGTCACCGCCACCATCGACAGGACCTCGCTCTGGCAGGCACAAACCCCCCAGGCCGCCCGCAAAGAGCTTCTCGAGCAGGCCTTTCTGCACAACGGCGACGCGGAGGTGACCGATGAGGCATCCCTTCTCGAAAAGGCGGCCATTCCGGTCATTCTTGTCGCAGGCGCCGAAACGAATATCAAGATAACCCGTCCGGAGGACCTGCTCTTGGCTGAAAAAATACTCCAGCAGCGCCAGCCGGACCTGCGTATCGGTCACGGCTATGATGCTCACCGCCTTGTTGCAGGCCGGGCGCTTGTCCTTGGCGGTATCACTGTCCCGCACAGTCATGGCCTGGCCGGACATTCCGACGCCGACGTACTCACCCATGCCCTCTGTGACGCCCTGCTCGGCGCCCTGGGCTTAGGCGATATAGGCCGCCATTTCCCCGATTCCGAGGCGGAATTTGCCGGCATCTATTCCATCTGCCTGCTCGAGCAGGTCATTGGTCTGGCTGACGCCCAGGGCTTTCGTATCGCCAACGCCGATATCACCCTGGTCTGCCAGGCCCCCCGCCTAGCGCACTATCTCGACCAGATGCGGGATCTGCTTGGACAAACCTGTCACATTGATCGAAAATTACTCAATATCAAAGCAACCACCACCGAAAAGATGGGCTTTACCGGGAGAAAAGAGGGCATCAGCTGTCACGCCGTCGTTCTCCTTCAGTCACATCCTAGCGAAAAAACTCCAGAGGCTCGATAATGACCATTGCCATAAACCGGGAGCGCCTCGCCGCTACCTTTACCGAACTGTGTGAAACAAGCAGTCCCTCAAGAAAAGAAGGGGCAATCGCCGCCTGCCTGAAAGAAAAATTTGCCGCCCTGGGGGCCGATGCCATTATCGAAGACGGTTCCGCCGGCCAAACCGGTTCGGAATGCGGCAACCTCATCATCCGCTTTAACGGCAGCCTGCCGGAGCAGGAAGGACTGTTTTTTTCCTGTCATATGGACACAGTTGACCCAGCCGATGGCGTGCAGGTGCAGCGAACCGGCGATATCTTCACCAGCAAAGGGGAGACAATCCTCGGCGGTGACGATAAAAGCGGCATTGCCGCCATCCTTGAGCTCCTCGCCCTTTTACAGGAGACGAAGAGCCCGTACCCGATGATCGAGGTGGTTATCACCACCTGCGAAGAGGTAGGCCTGCTCGGCGCCAAGCACCTAGATTACCAGCAACTGCAGACCGCATACGGCTACGCCCTGGACTCCTCCGGCATTGACCATGTCATTGTCGGAGCCCCGGCCGCCAACAAAATCGAAATACAAATAAAGGGCCTGGCCGCCCATGCCGGACTCTGTCCGGAAGCCGGAATAAATGCCCTGTCGCTGACGGTAGACGCCTTGAGCGGGCTGCGCATGGGTCGCCTGGACGAAGAATCGAGCCGCAATTTCGGCCTCATCCAGGGCGGGGTAGCCAGCAATATCGTGCCGGAACAGATCCTTTTGCAAGGCGAGGTGCGCAGCCATTCCATCGAAAAACTGGCGGTCTATACCAAAGAAATACGCGATGCTTTCGAAAGGACCGTGGCCGATTGGCCGAGCACCCCGGCGACTGGGGATAAACGACCGTCGATGACCTTTACGATCGTCAATGACTATCCGGCCTTGACCATCGCCGATGACACGCCGGTGATCAAAAGGATGCGCAGAGCCACGGCACTCGCCGGAAAAAAGGTACAGTATATTGTCGCCGGCGGCGGCAGTGATGCCAATATTTTTTGCGGCTACGGGTTGCCGACGGCCATCGTCGCCACCGGCATGAATAAGGTGCATACGGTGGACGAACAGCTCGACCTCAATGACCTGGTCAGTCTGACCGAGCTTCTCCACGCCCTGGCCACAACTTAGGAGCCTCTCCAAATGTCACAACAGCATTGTAAAAAATCGTCCGACGGCCGCCCTACCCACGAATGTGGCGTATGCGGTATTTTTAATCATCAAGACTCAGCAAAGCTTACCTATTTCGGTCTCTACGCCCTGCAGCACCGAGGGCAGGAAAGCGCCGGCATTGTCACATCTGATGGGAACAAAGTCAATATCCACAAGAACATGGGCCTTGTGCCGGAAATTTTTACCGAGGAAATCCTGCAGAGATTAGATGGTCATCTATCCATTGGCCATGTGCGCTATTCGACCACCGGGGCCTCGAATATTATCAACGCCCAACCCCTGATGGTGACCCACAAGGGCACGACCCTGGCGGTTGCCCATAACGGCAATCTGGTCAATTCCATTGCCTTGCGTGCCACCCTCGAAGAACAGGGATCGATCTTTCAAACGACCATGGACAGCGAGGTAGTTCTGCATCTTATGGCTCGTGCCACCCACCTTGGTCTCGAGACTGCCCTGAGAAACACCTTTACCTCCCTTAAAGGCGCCTATTCCCTCCTGCTGATGACCGAGAAGACCATGATTGCCGTCCGTGATCCCGATGGTTTTCGGCCGCTGTGTCTTGGCAAGCTGAAAAACGGCGGTAATGACGACAACAAGGGCTGGGTTGTCGCCTCGGAGACCTGCGCCCTTGATCTCATCGAAGCCGAATATGTGCGGGACATCGAGCCTGGTGAAATTGTTATCTTTCAGGAAAGCGGCATGACCTCCATTTTTCCATGGCCGAAACAGGACAGCCATTTCTGCATTTTTGAACAGGTCTATTTTGCCAGACCCGACTCGGAAATTTTCGGCATCAACGTCTACCAGGCCAGAAAGCGGATGGGTGAAATTCTTGCCGAGGAAACAAAAATTGATGCCGATTTCGTTATGCCTTTTCCCGATTCGGGCAACTATGCGGCTCTCGGCTATTCGCAGGCGTCGGGGATCCCAATGGAAATGGGGGTGATCCGCAACCACTATGTCGGCCGGACCTTTATCCAGCCCACCCAGTCGATGCGTGACTTCAATGTCAAGGTAAAACTCAATCCGGTCCGGTCGTTTCTCAAAGGCAAACGGGTAATTATCGTCGAAGATTCAATTATTCGGGGCACAACCGGCAAGAGCAGAGTACGAGCCCTGCGAGAAGCCGGGGCGCAGGAGGTGCACATGGTAGTCAGCTGTCCTCCGACCAGGCATGCATGTTACTACGGCATTGACTTTCCCGATGTCAAACAGCTGATCGCCAACCAGAAACAGATAAACGATATTGCCGCATATCTCGGTCTTGACTCCCTGCACTACCTGAGCCTGGAAGGACTCGTCAAGGCAACGGGCATGGCGAAAAAGAATTTTTGTCTGGCCTGTTTTGATGGGAATTATCCGATACAGCCGGATCTTGCTTTTCACAAGGATGCACTGCGCTGAACTGTACTAATCAATGAGTAACCGTCATGGCCATGATGGTTACTCATTTATTGTCAGACCCGGGTCACCACACAGTTTTTGCCGCTTTTCTTGGCATCATACATGGCCTGGTCCGCCCTCTCTTTAATCGCTCTTTCATCTTGATCTTTGGGCAGCGCCTCATTTCTTTTACAGGAGACAAGCCCAATGGAAAGAGTGGTTGTGCCAAAGTTCCGTTCAACAAAACTGAGCAGAATACGCTGAACGATCTCCGTCCCCTGGGTGGCGGTAGTCTGGGGTAGCAGGACGGCAAACTCGTCTCCGCCAAGCCTGAAGCACAGATCAACACTCTCCCTGGTGCATACTTTGAGAATTTCGGCAAGGTTGATAAGAACCTTATCTCCCTCCTGATGCCCATGCTCATCGTTGTATTCTTTAAAATTATCAATATCGATAATAGCGAGCATCAAAGGATAATTCTGCCGATGCGCCCGCTCCACCTCATCAGAAAAACGTTCATCAAAGGCCCGTCTGTTCAGAATCGACGTCAAGCCATCCTGCATTGACAACCGTTCCAGCTCGCGCATCATGCACCGTTCGCGAACGGCTCGGGCCAGTTTTGCTTCAAGCTCCGCCTGGTCGATAGGTTTTTTGATAAAATCAATCGCCCCGGCTTTGATTACTTCCGAATAACTTGCTTTTTCATGGTAACCGGTAGATATAATGACATCGGTTTCCTTATAATTTTCAGCGATATGCTTCAGTAATTCCAGGCCATCCATCCCCGGCATGACGATATCGGAAAAGACCAGATCCACTGCTGTCGATTGCAATACGGCAATCGCCTCGACACCGTCACCTGCGACGAGACAGTGATAGCCGAAAGAGCTGATCAAAATACTGAGTGTCTTACGCACCAGCTCGTCATCATCGACAACCAATATGACAACAGAACTCTTCTTTTCTTCGATTTTATCCGGCAATTGTGTCTGCATCATAATTATTTTGTCAGGTTGATTTTTCCTGCCTCTTCTTGCGGCCACAGTCGAATTGTACTTACAAAAATGGATAAAGTCTAGGTAACACGTTGTTTGTCCTGCAATAACATCAAACCGGTCAACAAGAGTCACGGGGTAACTTGTCAATCTCACAGAAGGTATTGTAATTATGGAAAAGCAGCAATACTATATACAAAACTGCTTCTCTACGACAATTTCAAATTAAGCCCCCATGGACAACAAAAACCTCACCGATATATTCGAGGGAACCCAAAACGGTACACCTCTGCCTGAGATTCTCCTTCTTGCAGAAAAAATCTGTCCGTCTATTGACCTTGGGCTTATCGAGGAGGTGGACAGCGACGTCATTGCATTGTTTTCCGGTTCCTCCGCGGATTTCCAGAAGAACACCCTGCCCTACCACAACCTGCGTCACAGCCAGATGGTCGTTTTGGCGGCCATGCGTCTCTTCCACGGGCTGCATGGCAATCATGTGTACATCTCACCCGAAACACTTTTCAAGGGAGTGCTTGCCGCCTATTTTCACGACACAGGCATGTTGCTAGAGAAAGGTGATCCGGCGCCTTCCGCTGCCAATTACATGGCCGATCACGAAGCACGATCGGTTCTGTTTTTAAAGAACTATGTCATCCGCAAGGGTTTTGGAGAAGATATTGCCAGGGACTGTGCAACGATCATTTATTACACGGATCTAGAGAGTGATCCGACAACTTTTGCCTGTCACAGCACAGAAATTCACCTGGCCGGGCAGGTAATCGGTTCAGCCGATTTACTTGCCCAGATGGCTGACAGGTACTATCTCGAGTGCCTCCCCCTGCTCTTTGACGAACAGAAGACCGGAGGGATAACCCAACACGATTCGGCCCTGGAACTCATGGCGCATACGGCAAAATTCTACCATGATGTTATTTTAAAAAGACTGACGGTCACCTTTGCCGACACCTCCGAAGCAATGCAGACACATTTTCGAAACCGGTATAAAGTTGATCGAAACCTCTACCGGGAAAACATTGACAAAAATATCAGCTATCTGAAAAAAATCATTGCCCGGTGCGATAGCCTCGACGGTCTTGAAAAAAGCCTGAAACGCGTTCCCCCACCTACTTAGCACGCGGATCGCGACCTGTTTCGAACATCTCAAACAGATCATAGAACAGTTTCGTCACCGTACTGAAATGCGTCGCCGACCCTGAGCTCGCATAGGCCTTGGTGAGTTCCATCGCTTTGGCGATACTCTCACGTGAGTCGAGATTGTTGGGGTCCTTTATAGCTTGAACGAGTCTCTTACCAATGTCTTCTTCCACTGCTCTTTCTCTCTCTTAAGAAGATGCCCTTGCACGTCAGGTATTTTTTCTGTTACAGACGGTGACAACCTTACGGTTGAGATTTTCAAGAAACTTGGACAGCTTTTTTTCGGCATTTTTAATGACATTGGTGATTTTCACATCGTCAAGAGCGCCGACAACCGTCCCACAGGCAACACACTGGATGAGACAGAATTTTTGCCCGGTTTTTGTCGTAACGTGAACAGCTTCAAACTCATGATATTCACATGTCGGGCATTTTGACCTGGCCATAGATGTACCTCGCAAAGGGTTTAACAATTTACCTGTTTAACATAACGCCAAAACCCCACCGGTTCAAGGATCTCTTTTGTCTATTTTTTTTTGAACGGGTGCTTCCCGGCCTATTATCACCAGTTTCATCACCGGTTTCGTCGGCGACTCTATAGTCAAAAACAATCATTAGGCATTCTGGTATAGGATCTATCAATTTGACACCCTGGAATATTTTAGTACCTTGCAGATTGTTTCCTTGTTTATCTCATGCCTGGCCGGCAAGAAAACCTGCCATCGATCAGCTGAGGGAATTCTTTATGATTCAGTATATTCACAGCTCGCGCACGCTCGACAAGGACATCAAACGACTGCGCAAAGCCGGTAAACAAGGGGAACAGGCTGTTGGCAAATATATTGATATCCTAGCCGATATCAGAAAATATGGCTGCCGCAGTGAAACCGTCACCTGCAAGCGTACCAGAAAAGGAGAACAACGCATAAAAAACTGCATCAAATATGACCTTGGCGGGGGATATCGCCTGGTCACCGTTCTGGTCGACACCCATCTGTACATCACCTTTCTCGGCAGTCATGACGAAACTGACCAGTGGTTTCTGCGCCATCGGTACGACACTTTTCAGCCTGACGCTTCGTGCTACCACACAGAGGAAGTCGTTTTCGACCAGGAAAAGTACGGGAAGCACATGACAGAACCTACAATGCCGGAAGATGCAGCTGACCAGTACGAAAAAGAACTTCGGAAAAAAATCGACGAACCTCTCTTGAAATCAGTGTTTCAGGGTTTGTATAGAAACAGCAGTTCGCCAACAGGCTAAAACCTAGGCAAAATGAAAATCCTCCATATAATCAGTCAGCACCCGGAGAGCACCGGCAGCGGATTTTATGTGCAGAACATCATCCGCCAGGCTGCGGCCGCAGGGCATGAAAATTTTCTTGTCGCCGGCATCTCCGGCCACCGGTTGCCCAAACTGGACTGCATCGACCGACAATTCTGCCGCTTCGTCCATTTTGAAGTCGGCGACCTTGCCTTCAAAATCCCCGGCATGAGCGATGTCATGCCCTATGCCAGCTCGCGATTCAGTGACCTTACCGTCAACCAGCTGGCCGGCTATGAACAGAGTTTTGCCGAAACAATCCACCGCGCCGTCGATGCGTTCTCGCCTGACATCGTGCACAGTCACCATCTCTGGCTGGTCAGTTCGATTGCCCGCAGGGTCATCACCGATATTCCCCTGGTGACCTCCTGCCATTCCACGGATCTGCGGCAGTTCATACAATGTCCGCAACTGGGCCAAAAAGTGCTGCCCCGTTGTCAAAAGATCGACCGGGTACTCGCCCTGAGCCGGGAACAAAAGGAAAACATCCAGTCGCTCTACGGCATTGCCGATAATCGTCTTGATGTTGTCGGCGGCGGGTATGATGCAAAGATGTTCACTCTCCATAAAAAAGACAAGCCCGAACCGGTGCAGCTGGTCTATGCCGGCAAACTGAGTTTTGCCAAAGGGGTGGACTGGCTGGTACAGACCTTCCTCGGTCTGGCCCGCGACAACCTCCATCTGCACCTTGCCGGATCCGGTTCCGGCAGCGAGGCAGCACAATGTTTGGCCCTGGCAAAAAGCGGCGGTGCCGCGATAACCGTGCACGGCAGAATCAGCCAGTCCGAACTGGCCAGACTGATGGGCCGGAGCCACATCTTTATCCTGCCTTCCTTTTTTGAGGGTCTGCCGCTGGTGCTGCTCGAAGCCCTGGCCTCCGGCTGTCGTATCATAAGCACCGACCTGCCCGGGTGTCGGGAGCTGCTCGGAGGAGCACCGCAAGATCTGGTCGAGTTCATCCAACTGCCCATCCTGCAGGAAATTGACCGCCCCAACCCGGCAGATCGGGAAGAATTGCAGACCAGGCTGGGTTGGGCTATTATCAACATGGCCGACCGCGTCCGCCGAACACCCTCCCCTTCTGCAGAAGAAATCAACAGGATCACCTCGGTTTTTGACTGGGAATCGGTTTTTCAAAGAATTTTTTCCGCCTACACAACTGCTCTTGACAAGGGGTCAGGATAAATGGTTAACTCCCACCGAGATCAAAGTTAACCAAACCGACAGAGTGATGAAAGAAAAAATATTGACCATGCTGCGAGAGTCCGCGGAACCCATGTCAGGCGAGGAGATCAGTCGTCGCCTTCAGGTCTCCCGGGTGGCGGTCTGGAAGCAGATCGGTCAGCTGAAAGAGAGCGGCACCGAGATAGAAGCCGGCCCCAAGGGATACCGGCTGTTATCGCTTCCCGAGGTTCCTTTCCCATGGTTGTTTGGCGAACGTTCGTCCCGCATGCACTATTACCCGGAACTGGATTCGACCATGAACCGCGCCACGCTTCTCGCCCGCGAAGGCTGTCCACCATTTACCGTGGTTGTCGCCGACCGCCAGACGACAGGGCGGGGACGGCTTCAGCGGCTGTGGCAATCGGAGGAGGGGGGCCTGTATTTTTCCGTCATTCTGCGGCCATCCCTCGTCCCAAGGGAGGGCCCGGTGGTCAATTTCGCCGTCGCCCTGGCCCTGGTGGAGACCCTGGCCGAGTGCTGCGGCATCGCCGCGCAGGTAAAGTGGCCAAACGATGTCCTGGTCGATGACTGCAAAATAGCCGGTATCTTGTCCCAGATGGAGATCGAAGCCGACCAGATCGCCTTTGTCAACGTCGGCATCGGTCTCAACCTGAACAACCGGCCGGAGGTCGTCGACAAACCGGCGGTTTCCGCGCTGCAGCTGACCGGTCGACGGGTCAATCGCGCCCTGCTGCTCGCCGATTTTCTGGATCGTCTTGAACGACAGATGGCCGTCTTCTCCCGGTCGGCAATCATTGCCGACTGGAAGGCCAAGACCGTCACCCTGGGGCGACGGGTAAAGATTGTCACCATTCGTGACTGCTGTGAAGGGCTGGCCGTCGATATGGACGAGGACGGCGGCCTGATCCTCGAATTGGCCGACGGTTCACACCAAACCGTCTTTTACGGCGATTGTTTTCACGCCTCCTGAATTCTTCAGTTGGCTAAGTAAAAAAAGTACCATAAGGAAAATCCCATGAACGACAGTCTCGACCTGCATAAACTGGTAATCGCCTCCCTGATGGCCGCACTGATCGCCGTCGGCGGCTATCTGGCGATACCCATCGGCCCGGTGCCCATTGTCCTGCAGAATCTCTTTGTGCTGGTGGCGGCCCTTCTTCTCGGCAGCAGGTGGGGCAGTGGTGCCGTTGCCGTCTATCTGCTAGCCGGGGCGGTCGGATTGCCGGTCTTTGCCGGCGGCGGAGGCGGGCTGGGGCATTTGTTTGGTCCGAGGGGCGGCTACCTTTTCGGTTTCCTTGCCGCTGCCTGGCTGGTCGGTAAAATCTCCGAATCGTCGAGACAGCAGCCGGTGGCGGAAATCGTCGCGATGATCCTCGGCGGTCTGCTTATCTATGTTATCGGCGTTACCTGGCTGAAGACCCTGCTCGGCATCAGCTTCGGCCAGGCTCTGGCCGTCGGCATGTATCCCTTTATCATCGGCGATATCATCAAGATAGCCGCCGCCTTCGCCATAGTCAAAAGTGTCCGGCCGCTGCTGGGCATCGCCCGGCGCGGCGGTCGGCTTGCTTCGCCGGCTGAGTCGGCAAAGTAAGCGCGGCAGGGACTTATGAACATTATCGAGATCAGCGGACTGTCGCACAGCTATGCTGATGGCCATATCGGCCTGCAGCAGATCAACCTGACCATCGCCCGCGGGTCTTTCGTTGTGCTCGCCGGGGCCAATGGCGCCGGGAAAAGCACCCTGCTCAAACATCTCAACGGCCTGCTCAAGCCCCTGGCCGGGACGGTGCGGCTGGACGGGGTGGTGGTAGAGGACGATCTTCTCCGTGCCCGGCGGATGGTCGGCATGGTCTTTCAGGATGCCGACAGTCAGATCGTCGGGGAAACCGTCTACGACGATGCCGCCTTCGGCCCGGAAAACCTCAACTGGCCGCGTGAAAAGATTACCGAGAGTGTCGTCGCCGCCCTGAACCTCGTCGGCCTTGAGGCGATGGCGGAGAGAAGCCCGCATCTGTTGTCCGGCGGAGAAAAACGCCGCCTGGCCATCGCCGGGGTTCTGGCCATGCAACCGGAGGTGATTGTTCTCGATGAACCCTTTGCCAATCTCGACTATGACGGTGTCCGCCAGATCCTGGCCCAGATCGTCGCCCTGCACACCGCCGGTACAACCATTATCGTCTGTGTCCACGATCTGGAAAAGGTTCTGGCCCATGCCGAACGGCTGATCATTTTGCAGGGCGGCCGGATCGCCGCCGACGGACCGCCGCACCAGGTGGTGCTCGAGGCCGAGGCCTATGGCGTGCGCCTTCCCGCCGCGATCAGACTGGGAGGGGTTGTCGAGTCATGGTTGCGATAGCCTTCGGCTTCCGGCACAACGATACTCTGCTGCATCACCTTGATGCCCGGATAAAACTGGCCGGGCTGGTTGGTGTCAGTATCGTCACCATAAATGCCGGCATGTCAGCCCTGGTCCTGGCATTTTTCGCTGCCCTGGTTCTACTAGCCCTGGCCAGATGTTCGCCGCTGCGCTGCCTTTTCGGCATGAAGTGGTATCTGGTCCTGCTTGCCTGCGTCCTGCTGACCAGGACCCTGACCACTCCGGGGGATCTGCTTCTCGAATCTTCCTGGTTGCCGGCCACCCGCCAAGGTGTCTTTATCGGTCTGCTTTTCGCCGGCAGGCTCCTGGTCATTGCCCTCTTTGCCCTGCTGGTCACCTTTACCACCCGACCGTCACATATCCGCTCCGCCGTTGAATGGTTTCTGCGGCCGATTCCCGGAATTCCGCATCGGCAGGTGGCAACGATGATCGGCCTGCTGGTGCGCTTCATTCCGGTCATTCTCACCCAATCGGCCGAGCTCGACCTGGCTCTGCGCGCCCGAAGTATCGACAATCGCCGCAATCCGCTGCGCCGCATCACCTTTCTCGGCATGCCCCTGCTTCGCCGCACCTTTGTGACCGCCGACCGTCTGGCCTCGGCCATGGAAGCCCGCTGCTACGGCCTGCACGGCACAACCCATCAGTGGCAGGTGACGGCCAGGGACTGGTCGGCTCTGGGCTTTCTTACCTTATTCTGCTCCCTGCTGCTGGCTCTGCCGTAGGTGTGTGGCTTAATTTGGAAGATGTAGTTTGATAGCCACGGCAGCTATGTCATCGTGCAGTTTGAAGCGGGGATATTTTTTTAATGTCGGGTCCTGACACTGCAGACACCGCACATGATCACGCACAGCCTGCAGGCCGCCCTGGCGATAGAGATTTACAAAGGAGCGCCAGTCGCTATCTTCCAGTGGATTTTCGCGGGGCAGGAAAAGTCCGTCGGTAAAGAGAAGGATATCACTGACATTGTCCAGTTCTTCGTAGCCGTGACGGAGAAATTCAAGCGCTGCGGCTTCACCGTTCAGCACGCCGTAACTGATGTTCATCTGCAAGCGAACGCACTGAATCTGCTCGGCCAACAGCTCATGAATAGGTGCAGAAGGGGTTATCCGGCAGTCCTGCCACAGCTGCAGCGTTTCCCGGTCGATATCAAGATCCGGCGTCACCACCCTGTAAGTACCGTCATTGTACAGAAGAACAATCAGGGCATCACCGGTCTGACAGTATTCCAGACGATTCGCCCCCATCCGCACCACCGCCATACTCGTCGACCAGAGCCGATGCCGCTCGTCGATGGAGACCTGTCGCTGCTGCAGGGCCTTGCGAATATTGTTGTTTGCTTTCTCTGCCAGCCGGGACAGGCTGGCCCGTTCCTGCTGAAAAACACGCGCCGCCGTCTGCGCCGCCAGCAAACCGCCGGTAAGTCCATCATCGAAGCGTCGCGTGTCGAGGCTGGTCGCTCCATCAAAGACGCCGAACAGGCCTTCCGCCTCAAGCAGCACGTCCTCATTCAACTCACTGCTGCCTTGTTCCAGGAGCGTTTCCACCGCAAAAGAAGGCATAAAATGGGCGCTGCGGCAGGCTACTGGCTGGTCGGTTGTCAGATACATAATGTGGATATGTGGTATAATGTTGTTGGTTGAGGCAGAGGAAGACTTTTTATGACACCATAAACCTTTGGATGGCTAAGTAAAAAATTTCATATGCAACCAACTATAATAGAGACTGGCGAGAATACAAATTGCTTGTTTCGATGACCGGCAATCATCCAATAGTCTTTTCCTATACGGGCTGCAGGATGTACCGGTTCGATATTTCAAAAAAGAATTTTCTATTTGAAATGACAGCTATTTTGCAGAACATAACCCAACCTGCATGGGATGCATACGTCAAGACAAACAGCACGGCGATCTTTTCTCATCGTTATGGCTGGGGGGAGATTCTCGCGGCAACCTATCGCTTGCCGATTTTTCGACTGGCCTCGAGAAGAGCGGAAAACGGACAAGAAAACGGACAATTAACCGGCATCCTGCCGCTCATTCTCTTTGCTCCTCCGGACCAGGAAATACGCCTTATTTCCCTGCCCTACACCGATGCTGCCGGCATGGTCGCCGACGACGCCGCTAGCCGTCAGCAATTACTCGCCGCGGCCCTTGAACTTGCCACCGAGGTCGGCGCCGTTCATGTGGAACTGCGCCAGGCGAGCAATGGCACTGTGCATGAACCGGCACAGGAGATAAACGCGTGCTGGGAGCATACCGCCCATTCCTTCAAGACCGGCCTGCTGCGTCCCCTGCCCGAGTCTTCCGCCATGCTGTGGTCGCTGCTCTCGGCCAAGGTCCGCAATCAGGTGCGGAAGGCGCGCAAATGCGGCTGTATGGCGAAAACCGGTGGCATCGAACTTTTTGATGATTTTTTTGCGGTCTTCTCGGAAAACATGCGCGATCTGGGCTCTCCGGTACACGATCCCGCCCTCTTTCGCAACCTGCTTGCCGACAGCGCCCAGCAAGCCAGGGTCGTGGTCATATGTATCGGCACCCTCCCCGTCGCCGCAGCCATGGTCTTCAGGCACAATGCCACCCTGTATAACCCCTGGGCATCGTCCCTGCGCCGATGGCGGCCTTCCTGCCCAAACATGCTCCTGTACTGGACCATGCTCGACTACGGTATCGCAACCGGTTGCCGCTTGTTTGATTTTGGCAGGTCTTCGCTAGCGGCCTCCACTTATCGTTTCAAGTGCCAATGGGGGGCGGAAAAGCGACCCCTGGTCTGGCATGTTTTCTCCCGCAGACCGGCAGTCTGGAACCCCCAGGCGGAATCCCTGGTGGATAACGCCTGGAAAACGAGGGGACTCGAAACATCCAGACGGGATGGGCCGCACAAAAGGCGCTGGATCAGTCTCTAGGAAGTAAGCATAAAGGTGAATAATTTGCAGGTCGCACTGGATAACATAACTCTTTCCATCCCCATGCCGATCTTTCTCGTCGTCGAAGATGTCGGCTGGTGGCAGGGAACGGATGGCTCGGCGGATCAGCAGCCTTTTCGTAGCGGTTTCATCAGGCGCCATTGCCTCGACGACTACCGCGCCCTTGACCGACTCGGCAAAAAACTGCACATGCGTATCGCCCTCGGCATGGTCCTGGGCGAATGGGATCGCACCAACCTGCTGAAGGATATTGTCGGGGCCACCTGGCTGGGCGGTTGCTGGGACAACCACATCAATCAGGGAAAATGGCTTGATGAAACGGCGCAGTACCTCTGCGACCAACAGGATACGCTGGAAATAGCCATGCATGGCCTGTGCCACGAATTCTGGCAGGATGGCCGGATGGAACGCTCCGAGTTCCATGACAGCAGTGGCGCCATGCGCAGCGAAGAGACCATCCGCAGCCACCTTGAGGCCTTCGGCACCCTGCTGGCGCACAACAATCTGCCCGCTCGGCCGCGCCTGTTCATCCCTCCGGCCCTGCACCACAGTTTCGGCAACGGCAAAAATTCCATGCAGGCTCTCCTGCATGGGTATGGCATTGACTATGTTGTCACTGATTTCTCGCGGGCCAGGCAATATGCTCCACCCCTGCATGAAAAAATTACCTGGGAATGCGGCGTCGGCCTGCTGGACAGGGGCAGATCTCCGGTTGCCTGGAATCAGTCGGCCGCCCGTCCGGTCTGGCATTTCAACAATCCAATCCTGCCCTTGCACTGGAGCAATCTGCTGCACCCGGACCCGGCCGGAAACAATGCAGTCATAGATCGCTGGGCAGATTTCTTACTTACCGCGACAACACGACTCGACTGTCTTTTAGCCGAAAACATCGACAGCTGCTGGCAACAGGCGGCGGTTTACCAACTGGCGGTGATGCAGGTAAAGAATCAACAGGTGCTCATTGATCTGCACCGGGTACCGACTGACATAGCCTGCCGGTGTCACACCTTCTTTCTCAAGATTCACGGTCGCCCGCCTTTATCGGTACAATGCCGAGGCGCCCAGATTGTCTCCCGCAGACATGACCGACCGGACCTGCAGACTCTTGGTCTTATGCCGGACCAGGGCCAAAAGGAAATCGTCCTGTCGTTCTGCTGAATCTGATGATAAAACTTTGCCGATCAGGCTCTCACTCAGGTTGAGGAGACGGGACGCAACACAGGGTCGTCTCAAAATAACCTCATCCTCATTCACCGGACCAGAATCCCAACCAACCGCTCATTTTTTATCACCGGTTAAACCTCGGTTGCAATATCGGTTGAGCGGAGTTATTAATGCAGAATATCTCCGTTACGTGCAGCACGAACGATGTTTTTTCACACCCCCTGTGAGGGGAAAAGACAAAAACAACCTTTTGAACCGACATGAAAAATATACCGAACCGCTTACCCCCCGGCGTTGCAGTCAGCTGGACCCCCGAAGTTCATTTAAACCTCAATGTCCGCGGTTTGACCCCGTCACCAACCGTGGCGATCAACGAGCGGTCAAACGAGCTCATGGCCAATGGCCGGAAAATTTTCAAGATGGGTCTGGGGCAATCCCCGTTTCCCGTGCCGCAAATCGTCGTCGACGAACTGAAACTGCACGCCCATGAAAAGGATTACCTGGCTGTCCAGGGTCTGTATCAACTGCGTCAGGCGGTCTGCGAACACCATCAATACGCCTTGAATGTCGCCTGCACCCCGAAGAATGTTCTCATCGGCCCAGGCTCCAAGGAGCTGATGTTCATTCTTCAACTGGTCTATTATGGCGACCTGCTTATTCCGACTCCGGCCTGGGTATCCTATGCCCCGCAGGCCCAGATCATTGGCCGTCATATCCACTTCCTGCCGACAAAAGCGCAAAACGGCTGGCGATTGACAGGGGATCAGCTGGAGAGATTGTGCTGGAAAGACCCGAGCCGGCCAAGAATCCTTATCCTCAATTATCCGTCCAATCCGACCGGCATGACCTATTCCCTGGAGCAGCTCAAAGATCTTGCCGAAGTTGCCAGGAAATACAAAATTATCGTCCTGTCCGACGAAATCTACGGCAAATTGCACCATACCGGAAGCCATGAGTCGATCATGCAGTTTTATCCGGAGGGGACTATTTTCAGCAGCGGCCTCTCCAAATGGTGCGGCGCCGGCGGCTGGCGGCTGGGATTGTTCGTCTTTCCCGAACGCCTTACCTGGCTGCTCGAGGCGATGACCGCCGTGGCCAGTGAGACCTATACCTCGACCAGCGCGCCCATCCAGTATGCGGCTGTCAAGGCCTTTCAACAAAACGCCGACATCGACCGATACCTGGAACAGACCCGAAAAATTCTTGCCGCTCTCGGCAAACATCTGGCCGCCATGCTGCAGGCCGCCGACGTCGACGTGCTGGCGCCGGAGGGGGGATTTTATCTCTTCCCTAATTTCGAACCCTACAGGGCAAAACTACAGGCCCGAGGCATCACCGACAGCGTCGAATTCTGTGAACAATTACTCGAAGATACCGGAGTTGCTGTTTTACCGGGAGTCGTTTTCGGCCAACCGCTGGAAGAGTTGACCGTCCGCCTGGCCTATGTCAATTTCAACGGTACCGAGGTCCTCGATCAGGCTTTCAAATTGAAAGCCGATGAACCGGTTGACGAGCAATTTCTGCAACGCCACTGCCAGGAGCCGCTGACCGCCATTGCCCGGGTATGCGACTGGCTGAAAGCATTATAATCATCAACTCTCTTACAAGGAGGCCCCATGCGTATCCGCACAGCTTTTGTGGTTTTAGCTGCCTGTCTCGCTTTTTCTGCCGGCACGGCGCTTGCAAAAACAACCGTCAACATCGCCATCGTCGTCAACCCGACCTTCGTCCACACCCAGGCGGCCAACTGGTTCAAGGAAGAAGTTGAGACCAAGCTGCCGGGAAAATATGACATCGTCGTGCATCATTCCGGCGCTCTCGGTACTGAAACCCAGGTTCTGCAGCAGATTCAGCTTGGCACCACCCAGATGTCGGTCTGCACCACCGGGCCGATCGAAGCTTTTGTGCCGGAGATCAAAGCCCTGGAAATGCCTTTTCTCTTCCCCTCCTACCAGGCAGCCGATACCGTCCTCGACGGCCCGATAGGCCAGGATCTGGCTGGACGTCTGGCCAGTCAGGGTTTTACCATGCTGCATTTTCTCGATAACGGTTTTCGTAACGTTACCAATTCCAAGAAGCCGGTCAAAACACCGCAGGATCTGGCCGGTATGAAGATCCGCACCATGGAAGCCCCGACGCATCTGGCCATCTGGCGCGCCATCGGTGCTAATCCGACGCCCATGGCCTGGCCGATTTTTACCGCCCTGCAGCAGGGTGTCATCGACGGGCAGGAAAACCCGATCGCCGTCATCCATGCCGCCAAACTGATCGAAGCAGGGCAAAAATATCTGACCCTTTCCCGCCACGTCTATTCGGCGCTGGTCTTTATCGGCAACAAAGCCTTTATCGACGGCCTGCCCGAAGCGGACCGCAAGATATTTCTCGACGCCGCCCGCAATGCCTCGCTGCAGGGACGCTCGTTCATCCGCGACAATGAGGCCAAACAGCTGGCGGAACTGAAAGCCGCCGGCATGGTCATCGAAGAAGAGCCGGATCTCGCTGCTTTCCGGCAGGCCACGGCCCCGGTGCTTGCCGATCTGAGCGGGGAGGCGAAAAAAATTGTCGAACAGATTCAACAGGCGGTGCAGTGAACCAAGAAGAAATTAAGCAATCTCCCGCCGCTGCTCCGACCTTCGTCGAGAAGATCAGCGGCGGGGTCAACCGGGTGGTTGAGCTGCTCCTGGTGGGTACCGGGGCCGCCATCTGCCTGATTCTTTTTGCCCAGGTTATCTGGCGCTATCTCGGCTCATCGCTCGGCTGGTCGGAGGAAGTGAGCCGCCATCTGCTGGTGACCATTACCTTTCTCGGCAGCACCGCCGCCTATAAACGCGCCAATTTTATCGGCCTGCGTGGGATCGGCCAGTGGTTTGGACCGAACTGGGAACGGGCGATTCTTGTTATGCTGCAATTGCTGACGCTGACCTGTTTTGCCCTTCTTGCCTGGTTCGGGCTGCTGTATACGCTGAAGGCCTGGCACCACAGCACCGCTTCCCTGCAGATCCCCATGGCCGTGCCCTTTGCCGTTATTCCCCTGGCCATGACCATCCTCGTGCTGCATACCGCTGCCGATATTACCCGCACGGTGCGAGGACAGAATTCGTGATTGTCGCCCTCCTCTTTGGACTGCTGTTTCTGCTCATTGCGCTGGGCATGCCGATTGCCCTGTCTATCGGGGTGCCGGCCATCGGCCTGATCCTCACCCCCGGGGTCTTTCCGGCCACGGTACCGTTTGCCGCCCTGGGTCAGACCATTATTCAGCTGCTGTTTGCCGGGGTCGATTCCTTTGATCTTCTGGCGGTGCCGCTGTTCATGCTGGCCGGGGCGATCATGGAATCGGGCGGCATCTCCCGGCAGATTATCGATTTCTCCGACAGCCTGGTCGGCTGGATGCCCGGTGGCCTGGCCTGTGCCAGTATCGTCGCCTCGATGTTTTTTGCCGGCATCTCCGGTTCGGCGGCGGCGGATACCGCGGCCATCGGCGCGGTGGTCATTCCGGCCATGATCCGCCAGGGCTATCCTCCACCCTTTGCCGCGGCGGTGGTGGCGGCCGGTGGTGCCCTCGGGGTTATCATCCCGCCGTCGATTCCGATGGTTATTTTCGGCTTTCTGACCAATGTCTCCATCGCCAAACTGTTCATGGGCGGCATGATGATCGGCATCATTTTCGGCCTGATCCTCATGCTGACCGCGGCGGCAATCTCCTGGCGCATGGGCTACGGCAGCCGCCGAAGTTTTTCGTTTACCACGGTTGTCAAGGCCTTCCGTGACGCCTTCTGGGCGCTGTGGGCTCCGGTCATTGTTCTTGGCGGCATCCTTACCGGCATCGTCACCGTTACCGAAGCGGCGGCGCTGGCGGTCTTTTATGCGCTTTTTGTCAGCCTGGCGATCAACCGTGAACTGAAGTGGTCCGATCTGCCCGATCAGATTCTGCGCTCGCAGATCATCGCCGCGACCATCCTGTTGATCATTGCCATGGCCAAGGTTTTCACCTGGCTGGTGGCGATGAAACAGACCAGCCAACTGCTCGGTACAATGATGATGCAGCTGGGACTGCCGCCCTGGGGCCTGCTGCTGCTGGTGATGGCCGGCCTGCTTGTTGTCGGCTGTGTCATGGAAACCACCGCGGCCCTGATTCTGCTGGTACCGGTTCTTATTACCCTGACCGCGCAGCTGGGTGTCGATCCCACCCAGTTCGGCGTGCTCATTGTCACCAATCTGGCCATTGGCATGCTCACTCCGCCGATAGGCATCTGCCTCTTTGTCAGCTGCGGCATTTCCGGCTCGTCCCTGGCCGAGACATCCAGGGCCGTTCTGCCCTTTGTCCTGGCCGCCCTGTCAGTCCTGGTGCTGACCAGCCTCTGGCCGCCGCTCACCCTCTGGCTGCCGTCGATTTTCTATCCTTGAGATGTTTAAGGAAAATTGACACAATAACGTTACGACGTTATTGTGAAAGGACATCAAAGGAGGTGTCAAATGACCACACCAGCAAAAAGAGCAACCATCTATTTCGATCCTGTCCTTCATAAGGCCCTAAAATTAAAAGCCTTAGAGACGTCCCGATCAATCACGGACATCGTCAATGAAGCTGTGCGCAATGCTCTCTCGGAAGACGCGGAAGACTTTATCGCATTTGAAGAAAGGCAAGATGAGCCCTTAATCAGCTATGATCAGATGGTCAAAAGGTTGAAAAAAGATGGGGCAATATAAGATTTTCTTCAAAAAGTCGGTCGAAAAAGATTTTCAAGGCATTCCCAAATCTGATCTTCGACGAATTCTCTCAAAAATTGAACAACTTCAACACAATCCCCGTCCCGAAGGAAGCGAAAAACTCTCAGGCCAGGAACGATATAGAATTCGTCAAGGAAACTACCGCGTTGTCTACTCGATACAGGATAATGAGCTCACCGTTTGGGTTGTCAAAGTAGGTCATAGAAGAGAAATATATCGTTAAAAGATTGAGGCTTACTCGGCTAAAGAATTAAGAGAATGGTCTGGTTTGAGCCGGAGCAGACACTCCACCTTTGCCGGTTGACAGGAAAAGCAAAAGGCGGTAAACAAAGCCTATAAATTTTCAGGTTTCACGATAGTGAAAAAGAGGGAACCCGGTGTAAATCCGGGACGGGCCCGCCGCTGTAACCGGGGACGAACGTTGCAAAATGTCACTGTTTATTGTTTTATAAACGGGAAGGCGCAACAAGTAGGCTGAGCCGGAAGTCAGAAGACCTGCCTGAAAATCGGCGTGACTGTGATTGTCATGCCAGCCAGGAAATCTCCGTGGACAAGAGATCTCTATAGGCAATCTGTGGATAAACAAGGGCATCCCCGGATCAATTTTTTAATTGGTCCGGGGATTTTTTTTGCCGTTTTCTTTGCAATTCCCCCGGGCAAAACTGAACAGGAGGAACAATAATGAAAACGTCGTACCCCATTCTGCTCTGCCAGCTCTTCGCCGGAACCCTGGCTGGAGCCGGCCTCGCCGCAGAAAGCATGCCGCCTGACATGATGGAGACAATCGTTGTCACCGCCGGCCGCTCGTCGGAGAGCATAAAAGATGTCAGCAGCCATATCACCGTTATCGACCAGGAGGAGCTGCAGCAATCGACCAGCCGCAATGTCGGTGACCTGCTCGCCGAAAAAGGTCTCGGTCATATCCAGAAATACCCCGGTAATCTCACCTCCGTCGGCATCCGGGGCTTTCGCAGCGACACGCACGGCAACGACCTGCAGGGTCATGTGCTCATCCTCCTCGATGGCCGTCGAGCAGGGACCGGTAATGTCGCCAAACTGCTCACCAAAAACGTCGAGCGGCTGGAAATTATCCGTGGTCCGGGCGCGGTACAATACGGCTCGGCGGGAATGGGCGGCGTGGTGAACATCATCACCCGGCAGGGGCAGAATAATTCCGCCTTTATCGAAACCGGTGTCGGCTCTTATGGCGCCGCTGAAGGCAGTATCGGCGGCACGATCAAGGAGAAGGGTTTTGACTTTGCCGCTTCTTTCACCTATGGCACGAGGGATGACTACGATACCGGCAGCGGCCAGCGCTACGACAATACCGGCATTGACTATGAAACCGGCCTCAGCGCCAATACCGGCTACTCATTTTCCGACCATCACCGCATAGGCATTATCGTCACCAGCTTCAAGACGGACGAGGCCGGTTATCCCGACTATTTCAGCGCCGTGGATCTTGACGACAGCACCAACAAAGAGAACTACTCGGTAGACACCAACTACACCGGGGGATCGAAGAGTGGACAATATCAATGGATGACCCGCTATTTCTTCGGCCAGGATGAAAACAGCTGGCTGGAGCCGACTGCGTCCGATCCCACTGGATGGGACAGCGGCATGGTCTCATCGAATACCACCGATCAGCAGGGCGCCCAGGCCCAGTTGACCGGCACATTCGACAAGACAACGCTCACCGGCGGCTTCGACTGGCTCGACTACGAGGTGGAAAACAGCTGGACACCGCGAGAAACCAGTTACACCAACCCGGCTGTCTTCCTGCTCGGCAAAATCACCTTCCTCGAGGAGCAGCTGGCAGCCAATGTCGGTCTGCGCTATGACTGGTACAACGTCGAGGTCAGTGAACCGGTCGGCAGGGATGAGGACCAGACCAGGCTGACGCCGAAAATCGGCCTGGCCTGGACGGTCATGGAGGGAGTAAAGCTCAGGGCGCAGTATGCCGAGGGCTTTATGATGCCGTCGGCCGATCAGCTGGCCGCCGATTTTACCAGTTTCGGCACAAGGGTGGTGGGCAACGGTGCTCTTGATGCCGAAAAAAGCACCACCTATGAAGGGGGGATTGATTTCAGCCGTAACGGCCTGAGCACCGGACTGACCTGGTTCTCGACCGATTTCAAGGACAAAATCACCACCCTTTACCTCGCCGACGGCACACAAAGCTGGGAGAATATCGGCGAAGCGATCATCTCCGGCCTGGAAACCGAACTGAGTTATGATCTCGGTGTTCCTCTCAACTGGGACTGGGAATTGCGCCCCTATATCAATCTGACCTACTTGACCAAATACGAAGACGAAGAGACCGGCGACGACCTGCAGTACATCAGCGACACCACCCTTGCCGGCGGCATCGTCACCAGCAATGGGGCAGGCACTTTCTGCCGTCTGAACGTCACCTATACCGGCAGCCAGGATGTGCAGGACTGGCAATCCGGCAGCTACCCGGCCCAGGTCGTTCAACTGGACAGTGTCACCGTCGCCGACCTCACCGCTGCCTACCGTTTTCTTGAAACGGAGCATTACGGCACGTTTACCGTCCGGGGCGAAATAACCAATCTTTTCGATGAAGACTACGCCTATGTCAAAGGCTACCCGATGCCCGGCCGCGGTTTCTTTGTCAACCTGCGCTGGGATTATTAGTGCCTTTTCTGCAGAAAGCCTGCCATAACAACAAGAAAAATGGAGAGACATTTGAAATCAGGAACTCAAAGTAACCACCAAGGCACTTATCCCGGCTTATTTTCCGTTTACCGGGGTTGATAAAATGGTTAGTACAGGAGCGAAAAAGCAGATGAAACGACTTCCTTTTATCCTCATATTCTTATTGCTGCTGCAGCCTGTCGAGCTGTTATCCGGGCAGTGGCCGGTTACCTTTACCGATTCGTCGGGGACGCAAATCACCCTCGACACGGTCCCCCGGCGGGTGGTCTCGCTCGTGCCGTCGATCACCGAAATAGTCCTCGGCTTAGGCGGAGCTGACGCGTTGGTCGGCATTACCTCTCATTCTTTGCTGCCGCCCAAAACGGCGGACAAGGAGATCATCGGCGGTTTTTTCCGTCCTGATCTCGACCGGGTGGCGGGGCTGCAGCCGGATGTGATTTTTTATGCCGATCTGCACGAAGAGCAGGTCACCCGTTTCCGGGATAAAGCCATTCTTATTCGCCTCACACCGCGCACCATTGCCGAAAGTTTCGAGCAGATCCGGCTCCTTGGCCGCATTTTTAACAAGGAGGCCAAGGGTGCTGCGATCATCACCGAACAGCAACGACAGCTGGAGGTCATCGCCCTGAAGGTAGCGAAAATTCCTGCGGCAGAGCGGCAGCGTGTCATTCGTCTTATGGGCGACGAGCCGTTTATGGTCCCGGGCGACGACTCGTTCCAGAATGAATACATCCGCGCGGCGGGCGGCATTGCCCCGAAGTTTGGGGCAAACGGCAACAGTATACCGATCACGCTCGCCCAGTGGCAACAATTCAATGCGCAGGTCATTTACGGCTGCGGCAGTCCTGACCAGGCCTTAGCCGCTTTGCAGCAGCCGGGCTGGCGCGATGTTGATGCGGTGCGGCATAACCGTGTGCTCTTTTTTCCATGCGAGCTCACCTGCCGACTGGCCGGTCAGAGCGGGACCCTGGTCTCCGCACTGTCTTCGGGTATCTATAGCAATTCGTTCAGCAGCAGTGACAATTATGTTCTGAACGAGGAGGTCGTCGCCCGACAATCGCTGCACCTCGACCTTGACTACCTGCGGCAGGCGGAAATCATCACCAGCAATATGAAAGATTTTCACAATAAAACCCTGGCCCTTTCTTTCAAAGCGCCGATGCGGGTGGTCTCCACCCTGGAAGGTCAGAAAGAGGGCATCCTCACCGTCGCCAATCATTATTTTCCACCTCCGTCCTGGGGCCTTGATCAGGGCCAGGGATTAGCCGAGCTGCGCAAGTCGACCAGTCACATACTTGGTTTGGCCCCAGATACCACGGCAATGCTCTTTACCGGCGCGGATATGGACAACCTGGCGGTGGTGAGAAAATCCTTTCGGGATATGGAGGTGGTCGCTCTGGTCACCGCCGGGGTGGAGGGCAACAGTGTCCGCATGGGCAGCGACACCGGCAGCTACTACGAACCCGGCGAAATTAAAAAAACCGATAAACCGGGGACCATCAATATCCTTCTTTTAACCAATATGCAGCTCTCGCCCAGGGCCATGACCCGGGCGATAATCAGCAGTACCGAGGCAAAATCGGCCGCCCTGCAGGATCTGGATATCCGCTCCAGCTACACCTCGCCGCACCATGCAGCCACCGGCACCGGCACTGACAATATCATCGTCGTGGAGGGGAGCGGTCCGGCAATCGATGCGACCGGCGGCCATACCAAGATGGGCGAGCTCATCGGCCGCGCCGTCTATGACGGGGTGCAGGAGGCCATTGCCCGGCAGAATGGGCTGACCGCCAAGCGCTCCATTTTCAAGCGATTAGAAGAAAGAAAAATTGATCTCTCCGCAGTCTGTCAAGGGGATCCGCGACTGCGATCCGATGTCGAACAGCTGCTGCTGCAGCCGCGCTATAGTTCCCTTCTCGCGGCGGCGCTGGCGATAAGTGACGATTATGAACGGGGTCTGGTCAGCGATCTGACAAGTTTTGATGACTGGTGCGGGACTTTGCTGCCGGGCGGCCAACCGACTGCAGGGGCAGCCTTGCCGGCTGTGGCAACATCGCCCGACTCCGCCGCCAAAGAGCTGCCGCTGGTGATCCGTAAGGCTCTGGCGGTTGTCCTGGGCGCGGCTCAACCGGCGACACCCGCCACCAAGCCACCCGAGCGGATCATCTCCCTCGGTCCGACAAACACGGAAAATGTCTATCTTATAGGGGCGGAAGATCGACTGGTGGCCAATACCAGCTACTGCATTCGTCCGGAAGCGGCGAAGACGAAGGAGAAAATCGGTTCGGTCATGCAGATATCCATCGAGAAGATCCTCAGCCTGCAGCCCGATCTGGTGCTGGCAACCGATCTCTCCCCGCCGCAGCAGCTGGAGAAACTGCGCAACCTCGGCCTTAACGTTGTCCAGTTTCATCAGGCAACGTCCTTTGACGACATCTGTACCCAGTTCATCACCCTGGGTCGCCTGCTTGGTCTCGAACAACGCGCGCACACCATAGTCAGCGAGGCCCGGGCCAAAGTGGCAGCTATTACCAGGGATGTCTCGGGTCTGCCCATTGAGAAGGTCTTCCTGCAGATCGGCAGCCAGCCGCTGGTCGGCGCCTTGCCAAACACCTTCACCGATGACTTTATCGCGCTGAGCGGCGGTGTGAATATCATTGATGACCAACCGTCCGGCACAACCAATTATGAAAAGGTGCTGGCCGAGAATCCCGATACCATCATCATCGCCATTATGGGTAATGAGACCGGCCTTGCCGGCAAAGAGCTGGAACGCTGGCGGGACATCCCGGTCATCAAGGCGGTGCGCGACGGCCGGGTGCATATCATCGATCCGGACCTGGTCTGCAGTCCCTCCCCGGCCACCTTTGCCGAAGCCCTGGCGATCATTTCCCGCCTCATCCATCCAGACCTTAACCAGCGAGCACGACAATGATGCTGTATAAAATTTTACAAAACGGCGGCCCGATCATCTGGCCGCTCCTCGCCTGTTCCCTCATCGTCCTCACCGTTATTCTGGAAAGGATGATGTTCTGGTTTTCTCTGGAACGCCGGCGAAATCGTCCGTTGATGGATGAGATTCTTGCCCTGGCCGAAGAGAGTGAATGGGAGAAGATCAGAACCAAGACAGCCGGATGCAAAGATCACGTCATTCGATTGCTGATCGTCGGCATTCTGCACCGGGACTATGATATGGGCCGGGCAATGGAGGCGGAGGCCAATCTGAGCGTACAGCACATGCAGCGCTTCATGCCGGTTCTCGACACGATGATAACCGTGGCGCCCTTACTTGGCATCTTCGGCACGGTTTTGGGCATTATCAGCTCTTTTGAAATGCTTGGCGCCGCCTCGATTGCCGATCCGAAACTGGTTACTTCGGGGATCGCCCAGGCCCTGATCACCACCGCCGCCGGGCTGGGAATTGCCATTGTTGCCGTCATCCCCTATAACTATTTTAATAGCCGTATCACCAGGGCCATGCATGTGATGGAGAAATACGCCACCAGTCTGGAAGTCGTCTTCAACAAAAATGCCAAGATAAATAAAGCGAACGCATATGAAAATTAAATGAAAATCACGCGATATAACACCCGGCCTGCCCGTATCGAGATGCTGCCGCTGATCGATATCGTCTTCCTCCTGCTGGTCTTTTTCATTTATGCGATGCTGTCCATGACGGTGCATCAGGGCATGCAGCTCGACCTGCCGGAATCCTCCCAGGCGACAAAGACCGAGGAGACACCGCTTACCCTTGCTCTTCGCAGATCGGTGTCACCATCGGCGCTGGACACGGCGTTGGAGTCGGAGTTAGAACCAGCACTGGAGATTTTCCTCAATAAAACGCCGATCAGCCTGGCCGAGCTGCATGAACATTTACCGGGAACGGATGAACAAGGTGGGCCTGCACAGGAGATTCTCGTCTTTGCCGAAGAAAATGTTTCCTACCAACAGCTTTTTCAGGTACTTGACGAGCTGAAACGAGCCGGGATGACAAAGATTTCCCTGCAGGCAAACCCGGAGTAAGGCGTTATGTCGAGGTTGTTCCTTGCCTTTTTCCTGGCACTTTCGCTTCATCTGCTGCTCAGTGTGCTGCCATGGCCACAGGGTAAGCCTCCGATTATGCAGCCTGCCGACAATCGGTCGATCACGGTCAATCTGAGCCAGGCCAGTGCCGTGGTCAAAAAAAGCAGTCCACCGCAAATGATGACACCGACGCCAATCATCCCTGGCAGTGCTGTCCCTGTCGTGAAACCGGTACAGCAGATTCCCCAAAAAAAGACTCCGGAACGGCTTCAGTCACGAACCAAAAAAAGAGTCATGTCACAAAAGGCAGCCGCCCCGCCCACACCCAGCGCTGTCGCCACCACAACACCGACCAGGGCCGCAGCAGCTCCGCCGGCAGCCCAGGCAACGACCAAGGAAAGGCCCCAGGCAAGGCCCGAAGTAACGCCAGGCCCATCACCGTCGATCATTAAGGCCAGACCTCTCTATGACCAGAACCCGAAACCAGTCTACCCGGCTCTTGCCCGGCGGCGCGGCTGGCAGGGTGTCGTTATTCTCGCGGTCATGGTCTTAGCGGATGGCTCCCCCGGGCAACTGGCAATTCATACCAGCAGCGGCCACGAACTGCTTGATAAAACCGCCTTGCAGACAGTGAAAGACTGGCACTTTCTTCCCGGGACAAAAAACAATATTGCCGCACCGATGGAAGTACTGGTGCCGGTGCGGTTCGTACTGCAATAAAAAAGCGGCTCTTTATTCGGCAACCAGCCTTATGGAATAAGGACGATTTTCCCGCAATTGCCGTCATTCATGACCAGCTGATGGGCCAGGGGCGCATCCTCCAGGGCCATCTCGCGGCTGACGGTGGGCAGCAGGACACCGCGCTCCATGGCGGCAATCAAGGCGGTATGCGTGGCAACAGTTTCTTCGTGGGTGGCGTTAAAAACCGCCAGGCCGCGGATGTCCGTCTCCTTGCCCATGGTCAGGCGGGGATCAATCTCGATGGGCCCCCTGCTGCCGATAACCACCACCTTGCCGCGCGGCGCGAGCAGCTGCAGATCTTTGGCCAGATTTTTATTGGCCAGCATCTCCAGAATAACATCAAAGCCCTCGCCCGAGGTTGCGCTGAGAAGTGCCTCGGAGTAGCCCTCCTGGTTATGATTGACGGCCACTGCGCCCAGCTCCTGCACCAACGTACAGCCCTGGGCAGTTCCGGCCGTACCGAAAACGACCATCCCGGCGTCCCTGGCCAGTTGTACCGCCGCCTGGCCAACCGAGCCGCTCGCCCCGTGAATAAGGACGCGCTCGCCCGCTTTGGCTCGGCCACGGATAAACAGGGCCCGCCACGCTGTCGCCGCAGGCACTCCGATGGCCGCCCCTTGCGCAAAGGAGATATTGTCCGGCAGCCGGAAGACCTGATCGGTTCGGCAGAGGGCCATTTCAGCATATGCGCCGCTGATGGTCGCCGCACTGTACACCCGGTCACCGAGCTGCCACTGACTGACATCCGGGCCGCGGGAGCTGATTATTCCGGCAACATTGCCGCCGGGCGTATAGGGTACATCGGGGAGCTTCGGATAGATTCCGGCCCGAATATAGGTCTCGACCGGATTGACGCCGATGGCCATGACCTGCACGACCACTTCGCCAATGCCTGCGGCAGGAGCTGGTTTTTCTACCAGTTCCATCACCTCGGGATCGCCAAACTGTTTAACCTCGATGACCTTCATGGCTTTTCTCCTTATCTTTCTTCCAGCTTTTTTCCTGCCCGCGCACCAGCCTGCTGATATTCTCGTGATGTTTCAGCCAGATGAGCAGCGCCACGCCGGCTGCGGCAACAATGGTCGTGTTCGATGCCCCGAGCAGGTAACACCACAGGGGAATAAGGGCGGAGGCAAGAAGCGAGCCGGCGGAGACAAAGCCGGTGAGGGCGACGGTCAATACAAAAACCACCAGGCTGAGCGCTATTGCCGGAGGCGAGAGAAAGAGAAACACCCCCAGCCCGGTGGCGACCCCTTTGCCGCCGCGAAATTTCAGGTAGACGGGGAACATATGGCCGACTACCGCCATCACCCCGGTGAGAACGACGAGCAGTTCCTTTGTCGCCGATTCCGGCAGAAAAAGCGTTGCAGCATACATCGGCAGCAAACCTTTCAGGCAATCGCAGACCAGGGTAACAAAGCCAAGTTTTTTACCGAGCACCCTGTTGACATTGGTCGCCCCGATGTTGCGACTGCCCTGGGTGCGTACGTCAACGCCGACCATCTTGCTGATGACCAGACCAAAAGGGATTGCCCCCACCAAATAGCCAATTACCGGAAAAATAATGTTCATCAATCCTCTTCTTTGCCCCTGTGCCGGTCTAATTTTTTACGTAGTTTTGCGGCAATATCATCATCACGATAGGAAATTATCGTCGCCGGGCATTTGCGAAACATCTTCTCCGCCACCGAGCCGGTAAAAATATGGCTGATATCGGTGGTTTTCACGCCCATAACCACCGCATCGATATCTCGATCGACGACCAGTTTCAACAACTCACCGGCTGGATCACCAATACAAAAGGTATAGCTGACCTTTTCATCCGGCAGCGTCAGACTGCTCAGCATTTTTTCCAACTCCTCCAGGCGCTCATTTTTCAGGGTTTCCATATAATGGCTGATATCCACCTTGTAGCCGAAGGAGGTAATCTTGTCAACGGCGTCAAGATTACGCTGATTGATGACGTTGACGACGACAAGTTCAGCCCCGGTCGCCTGGGCGAGATCGGCGGCATAGGTGAGAATGCCCTTGGAATATTTAGAAAAAGCGATTGGCACCAGTATTTTTTTTATCATGACATACTCCAGAGAGTGAATAACTCCATTTGGTAGTTGACCGCATGAGCTGCTGTAACCAGCTGCCTTAATGCGCTGCTTAATGCGCTGCCTTGCGGATTCGTCCGCGCTGCACGAATATGATGAGGCCGAGCAGAACGAACGCCGGCAGAAACATATATTCCTTGTTCGGCCGGTCGGTCGGCATCTGGATGCTGAGAATCTCCTGGTCAAAATCGATATTCGCCCTTTCCGCGGGACTGGAGAATCCAACCATGTCAATAAAAACCCTTCCGTCTTCCTCCCGCGTCTCGATACCAAGGCCTGCCAGCTTTTCCGCACCGGTTGGTTCATTTCCCACCGGCAGCATGACCGTCATGGTATACTCTGCTCCAGTCATTTTTTCGCCCTTGACCTCCAAACGGAGCTGCGATCCCCCAGCCAGTTCATCGAGGATCTGCACCAGCTCGACAGGCGGTCTATCAATCAGCGGCGGATACACCCTGTCCCAGAAATAACCCGGTCTGAAAAGGGTAAAGGCAACCAGCAGCAAGGCGAAGGTCTCCCACCAGCGATTTTTGGTCAGAAACCATCTCTGCGTAGCAGCGGCAAAAACCATCATTGCCACAACCGCACCAACAACGACAATTGTCAGGTGCAGCCAGCTGCCGATGCCGATCATCAGCAGCTCGGTATTGAAGATAAAAATAAACGGCAAAATCGCTGTGCGGATATCATAGGTAAAACCCTGAATACCGGTGCGTATCGGATCCCCGCCGGAAATCCCCGCCGCGGCAAAGGCCGCAAGACCGACCGGCGGCGTATCGTCGGCCAGGATACCGAAATAGAAGACAAAGAGATGCACGGCAATGAGCGGCACGATAAGACCGTTCTGGGCGCCGAGGCTGACGATAACCGGGGCCATCAGGGTGGAAACGACGATATAATTGGCCGTGGTCGGCAACCCCATGCCGAGGATGAGACTGATAAAGGCGGTAAAGAGCAGAATCAGCATGAGATTCCCGCCGGAAATAAATTCGACAAACTCGGTCATGACCAGGCCGATGCCGGTCAGGGTCACCGTGCCGACGACAATACCGGCGGCAGCCGTTGCCACGCCGATACCGATCATGTTTCTCCCACCGGCAACCATGCCGGTGACCATTTCTCCCCAGCCCCGGCCAAAGCTATAGTCTTGCCCCTGCATCTTACGCAAAAAACCCTTCAGGGGATGCTGCGTCAAAACGATAAAGATAAGCAGCACGGTCGCCCAGAAGGCCGAAAGAGCCGGAGACAATCGTTCAACGATCAGACACCACATCAGTACGACAATGGGCAGGAGGTAATAGTATCCGGCCTGCGCCGTGGAACCCAGATCGGGAAGCTCCTTTATTTCCGTGGTAATCTCCAGATCAGGCACCTTGCAGGCGAGAAAGATCAGCACGAAATAGGCAAGCAGCAGCAGCGCACAGACAAACCACATGGCATAGTCCCCGGCCATCGTCTTAATCCACCCGAGACCGTAATATGTCAGGCCGCCGATAATTATCAGGCTGAGCACAACAAAGACAAACGTCACCAGGCTCTGCATCACGGTCTTGGTTGTTTTTCTTTTCGGCAACCCTTTCAGGCCCATTTTACATGCTTCCAGATGGACAATATAGACCAGGGCTATATAGGAGATAATTGCCGGCAGAAAGGCATGTTTAATGACCTCGAGGTAGGAGATGCCGACATATTCAACCATAAGAAAGGCGGCGGCGCCCATTACCGGCGGGGTCAACTGGCCATTGGTTGACGAGGCGACCTCGACGGCGCCGGCTTTTTCCGCGGAAAAACCAACTTTTTTCATCAGCGGAATGGTAAAGGTTCCGGTGGTGACCACGTTGGCAATGGAAGAACCGGAGACCAGCCCGGTCATGGCCGAGGAGATAACCGCCGCCTTGGCCGGACCGCCGCGCATATGGCCAAGGCCGGCAAAAGCCGTGCGGATGAAATAGTTGCCGGCCCCCGCCGCGTCGAGAAGCGAGCCGAACAGCACAAACATAAACACCATGCCGGTCGACACCCCGAGGGCGACCCCGAAAACCCCCTCGGTGGTCAGCCAGTAGTGCGACATCCCCTTCACCAGGCTTGCCCCCTGGTGGGCGATAACCGACGGCATATAGGCACCGGCAAAGGTATAGATGATAAAAATGGCGGCAACGACCATCAGCGGCGGGCCAAGGGCCCTGCGTGTCGCTTCGAGAAGAAAAATGAGCCCGGCCACGGAAACAACCAGATCGAGAGTCGTTGGTCTGCCCGGTCGGGCAGACAGTTCCGTATAAAATACATAAATATAGGCTGCACAAGACGCGGCGACGAAGGCGATGATCCAGTCCTGGATCGGGATATGCCTCCTCGGCGAAGTCTTGAAGGTCGGGAAGGCGGTGTAGGCCAGAAACAGGGCAAAGGCCAGATGAATGGCCCGCGCCTCGGTATCATTAATGACGAAAAAATTCAGCATAAAAGGCAGCGGGGAGGCATACCAGAGCTGAAAAATGGTCCAGGCCAGGGGGACAAAGAAGAGGACATTGCGCGAGATTGTGCCCTGGGGTTGTCGACCGCCGGTATCCACTTCGGCGACGATATCTTCTACTTTTTCATTGGCTACCGGATTCTCTGTTGCATGAGTCATATCAAAGAGTCCTCCTTGTCGTCTATGGGGCATTAGTCTATCTTGGGAAGTAGGCAGGTGATAACACTTTAATTAATATGTCAAATCATTACAAGTGATAAAACCTTGTGTTTAATGCACCATTTACAAGACAGGCTACTTGATACGGGAGATGTACTGCCCGATGACAAAAAGATTCCCTGTCGTTAAAAGCCTGCTTCGCATTTACCGCCGGTATGCTTATCTTTGTAAGCGTAGGAGGCTGTCGGGTTATAGCAATTTTTTCTCAGATCAAGGCATTTTCGAAAATTAAGCACAGCCATATAGTTAATATTGCGAGCATTAATTTTCGAAAATAACAAAGAGATGGGGGAAAAGTGCATAATCCGACAGCCTCCGTAGCAGAAACGAGGCTGCTATGGTACATTGTCCAAAGCAGGGAAAGGCCCTGAATACTGATCACGTTATAAGAGAAAGACACCACAATGAGCATCCAAAAAATTTATCAATATCCCGAATCGGTTCTACGCCGGCAAACACAAAAGATCGACACCTTTGACAGCAGCCTGGCAGCCCTGGTCGAAGACATGGCCGAAACCATGTACGATGCCCCGGGCATAGGGCTTGCCGCCCCGCAGATCGGCAGATCCGTCAAACTGATCGTCGTTGACATGTCCAAGGATAAAGAGGGTGAAAAGAAGTACATGCCCATGATCAATCCGGAAATCGTCGCCCATGAAGGTAGCCAGATCGATGAGGAAGGCTGCCTGAGCGTCCCGGAACTGACGGCCAACGTGAAAAGACATCTGAAGATCACTGTCGCCTATCAGGATTTACAGGGACAGGCCCACGAAATTTCGACCCAGGATCGTTTTGCCGTCGTCCTGCAGCATGAAATCGACCATTTAAACGGGATTCTTTTCATTGATCACCTCAGCCCCTTAAAGCGCGGTCTTTACAAAAAGAAAGTAAAGAAGTGGCTGGAAAAATAACAGCGATAACAGGAGCGAAGATGTCGTTACAACCGCTACGCATTATTTTTATGGGAACCCCTGATTTTGCCGCGGCGACACTCCAGGCGCTGATTGATGGTCCCGATGAGGTGGTCGCCGTGGTTACCCAGCCGGACCGGGCCAAAGGCAGGGGAAAAAAACTGACGCCTCCGCCGGTGAAAGTGCTGGCCGAAGCGGCGGATATCCCCGTCCTGCAGCCGACAAAGATCAAGACGGAAGAATTCCGCAACGGGCTGCTCACCTATCGGCCGAACCTGTTCGTCGTCTGCGCCTACGGCAGAATTCTACCGCAATCGCTGCTCGACCTCGCCCCGTTAGGCTGCATTAATGTGCACGGATCGCTTCTCCCTTTGTATCGCGGCGCCGCACCGATCCAATGGGCTATAATCAACGGTGAGCAGGAGACCGGCGTGACGATCATCCAGATGAATGCGGGCATGGATACCGGTGACATCCTGCTCAAGACGGCAATAAAAATAGAGCCGGGCGAAACCGCCGGCAGTCTCTTTGCCAGACTGGCGGAGCTCGGCAGCGTCACGCTGTTAAAGGCGATCAAGGGACTGAAGGAAGAAACGCTTATCCCCGTCCCCCAGGACGACAGTCTGGCCACGGTTGGCCCGATGCTGAAAAAAGACGATGGGCTGATCGACTGGCAGAAAGACGCCAAAGAGATTGAATGCCTCATCCGCGGTCTTGACCCCTGGCCCACCGCCTTCTGCTTTCTTGATGGCGGACGCTTACGCCTCTTTGGCCCGGAGGTGGTGTACAAGGAAAGCGATGCCCCGCCGGGAACGGTTCTGCAGGCCGACAAGCGGGGGATCCTCGTCGCCTGCGGCAATAATTGCCTGCTGATAAAAGAGATTCAGCCGCAAGGCAAAAAACGCATGTCGGTGGAGTCCTTTCTCTGCGGCCATCCAATAGCTGCTGGTACACTTCTCCTGCAAAATAACTGAGTTATCAAAGGCAAACGTGACACAACCACCTTCCGCCAGAATAGCGTATCTGGACTGCTTTTCCGGCGTCAGCGGGGATATGCTGCTCGGCGCCCTGCTCCATGCCGGCCTTGATCGTCAGCTGCTGACCAGGGAGCTCGGCAAACTCCACCTTGACGATCTTCAGTTCGACATCGAGGAAAAGAGTATCAATGCCATCAGCAGCATCAAGGTAACCATCAGCAGCAATGGCCGGCAGGAGCTGCGCACCCTGCCGGCCATTCTGCACCTCCTTCAGACGAGTGAACTCGAGCCGGCGATAAGAGATCGGGCAGCCGACGTTTTCCAGTCTTTGGCCCGAGCCGAGGCCAAGGTGCACAATGTGCCAATCGACAAAGTACATTTTCACGAGGTCGGCGCCCTCGACACCATCGTCGATATCGTCGGCACCATCACCGGTTTGCACTACCTCGGCATCAGCCGACTGTTCTGCTCTTTTCTGCCCACCGGTCACGGCTTTGTCAAATGCGCCCACGGCCTGCTGCCGCTGCCCGCGCCCGCAGTCTGTGAACTGCTGCAGGGGATTCCCACCTATGGCGTCGATCTGCAGCAGGAGCTGGTCACCCCGACCGGTGCGGCGCTTATTGCAACGCTTGTCGACGGTTTCGGCCCCCTGCCGCCGATGACTCCCACGGCCACCGGCTATGGCGCCGGCAGCCACGTGTTGACCAACGGCCAGCCCAATCTGCTGCGCATCATCATCGGCAAGGCCATCGACGCCAGCGAACATCAGGTAGTCGAGGTCATTGAAAGCAATCTTGACGACTGGAGCCCGGAAGGCTTTCCCTACCTATCCGAACTGCTCTTTGACCAGGGTGCGCTCGACGTGACCATCGCCCCGATCCACATGAAAAAGGGCCGGCCGGGTTTTGCCCTGCAGGTGATAAGTCCCCCGGCCTGTGCCGATCGGCTGAAAGATATCATTCTTTCGGAAACAACCGCCATTGGCCTGCGTTTCAGAAAGGAGTCGCGACGCACCCTGCCGCGTCAACAGGTAACAGTGCCGACCAGATGGGGCGAGGTGAAGGCCAAAATGGTGCAGACCCCGGCGGGGATGACCATCTATCCGGAATACGAAGAATGCCGAAAAATTGCTGTCCGGCACAAGGTACCGCTGCAGCAGGTCTACAATGAGATACGCAGCGACAAGGCGAAGATACGATGAATCACGTGATCATGGCCCTGGCCACCGGCCTGTATGTCGGCAAGATAGGCAAAGCTCCGGGCACCTGGGGTTCGATCGCGGCCTTTTTGCCCTGGCTGTTGATCAAGGACATGTCCCTGCCAAGCTACCTCCTGGTCCTTGTTGCACTGTTTGTCGTCGGTTTTTTTGTCTCGGGTTCGGCCGAGAAAATCCTCAATAGTCCGGATTCCGGCTGTATCGTCATCGATGAAATACTCGGCATGTTCATTACCCTGACCACGGCACCGGCGCATCCCGCCGCCTGGTTGCTCGGCTTTGTCCTGTTTCGCATCTTCGATATCTTCAAACCCTTCCCGGTCTCCTGGTTCGATCAGCGCATTCATGGCGGCATTGGCATCATGATGGATGACGTCGTCGCCGGGCTGTACGCCCTGCTGTTCCTGCAGTTCATCTGGTGGATATTCGTCGCGTAACACCCGAAAACAACAAAGCCCGACCGAAAGCGGCTGCTTACGGTCGGGCTTACAGTTACAACGAAACGTGCAGCTATATCACAGGTTATTCGTCTTAACGAGAACCGCGACCGCCACCTTGTACGAAACAACAATCAGGGCAACCCAGCCAATTAGTAATACTGCAGCCATAGTATTCTCCTTTTCTTAGTATGCTTTTTTATCACTGATATCCAGCATACCGATTTTCTTTGAATCCATCTGCCGCCACACATAGGCAATATACGCAAGCACGACCGGAATGAACAAGGCGACGTAACACATCGCCGTCAGGGTGTAGTGGCTTGACGAGGCGTTATAAATGGTCAGGCTCGATTGCAGATCGACCTTGGACGGATAAAATGAGGTTCCGTTAAAGCCTGCAGTGAAAAAAACCGCCAGGCCGACGAAGACGGTCCCCAGGCCGCCGAACCAGATGCCGGTGGTCGATCTGGCAAGACTGGTCCGGGTCACCCCGAGAATTACCAGGAACAGGCCAACCAGCAGCAGGCCAAGTACTATCGGCATGGCCAGCAGGTTGTTGAGGTATTTATGCGCTTCCATACTGACGACGCCGGCGGCATCGGTGGCAAAACCATCGACCAGCACCAGACTGACCACCACATAGAGCAAGAAAGGCAGGGCGCAGAGGAAATTGATCAGACACGACCGTCGCACTCGTGCCTCAAATTCAGGAACCCCGTTGAAATCGACATTACTCACCAGATACATCGCCCCGAGTACCCGGGCATTAAAGACCAGAAAAAAACCTAAAGAGAGATTAAAGAGAGAAAAAGCCGCCTCCACCCCTCTGAGCGGATGGGTCCATGTCACCTGGTTAAAATCATTCAAGGTAAAATTGGAGCCGGTGAAAAAGGTGCCGACCGCCGCCCCGACCAAGAGGATGCCGACGGAGCCATTGATGAAGAGAAACAGCTCAAAGGTCTTGGCACCAAGGAAATTGTTCGGTTTTGTCCGAAATTCATAGCTGACCGCCTGGACGATGAAGGTGAACAGGATGAGCATCCACACCCAGTACGCGCCGCCGAAACTCGTGGCGTAAAATTTCGGGAAAGCGGCAAAAAGGGCCCCGCCGAAAAGAACCAGGGTCGTGAAGGTCAGCTCCCATTTTCTGCCGAGGGAATTAATAACAAGGGATTTCTCCCGGTCACTTTTCGCCACCTGCCAGAGCAGGGTCTGCCCGCCCTGCACAAAGTTCAGGAAAAGAAACAGGGCCCCGACGATCGAACAGATGATCCACCAGATCTGCTGCAGGGTGACAATATCTAATTTTCCAATCATGTTACACGCCCTCCGGTCCTATTTTGATCTGCCGCAGCATAATTTTAATCTCAGCGATGAGCAGGGTGGTAAACAACACAAAGAAGATGGCAAAGGATGCCTGCACATGCCCGGCGGCAATGTTGGTCGAGGCCATTTTTACCGGCAGCAGATCCTGAATAGCCCAGGGCTGACGACCCACTTCGGCGACCACCCAGCCCATCTCCGAGGCGAATAATGCCAGGAAAAAAGAGCTGACCCCAAGCAGCAGCAGCCATTTTTTGTCTTCCAGGGTGCCTTTATAGGAATAGTAGAGATAGAGCAGCATCAGCAGGATGAAAAATGTGCCCAGATAGACCATTATATGAAAAGAATAATAGGTGGTCGCCACCGGCGGCACAGTTTCCTCCGGGGTATCGAGATAGCCAAAGCCCAGGTAGTCCTGGTTCACCCGGAATCTCTCCAGGGCCGCAGTTTTCGCCGCTTCATCGCCGGCCTTGCCGGCCTGCTTCATGGCCGCCAGATCGGCAATGGCCGCCTTGCCTTTCTCCATCTTCTCGGCCACGGACATAATACCTTCCGCTTCATTGCCATAGACGAGATCTTCAATGCCCGGAACAAACGCATTAAAATCACGCTTGGCCAAAAAAGACAGCCCCTTGGGGATGGAGATCTCAAAGGCAAAGGGATCCTGCCCGTCGCCAACTTTCTTGCCGCTGGTCAACAGTCCCAGAGCGACGATATCCGCCCCCTTCGATCCTGTATAGAACCCTTCATAGGCGGCCAGCTTCATCGGTTGCGTGTAGGCATTGGAATAAGCGGATTCATCGCCGGTAAAGGCGGTGAAGAGTGAGGAAAGCAGGCCAAAAACCGAGGCGACGATGATCGATTTCTTGGCCATATCCACATGCCGTCCCTTGAGCAGATAATAGGACGAAATAGTGATGACAAAGAGCGCGCCGACGATAAAGCTGGAGCTGGTTGTATGGGTAAATTTGGCTATGGCCACCGGGGAGAAAAGCACCTCCCAGAAATTCTGCATCTCGAAACGGGCATTCTCGGGGTTAAAGGCCATGCCGACCGGATACTGCATCCAGCCGTTGGCGACGAGAATCCACAGGGCGGAAAGATTGGAACCAACGGCGACCATCCAGGTGGAAAAGAGATGGAAGCCCTTGGAAGTACGCTCCCAGCCGAAAAACATCACCGCGAAAAAGGTGGCTTCGAGGAAAAAGGCAAAAATACCCTCAATAGCCAGCGGGGCGCCGAAGATATCGCCGACCATCCACGAATAGTTCGACCAGTTGGTGCCGAATTCAAATTCCAGGATGATGCCCGTCGCGACACCAATGGCAAAATTGATACCGAACAGGGTCATCCAGAACTTGGTGAGATGCTTCCACTCTTCCTTTCCCGTGCGCACGTATATCGATTCAAAAAACGCGCAAAGAAACGACAGCCCCAAGGTGATCGGGACAAAAAGCCAGTGATACATCGCAGTCAGGATAAACTGTGCCCTCGCCCAGTTCACCGTGGCCAGATCTATTTCACCCATTACAACGTCCTCCGTAATTATTTGTTTTGTTCCGATCCGGTCAGCTGCTCGATGACATGATCGGCCCTTTGTTGATCGGTCGAAAAGTTTGTCTGCAAGAAATCAGGAAAAAAGAACAGCTTCAAAACGGCAAACATGACAAACAGCTTTATGAAAATAATCTTCCAAAGAGTTTTGCCAATGGTCATTCTTTTAAAGCCGTGCAGATAAAAGCGATATACTTTCAGAAAAGTAGGCAACACCATAGTATTTCTCAATAACTCCGGCAACCCCGGCCTCGATTATTATCTAAAGAGCTGTTTAACACTTCTACTAACCCCGGTAAACGGAAAATAAGCCGGGATAAGTGCCTTTCGCAGAATATTTTCTGGCAAAAAAAGAAAATATTCTGTAAGGCACTAAACAACAAAAAGCAGGAGAATGCACTTCTTGTCACGAATGACCAGCAAGATTTTCTCATTTATCCAAAATGGCGTCACTCTGTCAAGAATAATTATCATTAGCGGACGAAGATTACCACAAAAAAAAGGAGCCATCCTTCTGCAGCAAAATTGCAGAAGGATGGCTCCTCCATTTGACGCTCAATGGCCGCCTAAATCGCCTCTTTTCCTCTTTCTCCCGTTCTCACCCGCAGGACATCTTCGACCGGCAGGACAAAGATCTTGCCGTCACCGATTTTTTCGGTGTTTGCCGCATCCCGTATGGCATTGACGACCTTATCGACCAGTTCAGCCGCCAGCACCAGTTCGATTTTGATCTTCGGATTAAAGTCCACAGTGTACTCGGCGCCACGATACATCTCTTTATGTCCCTTCTGCCGGCCGTATCCCTTCACTTCGGAAACGGTCATCCCGGTAATGCCGAGGTCAGTCAGTGCGGCCTTTACCTCCTCAAGCTTAAAAGGTTTGATAATTGCTTCTATTTTTTTCACGAGGACTCCCCCTATCTATTCTTTGGTAAACTCAGGATATGCAGCCAGTCCACATTCCGCAACATCGACGCCTTCCATCTCTTCCTCATCACTGACCCGAATGCCCATAACCGCCTTCAGAATGAACCATATGACCAGGCTTGTACCAAAAACCCAGGCAAAGATCACCCCGATCCCGGTCAACTGGGCGATGAGCGATCCTTCCGGATTGGTAAAGGCGACAGCCAGCAGACCCCAGATGCCGCAGACGCCATGGACGGAAATAGCCCCGACCGGATCGTCAATTTTCGCCTTGTCGATAAAGATGATCGCCGTGACGACCAGCAGGCCGCCGATAGCGCCGACCAGCGTTGCCACCAGGGGTGTCGGCGTCAGCGGTTCGGCGGTAATCGCCACCAGCCCGGCCAGCGCCCCGTTCAGGGCCATGGTCAGATCGGCCTTGCCGAACCAGGTTCTGGACAGCATGAGAGCGGCGACCAGACCACCGGCTGCGGCGGTGTTGGTATTGACAAAGACCATGGCCACCGCGTTGGCCTCGGTCACATTACTTATCTTCAGCTCCGAGCCGCCATTAAAACCAAACCAACCCAGCCAGAGAATCAGCGTACCCAGGGTGGCCAGCGGCAGATTGGCCCCGGGAATGGCCTTAACTCTGCCACCGACATATTTTCCCTTTCGTGCGCCAAGCAGCAGGACACCGGCGATGGCGGCGGAAGCACCGCATAAATGGACAACTCCGGAACCGGCAAAGTCCAAAAAGCCGAGGGCGTCAAGAAAACCACCGCCCCATTTCCAGAAGCCCTGAACCGGATAAATAAAGCCGGTCATGACCACGGCAAAGGCGAGGAATGCCCAGAGCTTCATCCGTTCGGCAACGGCACCGGAGACAATTGACATGGCCGTGGCAACAAAGACCACCTGGAAAAAGAAATCGGCAAGCGAGGAATAGTACACTTCGCCATTGCTCTTCAAGACTTCATCGACGGTATGATCCGCCCCGAGCAGGAAGCTCAGTCCGGGGATGAAACTATTGATGCTGTCGCCGTACATGATATTATAGCCGACCAGCATGTACATGATGCAGGCGATTGCATAGAGCGCCACGTTTTTCGTCAAAATTTCCACGGTGTTTTTACTGCGCACCAGACCGGCTTCGAGCATGGTAAAACCGGCGGCCATCCACATGACCAGGGCACCGGTCATGAGAAAGTAAAAGGTATCAAGCGAATAGGCCAGCTGCACCACGGTATCTTTTACATTCGCTTCCTCCGCCAAGGCTGGAACGGCCACAGCTGTTACTGCCAGAAAAGCAGCCAGGCCCCAATACTTTCGATACTTCAGTTTTTCGTTCACCTCGTTCACCTTACTCCTCCTTTTAATTACTCTTCCCGCTTCGTTTAATGCAGAGCAGACATTCAGGGTATCAATCTAAAAACCTCACTTTCACTCCATTGCGGTAACTGCCTTCTTTACTACAAGACTTATGCCAGACGGTTAAAAACTAAATATCACGCATGATATTATTTAGTTACACGTACTTTTCCTGTCCACGCAGGCAAATTATTTTTATTATTATTTCATTTTTGAAATATTCATATTTTATTTATGACATTTTTGTATGTTTTTTGAATATAATGCAGAGATACAGGAGGGAGGGGAAAACAAGGCAAAGGAGGAAGAAAAGACGGACGTCTTTCTTACCAAGGTGAATGACGGCGCCTTTCGATCAGGAAAGCAGGCTCTGCAGATATTTTGCCGCACAGGCGGCGCCGTCAGTCTTGAGAACAACCGAAGGCAGTCCGTCCCGCTGCAGGTTAGCCAAGAGCAGCCGCTCAAGCTCCTCGGCGGTAACCGCCGTTTCAGAAACCGTCATAAGCGCCTCCCCGGCAACCTGCTGCAGCTTGCGCAGATGAATCTGCTGTTCTTCGTCCTGCATGTCACGAAGCACAACCACGGCGGGAATCCCGGCATGCAGAACGTCCATAAGGCTATTATAGCCGCCATAGATGACGGCGGTCCTGGCCTGCATCAGGGCAGAGACATAGGTACGCCCCGGAGGTTCGATCCGGCAGTTATGCATCTCGGTAAAGAGCGCCCTGACCCTTTGCCCTGCCGCCGAAGAGATGTCTATATTGACAAAAAGCCACCAGAGGCCACAGGATTCGGGCATTTTCTGCAACACCCCAGCCAGAAGGACCAGAAAATCGAGGGATTTTTCGCTAAGCCAGGGGATGGAGATAGTTCCGGCCACCGTCCCTTCCGGTCCCGGTACGCGTCCTTCCCACCGGGCCAGCTCGGCCAAGCGCAGGACATAGCCGCACTCCACCGGCTCGGTATGATACTGCAGGCGCAGCTGCTCGCAGTGCGATGTGCCGAGCACCAGGGCATCACCGTACCAGAGCAGACCATGGTAATGCGCCTTGAACAGCTCCCTGGCCAGCTCGGAGCGGGCCTGCCGTACCGCCCCGACCACGCCGCGCACACCGAGGATCCACCGGGTATCGCCGCCGCTGTCGGCAGACAGTGCCGGTACGAGTTCCCTGTGCTTGCCCTGCGGGGTATGATCAACGAGCACGAGCCGCGGTCGGTACAGGGCAACCAGGTGGGCCAGTTCCCGTGCCCGGAACCAGCCCAGCTCGGCATCGGAAAACATCGATTTGCCGTGGATGCCGATTGATTTCCCCTCGACCACCCTGGTTTCGTAGGAGGGCAGTTTCAGCCAGTCGAGAGGCGCCGCGCCGATCAACTCCTGGGCCAGACTGCAGCCCGAGACAAACAGCACCTTCAAATCGGGGTAGAGTCGACGCAACGCCATACCGATGCCGATACTGCGGCCGGCGTGGCCGAGACCGCGGCCATCATGGGCATAAATTAACACATCGAGTCGTGTGGTCTCCGGCATAGCAACCCTCCAGGCAAAAGGACAGATACGGAAAATCAATGCAAAATTTCAAAATATTTGGTTTTCTGCTTCTATACAACCTGTTTTTCAAGCTGTTTCAATTCTCGCCAAAACCCGGCCAGCCGCAGCCTGACGAAAAAATAATGAAGATCGCCTACTACATGCCGTTTAAGCCTCTGGACCACGCCACCCCGTCGGGGGATCTGGTCACCGGCACCGAATTGTACAGCTATCTGGCCGACCGGGGCCACGACATCGCCCTGGCGAGCAGACTGCGCTGCCGCTGGATCTACTATCGGCCGCTGACCCTGCTTAAACTGCTGCGGGAGAAAAACCGCATTCTCCGTGCCGCCGCTCTTTCCCCGCCGGATCTCTGGCTCACCTACCATTCCTACTACAAGGCCCCGGATCTGCTCGGGGCAATGTGCAGCAAAAAACTCGGCATCCCCTATGTGATTTTCCAAGGGATCTACTCGACAAAACGACGCAAGCACCTGACGACCCTGCCGGGTTTTCTCCTCAACCGGAAGGTTCTGCAGGCCGCCGACCATGTTTTCACCAATAAAAAAAGGGATCTGACCAACCTGAAGAGGCTGTTGCCGGGCGACCGGCTCAGCTATACCGCCCCGGGCATTCATCCCCGGTTGTTCGAGTTTTCTGCGGACTGGAGAGAGAAGTTACGCCAAAAATGGGCGATCAGTGATGAAACAATAGTCATGACCGCCGCCATGATGCGACCCGGCGTGAAGACCAGGGGCATCGAGGCGGTGATCGAGTCGTGCGGGGAACTTGTGCAGCGCGGCCTGTCTCTGCGACTTATCATTGCCGGGGACGGCAGCGGCAGGCAGCACCTTGAAAAAAAAGCCGCCGACCTTCTGGCCGACCGGGTTGTTTTTACCGGCAAGATAGCCCGCGACGAACTGTATCGATACTACAGTGCTGCCGATATTTTCGCCTTTCCCGGCATCGAAGAATCGCTTGGCATGGTCTACCTCGAGGCCCAGTCCTGCAGGCTGCCGGTGGTTGCCTACGGCGACTGGGGCGGTGGCGAGGCGGTTGTGCACGGCCGGACCGGGCTGCTCTCGCCGGCCGCCGAACCTTCGCGGTTCACCGGTCATATCCAATGCCTGATCGAAGATACCGAAAAAAGACAGGGGCTGGCAAGAGCTGCGGGCGAACATATCCGCCGCAACCATGACCTGGATGTCAATTACCAGCGGCTGGAAGAAAAACTCGTCGCCATCTCTCGGAAATTACATCGGAACAAGTGACGGCTGCTCAGGTGCCGTCATGGATAACCTGCACTTCCACCCGCCGATTTTTCTTGCGTCCTGCGCTGGTCGTATTCGAGGCGAGCGGTTCCTGGTTGCCCATGCCCACCACCTCAATTCGCTTGGCGTCGATTCCTTTGGCCAGTAATATATTCTGCACATGCATCGCCCGGTCTTCGGATAATTTGATGTTTTCCGGGGAATTTTCTTTTGCCGAGACAAAGCCTTTTACGACAAGCTTCGCCTGGGGATACTCCTGGAGCTTTTCGACAAAACCGTCCAGCTCATTTTGCGCGGCTGTCGTCAGTTCAAGGGAATTCGAATGGATCGACAGACGTATCAGGTTGGGCACCGTCGGTGTCGTCCCGCCCGCCATGCTTTCCAGCGGTGTCTCTGGTATTATCACAGCCGGGGCGGCAACCTGCTGCGGCTCTTCTATCGGGGCGGTGACGACTTCAGCGGTTGTCGCTTCGGGGGCCAAACCCGCCGTCTCGGTAACGGTCGGCGTCGTGGCAATCGCCGCTTCCAGAGGCTTTACTTCACCGGCTATATCTTTAAAGACAATAACCGGCGGCAGCGGCTCAATCGGCGATACGTCCGCCTGCTGCACCACCTCCACCTGCGGCATCCCTGCAATCGTCGGGGCAACCTGCTGCACGCTCTGCAGAGTATCCTCCTTTGGCCACCAGAAAGCGATGCCGACCAGACAAAGAACCAGAAACCCGAGGCCATACTTTGCCCAGCTGCCTGAAGGGTGAGGTGTAAGCCCAGCCCCGCTCAAGGAGCTCGGTCGCCGGGCAGGTCCGGCTGTCGATGGCTCGGCACAGGCGGTAATACTCTTCGCATCAATGATCTTTACCTCCTGCGCTGCTCCAGCGGTCAAAGCCTGGTCGCAAAGCGCGTTGATGCGGCGCGGATTGCCCTTGGCAAAGCGATGCACCGTCTGCACCGCCTGGGCGGTAAACAATGGTTCCTCCGTTCCGGCAATTTTCAGCCTGTGGCGGATATAGTCGCCGGTTTCCGTGACGTTTAAGGGCATTAATTCTGCAACATGGGTCAAACGCTGCATCACCGCCCGGTTGTTCGGCTGCATGAGCAGATCCTTGCATTCCGGCTGCCCGAAGAAAAATATATTCATCAGCTTGACACCCGCCTGTTCAATATTGGCCAGCAGGCGCAGATCTTCAAGCATCTCCTGCGGCAGGAGGTGACAGTCATCAATCAGCAGCAGCACCTTCTTCTTGTCGCCGGCGGCCTGATGTAAAAATTGACTGAATTGCAGGAAAAACTGCACCTTTGAAGTAAACGACTCCTGCACCCCAAACTTTCCGGCAATGGCATTATAAAAATCGATCCTTTCCATCCTCGGATCGTCAATAACCGCCCAGACAATATCCTTGTCCAGACTTGCCGTCAGGGCCTGCAGCAGGGTGGTCTTGCCGGACCCGGCAATTCCCGTTAAAAGCTGAAAACCTGTCGTCTCCACTATTCCGCAACGCAGTCTGGTCAAGGCTTCCTGCTGTTTTTCGCCAAGCCACGTAAAAGACGGGTCGGTATTCATGGCAAATGGCTTGGTTTTTAAATTATAAAATAACGTATACATGTCGACCTTGTAATAGAGGGTACTCAATCTTGGGATGGCAGCGCCATTTTTTTAACATTATCATATTTCCAGCGCTGCGGTAAAACTATAATCGACATGCTGACAAGATAGTACGACTCGCGAGGGAAGGAGGACACATGGGATCGCCAAGAAATTGACTTGAGTTTCATGACGATGTCTGGTAACCATATGCGGTTATCGCCTAGACCTGTAGAACCCTACCAGAGCAAAGTTCCGATACATCCAATTGCATGAGTCACCCATGAATGATGAACTGACCATCATCGTCCCGGTATTTAATGAAGAAGAGAGCCTTCCGGCATTCTTTGTCGAGATGGACACCTTTATCGCTGCAAGCCCCGTGCCAAGCCGCGTCCTCTTCGTCAATGACGGATCGTCAGATAACAGCCTGAAAATACTCACGGAAAAATGCCGGCAGGCCGCCTGCTGCACCGTGTTGTCCCTCGATAAAAACTATGGTCTGAGCGTCGCCATAAAGGCCGGTTTTGATCATTGCACGACGTCACTGGTCGGCTATATCGATGCCGATCTGCAGACCCATCCCGCCGACTTTTTGTCGTATTTCCTTTATTTTCCCGAATATGACATGGTCAACGGCATCCGCGAAAAAAGACAGGACAGCCTGATAAAACGCCTCTCCTCGAAAATTGCCAATACCTACCGGCGCTTGATGATCAATGATGCCATCAAGGACACCTGCTGTCCCTTGAAAATACTCAAACTTTCCTACGTCAGGGAAATGCCTTTTTTCGTCGGCATGCACCGTTTTCTTCCCGCCCTTGTGCAACTGCAAGGCGGCAAAGTCAAGCAGCTGCCCATATCGCACTCACCCCGTTATGCCGGTACCGCCAAATACCATCTCTTCAACCGTCTTATCGGGCCTTTTTTTGACACCCTGGCCTTTCGCTGGATGCGCAGTCGATATATCCGCTACAAGATAGCGGACCGGAATTCATGAACCAATACCTCGTTTTTTCAATAGGTTTTCTCGCCCAGATTCTATTTTCGGCACGGCAGATCACCCAGTGGATTGCCTCGGAAAAGGCGGGCCGCATTCTCTCGCCCCTGCTCTTCTGGCAGTTGAGTATCCTTGCCTCCTTTTTGTTGATGGTCTACGGGATCCTGCGCAATGACCTGGTCATCATTCTCGGCCAGGTTATCACCTATGGGGTGTACATCCGTAATCTCTATTACTTCGGCTTCTGGGCAAAAGTCCCGGGCCCGCTGCGTATCCTGGTTTTTGTGTTCCCCGGCCTGGCCATCTGCTGGCTGCTCACCGGCGAGACCTATAACATCCAGACACTTTTTGCCAACAAGGACATTTCCTCGTCGCTGCTCATCTGGGGTATCATCGGCCAGTGTGTTTTCACTTTTCGCTTCATCTACCAGTGGCTCTACAGCGAAAAACGGCAGCAATCCCTGCTGCCCATCGGTTTCTGGATCATCAGCATCACTGGCTCGATCATGCTGCTCAGCTACGCCATCTTCAGAAAAGATCCGGTGCTCTTTGTCGGGCAATTATTCGGCGTGGTCGTCTACAGCAGAAACATTCTGCTCGGCCTGCGCCACAGCCGCTTCACGCAGGAGCGAGAACAATGACCACTTCTTCACAAGGCCAGCAGCACCTGGCGACCAGATTTCTCCTCCTGCTCGGGGGGTATTTTGCCCTGCACATTGTCCTGCGCGTACTGGTTTCCGATGCTCTCGACTACGACGAGGCGGAACAGGCGCTGCTCGGCCAATGGCTGCTGGCCGGCTATACCGAACAACCGCCGCTCTATACCTGGATACAGTACGGGCTTTTTCAGCTGTTCGGCAAGAACGTCTTTGCCGTCAGCCTGCTGAAGAACGCCCTGCTGTTTCTCACCTATGTCTTCGTCTTTCTCAGCGGCCGGGAAATTTTCAAGGACACCCGGACGGCGATTCTGGCCACCTGCTCCCTGCTGCTGATCCCGCAGATCGGCTGGGAATCGCAACGTGATATGACGCACACCACGCTGGTGGTCTGTGCCGCCGCCGCCTCTCTCTGGCAAGCGCTGCGCCTGTTGCAGAAGCAGGACCTGCTCAATTATGGTCTTTTTGGTTTGCTGCTGTCCATCGGCATCCTCGGCAAGGCCAACTTCGCGCTGTTCATCGTGACACTTCTGCTGACCATGGCCACCTTTGGTGCAGGGAGAAAAGCGCTCTTTTCCCCGAAAATCCTCCTGACTCTGGCGATCATGGCCGCGGTCAGCGGGCCGTACCTGCTGTGGATGTTTAATAATCAGGATATCGTCTTTTCGGCGAGCCATAAATTCAAACGGGTTATCGAAGGATATCAGGTGCAGGGCATCATCAGTCTTTTTGTCAAGAGCTTCCTGTTTCTCACACCGCTGTGGCTTGTCTGGCTGCTGGTCTTTCCGTCCGGTTTTGCTCGAAACGACAACCCCGGGACCGATGCACAGCAGCAGTTTATCCAACGGTATCTGCTGACACTCTTTGTCATCCTCCTGGTGGTGGTCTTTTTCTTTAAAGTCACCTACGTCAAAGATCGCTGGCTGCAGCCGTTACTGTTTGCCGCTCCGCTCTTTTTCTTTACCAGGCTTGCACCGGCACAGATCACCCCGAAGCGATTCAAGGTTTTTATCAGCGTGGTATGTGTAACCGCGGTTGCCGTCTATTGCGCCTTTGCCATACGGGTGGTCGGCGCCTCCGTCACGGGGCGTTTCTGCCGGATGAATTATCCCTTTACGACAATGGCCGAAGCGCTGCGCCAGGCCGGTTTTTCCGACGGCCTGATCATCAGTGACAATCGTTTTGTCGCCGGCAATATGCACATGCAGTTTCCCAACAGCACCGCTCTCATCCCCGGCTACAAATTTGCAAGCCGCACCCCATCCCACACCTTTTCCTCGGCAGCGGTCATATGGCAGGCCGATACTTCGCCGTCAATGCCTGCTGAACTTGTCTCCTTTCTGACCAGGACCTACACTATTGATCCGACGGATTATCCCGTCAGTTACCTGCAGCATCGATATAAATATGGCCGCACGGAAACCGTGAAATTCGCCGTCATCCAGTTCCCTCTTTCGGCCACCCCTGGAAAATAGTCTTCCAATAATCTTGCTGAGCTATCACTACCAGCAAGCGGTCCCGTTTGGGAATTGTTGACAAAATAGAATTTTTATCATAGATAACAAAGCGTAATCTGTTCAAAATCTGTTACGCATAACTCAGTCATTCCGATCAGGGGGAATATGGAAAATCATCTTGTCAAAGACCTCATGGTGCCGATTTCCGAATATGCAACCGTCGTTGTCGGCACATCACTCATCGATGCGGTAAAGGCCCTGGAGCAGGCCCAGGAAACCTATACCACGAGCAAATACCAGCACCGCGCCATCCTCGTCCTCGACGAAGAGGGTCGCATCGTCGGCAAAATCAGTCAGCTGCGGGCACTGAAAGCCATTGAACCGGATTTTACCGCCAACACCGATATCGAACAGCTGAAAGGGTTCAAATTCAGCGATCAATACATTACCCAGCTCCGCGACCTGTATCGCTTCCGAGGCAAGGTGATGAGCAAGGATTCGTTGCGGGCGGCCTCGGTGAAAAAAGTTGAGGAATTCATGCAGACGCCGTCGGCCGGGGAATACGTCGCCGAAGATTGCAGCCTGGACACGGCGATACATCGCCTGGTTGCCGGAACGCATCTGTCCCTGCTGGTCACCCGGGATGAAAAAATTGTCGGTATCCTGAGGATCTCAGATGTCTTTGCCGCTGTTTTTCATAAAATGATAACATTGGAAAACGAACCGGTAAACGCCCCCTGAGCCGTCATAGGCTAAAAAACTAAAGCTTCGGATGACTTATGAAAGAACTAGAGAAACTTTTCAATAGAATTGTCCAGAGAGTCAACATCAATCTCCGCGAACAGAAATTTGATGTCGGACCATTTGCCGATGCCCTTATTCCACCAGATCAGATGAGCAAGTTCTATGCCTTCTACGGCATAACCCCGGACCATCCGCTTGATCTGCACTTTGAACATTCCGCCCTTGCCGGCAGCTATTTTCTCGGAAAATGCCGGGTCCGCAATTCCCTGCTCTACAAGAGTGATATCCGTGGCGATGAACTGAAACGCAAAGACAACACCATCCAATTCGGCGATTTTTCCCTGACCCTGAATAAGGACGAAATTATTGATATCGAGGACAGCGCGCTGGTCAAAACGCTGGTGCACAACTATTCCCATGACCCGGAAACCCCGGAAAAATTCTTTATAACCGATACCCTGGCCATGGACTACGCCAACATCCATGGTTCACCGACCAACGGGAGTTTTCTCGGTCCGTTTGCCACCGTCGACCTGACGACCATGCGCGACTGCATTATCGGTTCCTACTCCTATATCCAGGCTGGAGAAATCAGCCACCAGATAGTCGATCCCGGCACCATCTGGATGCATAAGCCTGGTCAGTTCAACTTTCTCTATAAATACCCGCCGGAGATTCTCGCCCACTATGTTTCCCTTTCTCCGGATAATGTGCCCTGGGGCGTCCTGATTGATTTCATCGAGGAGCGCAAGGAGCAATTCCAGCGGGTGTTCGATTTTGTCAACCTCGACGCCATTGAATCCATCCCCGAATCGGCCTCTCTGGATCGCTATGCCGTAGTCCTGCCCAATATAAAAATCGCTGAGAATGTACTGGTCTCCCAGCGGGCTTACCTGGAGAATTCAAGCCTCGGCAGGGGGGCCAATGCCCAGGAAAACTGTTTTATCATCAACTCCTGCCTTGAAGGGTATAACGTCACCGCCCATGGGGCGAAAATAATCGAGGCGCAGCTCGGGTCCTATGTCTTTGTCGGTTTCAATAGCTTTCTTTACGGCAAAAAGGACAGCCGGTTATCCATCGGTACGGGATGTGTCATTGCGCCGCATACCATCATCGACATCGACCAGCCGCTGGAAATTCCGGCCGGGCATCTGGTCTGGGGGCTGATTAGAAACAAGGCGGAGCTGACGACAAACTCCATCTCCCTTGATGAACTGGCCAGCGTTGAATCGTCCTTTACCAAAGGCCGCATGCATTTTGAAGGAAAAGGGGCCCTGCTGGTCCAGGCCTTCAAGGACCGTATTCATCATATCCTCGAGGCCAACGGGGCATTTTTTGCAGACGGGGAAAATGCCGGCCATGCCCAGCGAAATCAGAAGCTTTCCCTGAACACCATCCAACCGTTCCAGTTCGGGGAAAAGGCCGGCATGTACCCGAGCATCAGGATCTTGCCGTAGGTTTTCCTTTGATCTGGAGTCGGTTAACACAATAATGCAAGAATCACCGCAAAAGAAAAACAAGCGCCAACTCCTCATCCGCATGCGGCCGGTGCTGCGCTGGGTCATCAAGCTGCGCAGCTCCCCCCGGGCCATCGCCGGTGGTCTCGGCCTGGGCACCTTTATCGCCTTCACCCCGACCATCGGCGTACAGCTCATCCTGGCCTTTGTCATCGCCACCTTTTTCAACCTGAACCGGCCAGCGGCCATGATACCGGTATGGATCACCAACCCGGTCACCGTCGCGCCCATCTATACCTTTAACTACTGGCTGGGGGTAAAATTCTGGGACGGCCCGCCTCTATCGGAAGTCTCCGGACTGTTTATCGGTATCGGCCGGACCATGGCCTCGCTTGAATTCTGGGATATCAAGGAACAGTTTCTCGCCGTCCTGCAGATGGGCAAGGAAATCCTCATCCCTCTGGTTCTCGGTAGCCTGGCTATCGGCCTGGTGACAGGACTACTTACCTATGTATTTTCACTCAAGCTCCTGTCCATCTTTTTTACCAGGAGAAGCGAGAAACGGCTGTTGAATAACCGGAAGGAGAAATAAGAGTAATATATATTTTTAGAGTTTCAACTTGTCAATTTGGAAGCCTGCCCCCCCCCCCATTACCCTGTTGAACGATAGCGCATCTCAGCCTCGTTAAACCCAAACTGTTAAAAACAATAATTGCAATAATTTTATGCCAATGAATCCAACAGAATCAACACAATTAATGCAACAACATTGACGGGAGCAGTTTGCTGATCAGACTGGAGTGATCCCGGCCCGAATCTATACCTTCAACTACTGGCTGGGTCTAAAAATATGGCATGGCCCACCTCTGTCGGAAGTGTCCGGACTTGTTTATTGGTATCGGCCGGACCATGGCCCCAGTTGAATTCTGGGATATCAAGGAAAGGTTCTCGCCGTCCTGCAGATGGGCAAGGAAATCCTGTCAGGGACAACCTGAATAACATTTTCAGGTTGCCCCTGACAGGATTCCAATAGTTCAGGTATTGATTTGAGTCCTGATCTAATTCTTTATTCTTCAAGCAAAAGCATTATAATTGGCACTATACTACCACTGCATCTTGAGCTTGGGTCAGCAGGGTCAGAACCGCATATAATCTCTTGCTTGTCACTAAAACCATCCACATCGTAATCCTCTTCGTCCAAACAGTCTAACGTCCCATCACTGTCCGCATCTGTAGACACTTCCGGCATATTACAGCCACAATTCCCAGGATCCTCTTTGTTAGAATCGGAGGGACAGGAGTCACAGACATTGCCGATGCTATCCGAGTCAGAATCATCTTGGTTTGCATTAGGTATCGTGGGGCAGTTGTCAGTACTATTGGGAACTCCGTCTCCATCTATGTCAGTAATAGGAAACCCATACAGCGCTCCAACACCATTTATATCATCCTGTTGTGGAATAATAATGTCACCAGCATAGGTTCCCATAATAGTTGGAACACCGCTATCCTCATGTCCCAAACCTAGTGCATGCCCTAACTCATGAACAGCTACACGCTGAAAGTCGTTCACTCCATTCCACGGCCAAGACTGCCAAGGAGTCGAATAGACACTCCATGATTCATTACTATTAAAAACAATATCGGTCTGAATTGTGGTACTGCCAATATGCCAGGACTGCGTTATCGCAAGAGTCGTTCCCCCCCAAGCATCTCCGCAATTGGTTGCTCCAAAAGCTACTCCGTTTTGACCTTCCGTCGCATCACAAGGATCCTCAAAAACCTCGCGAGCAATCATGAAACTGAAGCTGGTGTCTACTCCCCAGTAATACATTGCTGATTCAAATGCTTCGTTCCATAATCCTTCTGCACCTGGTAGTATATCAACGTAAAAGGTAGTGGAAGGCTGCGGCCATTTATAGCTGTATGGTTGATAAGCGTCAGCTCTTGATGAGCAAATAACAACCAAGAGGGACAAGAGACCACCTAAGTGGCATATATATTGAAACCACGCCACAAAGTTACACTTCATCGCCTGAATCATTGGATTTCACTTAACCGCTCATGCAACACCTTTTTGAATTCAACCAGCGTTAAGCCTTTGTTTCTCTGCTCTTGACCAAGAGTAAGACCACGTGCTACCCCTGTGCTTAGCCCTGTAGGAACTTGAGTGGCGGTAATTTCTGTGTTGCTTCTTACCTCTGTGACAGGTTGTCTACTTCTAGTCAGTACTCTCTCTGTACCTGTTTCGTCAGTTTCCACAAGAAAGTGTCCTTGGCTCCAGCCGTATAACGGATTCACTTGTGGTCTTCTCATCGATTCGACAAAGTATATACCGTGCTCCCCGACTTCAGGAAATTTCATGTCACCAACCATCATGGTCACATCACCAACTGTGCCCCCTAAGAAACTTAACGTAATGGTGCTATTAGGGTGCTCCCCTTTGATGATTTCTTGTAATTTAAAAGTCACAAAAGTATGGATACGATTCCTGTCATCTTCCTTTGCTTCGATGGAAATAACCTTTCCTTCAAATACAAGCTGACACATCTGAAGCATTTCGGTCATAGTAACTTCTCTTACAGTTGCAGCATTTCCATAAGACATCAGAGCGAGAGTCATAGTCATCAGAATTGCAATAAGATGTGACGTATGGCATATTTCTTTCATTGAAAATTGTCGTAAAATAGATGATGTGAGGCGGGTGGTGAAATACCGGATTTGGTTAGAGGATCGTTCCAAAATAATCTGGAATTCTCTCGCAGGTGAACACAGCCAGCAGTACCTGATTTTCACCAGGTTACCACCCCTAACCTCGATTATCAGCGTATGTCTGTGAAAAGTTATTTTATTTTATCTTCCAGCCTGTTTTTAAGAGACTCATACTGTTCAATAATAACTGGATCAACTGGAGGCTTGTTAGTCTGATCTGCCCTCACTTCATTCAGTAGAACTTGCTCAGCTTCGGAGGACATTTCCATGCTCTCTGAATTGGCATTGCTCAAGGCAGAGCTAGTGCTCGATGCAGAGCTAGTGCTAAATCTATCGCCGTTCATAGAGTAGCATGAACTCCATTCTCCAGTTGAGTTGTCTATTTGATAATAACAACCAGAGACTTGATTTGCGTTTGTATATGTAAAGAAAAATACCCGGTCTATCATTGTGCCTGCATCAAGAAGCATATAGTCGTTTGTTGTGGGATTATAACCAGCTATGATCATACTGTTATAATCATCTACTCCGAATATGTTATATTCCCCTGGAGTAATTGAAGATTCAGATACATCGTTTCCGTTCAAATAGTAGTTGTTTGTAAAGACACTGGTGATCCAATAAACATAGTTCCAACTCCCCGAAAGGCTCTGAGTTAGAAACTTGTTAGCTGGTACACATTGGATTGAGACAGCATTTGAAATGCTACCGACCTTGCCATTACTGTACTGATAATTACATGAAAGAGAGGAACCATAATCCGTGCAGGTAATGCTAAAGGCACCACAGCCATTTGCATCAGTTTGCCCGGTACCGGTAAATGTGTTGTTTTGCCTTCCTGTTATCGTCCCAGAGATTTTTTCACCAAAGATAGAGACTGCTGAAAAGGTGCAGTTCTCATTTAAAGATACCCCCATTGTTCCCGATACATTGTATCCAGGGCAATTGTCTGTGAAACTTCCTGAATAGCATTTGACAATATCGGTACAAGAAAAATCATTGCATTTATTGTTGAACCAATAACCTCCTACATTCAGACAATCTGATTCCTTCCTGCAAAACGACAGGTTTTGGCTGTCACACTGTAGACCTGCACCTGTTGTTGCAGGAACAAACATCGGCCAATAGAAACTCTTTGCGTACACCATAGCAGACAAAGCGAACAACAATACGATCGATATTGTTAGAACGGATAATATTTTTCTCACCCTTTCTCCCTATTCTTAAGAGTAAAATTGAATTTGCTTTTATCAGGAGAGCATTTCTGTGAATGAAGATCAAGTAAGAAAACTTACCCTTGGCAGTGTAAGCAGATGAAAAACCGCTGAGATATGGTGAACTGGTAGTCGATGACAGTCGATTTCAAATCGCCCCTTTTTGACCCCCTCGTCTTAATGACGAGGGTTGTTTAGATTCAGAAGTTTCGGAGATACATACCGGTTACAACACCTCCGCCAGAACCAGGGGTAGCTGTAATGTATACATTTCTTCCTAAAGAAATCGCGGTCAATGCTGTAGCCAATACCTGGTCAGTAACATCTGTATGGACAGAGAGTGCAATTGATGCTGAACCTGCCGTCCAGTCAGCTGAAGCACCGCTTACACAAGTTACCTGCATTGCAGTATTCGCAGGAAAAGCTACATTGGGGCCAACTAATAAGACTTTCGCATGGGTACAAGTGGCCGAAAAAGACGAATTAGCCGTTAGGGTAACGAGCATTGCGAAACTGGCCAATGTACAAACAGCTTTTCTTGATAAATTCATAAATTGTCCTCCAATTAAATAATATTTGACTTCTGTTGTTAGTGGAACCTCTTTATAGATCACTCATATACTCATCGTATAATATTTTGTATTCTCCTGCTGTCATTCCTAATTCTTCTATATATAGATCTCCACTCTTTTTTTGCTGATTAATATGGGCGACTTGTTCTTCATGTGTCTTTGTTAATTCACCTATTGTAATATTAAGATCAGGAAGTACTTTTTCATCATCTCTCTGATTTATTTTTTCAATCATATTATCATAAAAATCTTGATATGCCCCACGTGACATTCCAACTCCAGGCAATAGGTTCGCATCATCATTGAGCTTATCATTAAATATTCTAACACTTTCTTCATATCTGCGCACAAGTTCTCCTTGAGTCATCCCAGCAATTTCAACATATTTAGAGTCATCTGCACGCTCTTTGTCTACGAGAGCCATATTCTGTCTATATTGTTGCTCCATTTCCTGGGTTGTGAGGCCAGTCTCTTCGTAGACCCTTTCCCTATTGTTCGTAGTGGTTCTCACATAGGTAGTCTCGCCAAAACTCTTAATCCACAATCTGCCATTATTGTCATATATTAAGCTATAATTCGTGCCTCTGAGCATCTGTCGAATCACTGTATCCAATGGCTTATTAGAATAAGCCCCAGAAACGACCTTATTAGCCAACTCCTTACTGTAAATAATTTCTAAACCAGTTTTATTCGAGAGTTCCTTTAAGACTGAGCTTAACTCAGTTTTATTGATACTAATAGTAACATGTTGCTCTAAACAATTCATATCAATAGCGAAACTATTCTGACTTTGAGACAATAACAGACAGACTACCGAGATGATTGGTAGAACTAGCTTCTTAAGATTTATCATTTGTTTAACCATATTAATTTATAAGATAAACGAATGCCAGTAGATGTTGGAAGTCTGAATCCTGATGGACATAGATTATTCTTGCCAGACACTTCCTGCCACAACTTATCGTTTTGTGGTTTTCGCCAATCGTAGTAAAAGCTGCATTGCATAATACTGTTACTATGATCGGAGCATCAGTATTGCTATTAATTGAATTTTTCGGGCTTGTGCGTTCCACATGCCCATCAGTTTCACGCCCCCATTGATATAAAACTTCACAGGCAGCCAGAGATGCATAACTGGTAGTGCCCCCTAAAAGCACCGAGCTTACAATCCTTCCAATCTTAGCCTACCGAGGTTATTGTTCCAAATTATTTCACTGTACTCGGAACATGTCAATGAAAATGAGACACCTTTACACGTAAATTAGACTCACTCGATCACTGTTGCCGGCGGCGGATTAATCCGGACCTCCTGCAGTGCCGGCAGCGGCTGTGGGATCCTTCCCTTAAAACGGTTTGGGTGTTTGTTGAAAGCAGCTTTAAGAACATCGGCACGTTTTTGTATGACTTCTTTGTCCAAAGTCCACTTGGCCGGTCCTTTCAACTTGGTTATATCCCATGACCAGACCTGGTTGGGGCCGGTGGCTAGAAGTTCGGGTTTTTCATAATGGGACCGAGTTACCTGCCGCCGCCGTTCACGAACCTCGTCATGTTTTGTCAGGATTCGGTACATGGTACGGATGGAGCAATGATATATTCCTTCGTCCAACAAGGTAACGTACATGTGGGAAGCCGCAAGATCACGAATTCTCGGCTCGTGCTGAATATCTAAAGCTTTTTGCTCCTCCGCAATAGTGAGCGGCAATGGTGCTGACGCCAGACGGAGTGTAAGTTTGGCCACCGTCAGGTTTGCAGTATGGCGGTAATAGGTGGCCCTGGGGATGTTAAAAGCAGCGCAGGCAGCCTTGGTGTTGGGCTGACGACTGAGGTCGGCAACAGTGATCATGAGCTTTCCTCGTTGTTCTCGGGCAGTAACATCCCCAGAATTTCCGATATTTTTTTTTGAACTTCGATTATGGTTTCAGCTTGTTTGTGCTTTTTGGCCAATTTGGTATTGTCCCACTCCAATTCGGCAAAACCTTTTGCTAGGAATAATACAAAAAATATTTATTTGCTAGCATTTGTTTCATTTATGATGAAAAATTAGATATTTTAAGAACAGCTATGTTGTATGCTGGTTCATCCGGCAAGTGAGTACCTAGATGTAACTGTTCGATATTATATGGATTAAAAAAGATCGATACTTGTCATTTTTTTGTTTCTTCACAGAAAAAGTGCTCTTAAAACCGGCCCCTTAAATGTCAAGGCCAGAAGGGCAGATGCTGTGTATCACGGTTAAACCAATGTTCTTTATTGGTACTATTGAAAAAGCACAAAAACCCATTTTATCAGCCAATTGCAGTGTGCCTGGTTTCGAAATCATTTGCTCAGGTACTCATTACTGGATGAAGCTATTTTTTTCTTGAATATATAGTAAGATCTTGTTGCTTTGTGAAGACAATCTTGTTAAAAATGTTAATGTTTGATTTCGTTTATTTTCACTTTTTTCCTTAATAACATTGTATTCTTTGGTAAAAGCTCCAGTTCTAGTTTCGCTGTCAGGTCATCATGCGGGGGAGCGACTCTGCAAATCAGAAAAATCGCTATCCATGATAGGTACGACGTATTTAGCCAGGTAAGGATAAAAAAAATGAAAAATCACTGTGGCACTATCGGTTTGGTTTTGTTAGTTATCTTTATTTTTTCTTTCAATTCATATGCAACTGCTCAAGGTATGCCTTGGCTTTCTTTATTACTTAAAACTGACTATGGTGATTACCTTGATAGTGATTACCTTGATAAGGTACCTACCTCATCTACAACAATAATTGGTAATTTTTATACGATACCGTCCAGTTTCGCTCTCAAGATAACTAACAACTCCACAAGAACTTTCAAACTAACAAGAGCTGAATTAAGGAATGGTAGTTCAGTAATCGATTTCACAATTGACCGTGCCAGATTAAGTAATGGTCTGCTTACCCCAGGTGAGTTCGTTAATGTAGTATTCTCTATTTTCGCCCCAGTACCTGTTGAAGGTACAAAATTTATTTATTATTTCGTTGACCAAACTGGGAGTTCTTTTACAGTCTCGCATGAGTACTAGTTAAACGTCAGATAGATATCTTCTTTGAATGATCAAATGAAATTTTTTCCATCTACCGTGGAGTCAATCTATTTTGCCGCCACGAAAAAGTGAAGTCGCGCGCAGCAAAGCAGCCATCACCCCCACCATCAACCCGGCCATAGTCGCCAATATGACCACCAAAGGCCGTTTAGGTTTGTCGCGGCTAAGCGGTTCCGACGGGGACTGGAGGAAATGATACGAGGTAAAAGCGACTTTTTCCTGCGGTATGGCCTGCAGACTGTCCAGTTGCAGGCGAATGTCGGCCAGTTCCGGATTGATGAGTTCGGCACTTTTTATTTCTTTCAGAATTTTCAGTTTTTCGTCCAAGGCTTTTGCTCCAAGATCAATGGCAAAGATACTCTGGTTGTTGAGGTTCTCAACCGGGGCTTCGACTTGGGCAGCCTTGCTGATGCGTAAGGCATATTCAGTACGGGCGATGTCTTCCTGCAATCGTTTGAGGGTCTCTGCCTTTTTTACCTGGTAAATGAAGTTGAGTGTACTGGTTTGGTTTGCAATTTTTTCAGTCAACAACCTGTTCTTAGTTTCCACCTCCTTGTTTTGGATAAAGGCGAGGTACTCGTTCAGCAGTTTCACTGCTTCCTGAGAGTTGTCACTGCCAAACGACAGGGTTGCATCTTCCTCATCTTTTTTTTGTTTGACTGAAATTTTTTCCGCACACTCTGCAAGTAATCGTTGCTGGCTCCTCACATCCTGTGTATCCACCTGTCGAACATATCCATTAGTTTTATAGAACTCTATTTTATTGTCAAAGGAGGCAAAAGCCTGAATAAAATCAGTGAACAGTTTTGCATCAGAAAAACCCGCAAGAAACTCATCATGGCTTTTGATGATGCTTGAACGATTAGAGATTGCAACCAAATTTTCGAGTCTCAGCTGGAGTTGATCCGATAGCGAGGGTAACGGAGGTATGACAACAGCCTTAGCGCTCCATAGTTGGGGAGCCAGCAAGGCGTAAGCAATGCCTGCAAGGCTAAAGATAACAGTAATCGCGATAATCAGAAGCTTGTTTGCCCATAAGGAGGTGAGCAGTTCTCGCAGATCAATTTCATCGTCCTGGTATTGTTCTTGGGTACTTTTCATATGCTTTTTCCGATAGTATATGTTATCAAATCTAGGCAACAGACAGGATATTGAATTATTTCATAATGTATATTAGAAACAATTGTTTCCTTTGTTCAGTATTTTTTAATTGCCACAATTACAGTGTTAGTCTTTCCGTCTAAACACCTGCAACAATGGGCCGAATCCTCAATGCGACATTCCATCTTTCGCCAGTATCTCATTGAGAGGTGCTCTATAAAAATAACGCATCAAAACCCAAATGGCTCCTTTACGTATACTTTGCAACCAGCCTCCTTTTCTCGGAGACCGGTAACCCCACCCCCACAAACGTCAGCTAACGCCTGAAAACGGCCATAAGTGTCGCAACGATTATGTGCAAATCACCAAAAAAAGACCGCTCCCTCACATATTCCACGTAATAACGCTGCTTGACAGGTAAAATCTCCTCCACATAAGCTTTTTCAGGATCGAGAGCGCGACCGAGAATATCGTTTTCATCCTTGAATTGGATCGAAGCCCAATCCGTAATACCTGGCCGAACGGAAAGTACTTCAGAACGGACTGCTTCTGGATAACAAGCGATATATTTCGGCACCTCGGGTCGAGGCCCGACCAAGCTCATATCCCCAACAAACACATCGATCAATTGGGCCAATTCATCCAACTTATATTTTCGTAAAATCGCACCCACTCGGGTAATCCTGAGATCTGGACCAATGGTTAATTGCAACCCTTTACGCTCTGTATCTACGAACATGGTACGAAATTTATGAATCCTGAAAAGCCGACCCTTCAGCCCCACTCTCTTTTGCCGGAAAAAAATTGGTCCATTCGATTCCAGCTTGATCAGCACCGCAATAATCAGAAAAAGAGGAGTAAGTAATACCAGCCCCAAGCCACTGCATATCAGATCAAAAAAACATTTAAGCTTCAAAACTAATTCCTCACGCCAATGCCACCTTAACTGCGTCCACCACCCGATCCACATCGGCATCCGTCATCCGAGTGTACAAAGGCAAAGAACAAGTCCGTTCATACACCCGCTGGCTTACCGGAAACATTTCAGGAGTCAGTTTATAGGTATCCCTCCAATAAGGATGCAAATGCAGCGGGATATAATGCACACTCATACCAATTCCCTGGGCGAACATGCGCTCAATGAAGGAATCACGCGACACCTTCACTTCGTCCCCCAATTGGATGGCATACAAGTGCCAGGAATGGCAATCACCGTTATCCGCATGGGGCGGACGAATGATTGGTAATCCAGCCAACGCAGCATCATAACGCGCGGCAACCTCGGCCCGGCGTTGCTGAAAAGCATTCGCTTTTCTGAGCTGGTGTATACCCAGAGAAGCAGCAATATCAGTCAGATTGTACTTAAAGCCGGGTGCCACAATCTCATAGTACCAACTCGGCACTGTGGCGCTAAAACGATCAAATGCATCTCGATTGATGCCGTGTATACGCATTATCCGAGCCCGTGCAGCAAGAGCAGGATCACGGGATACAAGCATCCCTCCTTCACCAGTGGTAATAGTCTTGTTGGCGTAAAAACTGAACACCGTCGCATCACTCGCCAGCGTGCCCACCAGTTTACCTCCACAGGTGGTAGGCAGGGCATGGGCAGCATCTTCAACTACGCGCAGCCTATGTTTTCGCGCAATGGCCAAAATGGCAGACATATCCGCCGCCCGACCTGCAAAATGGACAGGAAGGATCGCCTTGGTACGCGGAGTAATCGCCCGCACAATTGCATCCGGGTCTATACACAATGAATCGGCCGACACATCGACAAACACCGGGTCAGCTCCCATATAACGAACCACCTCGGCGGTTGCTGTGAACGTATGAGTAGTGGTAATCACCTCATCGCCTGGGCCGATGCCTAGTGCCTCCAAGCCAAGGTGTAAACCCGCTGTCGCTGAATTAACAGCAACTGCCTCAACGCCACCTCCTAAAAAATCAACAAAATCCTGTTCAAAGCGCTTGGCCTTTGGACCGGTCGTTACCCAGCCTGAGCGCAAGCTATCGACTACCTCAGCAATTTCATCCTCCCCGATATCGGGAAGGGCAAATGGCAGAAACTTAGACATGGTCGTTATCTTTTTCGAGAAGATTTATCCAGTATTCGTTCATACGACGTCCCTCCGGCGTTTCATACTGCCGTTCAATTCTGAATCTCAGTTTCTTGTAAAACGCATTTACCGCACCATTATTATCACGATCTGTTGTCAAAAAAACTCTCTTGCATCCGCGCACTGCCGCTTCATGCAGGAATGCCTGGACAAGCAGGTTGCCAGCCCCGGTTCCCTGCAGTTCAGGGAGCACCCCGATGGAGAACAGTCCGGCCACATCATCTCCAACAGGATTACTGCCAGGATGAAACAATCCTCTAGCGAGTCTACCTATGACGGACGGTTTACAGATAACGGCACCGACAGAGGCTAGAGCAAATTTCAGCCAATCTCGTTTAAGAAGTCTCGAATAGAACCCACGAGGATTGGACGAACCAGCTACGAACCCAGCCGGAATTCCCGAAGTGTTAATATAAACAAAGCCTATCCCCTCGGGTGCTGCGCATATACCGGCATAATAGAGAGCAAGGAAGCGAGGACCGAGAGAGGATAGAAAAAAGTTAGGGAAGCTGTGAAGATGAATATTGACAACCACCTCTAAATCGTTTGTGTTCATGGGCCTTACTTCTTTCAATATCATCCTGCATGTACCAAAAAACACTTCATGATTAGCTCCTTAAGAATTATGACATTTACAGCAACAATCGCTAATCCAACAATATTTTTTCAAATTCATTAGTGAGCTTTTTATAATCATAATCGGCAGCAGCATTTCTTGCATTTTCACAAAGCATTGCGTATTCGTTTTTGTTCATATCAAAAATCGATAAAATTGCATTTGCATAATCTTCAGAGTCCTTAAATTCCCTTGCAATTCCAATATTATACTTCTTAATAGGGCAGTAGTTCATTTGCACATTTGCACAAATCGGTTTCCCACTTGCCATATATTGAAATGACTTGCTTTGGCTGCCCCCAAAACGCGTAATCGGCGTGTTCTGATAATTCAGGATGTTTAAAGAACTACAAGACAAGATGAAAGGAACGTACTTTAACTCCACCCATTTTTGCTTAAATACAATATTTTTCAATTGCTTTTTCTTGCAATAATTTTCCAGAAACTCTCTCTCACTTCCATCCCCGTATATAAGAAACTTTATTTTTTTATTGTCCTTTAATATATTTGCTGCATCAATTAATAGCTTTAAATTGTTGGCTAAACGTATCGACCCGAGATAAATTACCTTAAATGTGTTTTCATCTAACAGATCTTCATCATCAAGTTTGTAATCTTCCTTGTTTTTATCAAAGTCCTTTAAATCAACACCATTATTGACATAATGAACTTTGTTCAAATCGATAGATCCCCCTGCATCTTTATTCCACCCTTTTTCAATGAGGTAATCCTTGCCACCTTCCATTGAAAAAACTATATTGTCTGCCTTTTCATATAGCCATTTTTCAGCACAGTACGCAAGCCTAGTCAATGGATTATTCTTGGAGATCATACCTAATGCCACCATAGTCTCCGGCCATAAATCAACAACATCAACAATAAATTTTGCTTGATATTTTTTTGCTATATAATAAATGATATTACCAAATGGTACGGTAGCTATTTGCGCGATTACATCAGGCTTATCGAACTTTTTCGACAACAAAAAGAGACGAAATGGAAACTCGAGTAAATTATAGATTCTTTTTACACCATTTGTACTGTACCGACTTGTTCTTATATGAATAAATTTTATCCCATCGTAGGTGGCTTTATAATATTTCCTTTTGTCAGTAATTAAATTTATATCCGTATTGTGTAAAAAACTTCCTCCAATTATTGTAACGTCATAACCAAGCTCTGATAGATATTGAGCTCTTTTTAAAGTCTGAATGCGCACCTCATACTTTGGAGGCATTGCATATTGATTTATCAGCCAGATCTTTTTTTTCATTGTTTAAAGCTTCCTCAAAAAACCTTGCATAGCTGAACCTTCTGGCAAGGATGTCACAACATTTATCAAAACATTTGCTCAAACACAGACAAGTTTATGCTATAAATCTCTTTTGGAATTTTTATGACTATCCAAGAAGTGGTTAATTACTTCCTTATCTCCTCGGACTCAGGCAAAGTATCGTTTAGCACATATTCCTCAATTTCATTCCGGTACTGTTCCAAGCCGAATTTTTTAATTACAACTTCAATATTCAGAATTGGTTATAGTTAGGCATTCGTTTGGTTAATTCTGTTTTTGATAGAATTCAATGATATGGTGCGCAGTAATCTCCACCTCCTCTTTTGAAAGATGCGGTCCCATGGGTAGGCTTATTACTTCATTCGCCAGTCTTTCCGCAATTGGGTAAGTATCGTTCTTCATCGTTGCATATGCATTCTGCTTGTGCGGAGGGATTGGATAATGAATTAATGTTTCAACGCCTGCCTTTTTCAACTCTGCCTGAAGGGCGTCTCTTTGTTGTGTTTGGACAACAAAGAGATGGTAGACCTGATCAAATCCCGCAGAAACGGCAGGAAGCTTAAGATCCGCTTTCCCCAGAAGTCTTTGGTAGTATTCTGCTTGAGTTCTGCGTCGTGCATTCCATTCATCCAAATACTGTAGCTTAACGCGAAGTATAGCGGCCTGAAGAGAATCAAGCCGGCTATTATAACCGACCATTTCATGAATATATTTAATTGAAGAACCATAATTACGCAACATACGTAATTTTTTTGCAAGTTCATCATCATTCGTAGTAATTGCACCACCGTCACCCAACGCCCCCAGGTTCTTTCCCGGATAAAAACTGAAGGCGGAAGCATCTCCAATCCCCCCGGTAAGGAGGCCCTGGTAACGAGCACCATGAGATTGTGCCGCATCCTCAATGACCTTGAGACCATGTCTGGCGGCAATCTCCATTATTGGTGCCATATCTGCAGGCCGGCCATACAAGTGGACCGGTATGATTGCTTTGGTTCTTGAAGTAATGGCACCCTCGATTAAACCAGGTGAAATTGTATATGTGCCGTCGTCCGGAGACTCTACGGCCACAGGCTTTGCCCCTGCATAACTCACAGCCAGCCAGGTCGCGATAAAGGTATGGGAAGGCACAATAACTTCATCTCCAGAACCTATGCCGTAGCCAATAAGAATAAGGTGCAGGGCGTCAAGTCCATTGCCGACTCCTACGCAATGCCTTGTGTTACAATATGCTGCAAATTCAGTTTCAAATGACTCCAGTTCTTCTCCCTGAATATACCATCCGGAATTCATGACGCGCTGAACCGCGCCGTCAATTTCGGCTCTCAGCTCTTCATATGGCTTCCTTAGATCTAAAAAAGGAACCTTCTTCATCTCAAACTCCTCACCGCCCCTAGAAACTGATCATAATCACGGAAATAATCCGTTTCATCGTAGAACTCCGACGCCAATACCATCAGAACGGCCCCGGATGAAACGTTTGTAATGTCCCTCCACATCATGGGTGAAACATACAGCCCATAATATGATCTATTCATATGAATGGTTCGCGTTTTGAATCCATCATCAAGAATGACATCGAAGGAACCAGACATTGATACAATAAATTGCTGCAGCCTGCGATGACCATGAGCCCCCCGTTCTGCTCCGCCTGGAATATCGTAAAGATAATACACTCGCTTTATCTCAAATGGAATATGAGTACCGCCTTCAATAAAGGTCAGGTTTCCCCGAGGGTCGGATATTTTAGGAAGATCAATAATTTTACAATCATCAAGTGCCATGCTTAGACTCCACATAACGGATTATTAGGGCAGGATTGCCAACGACAACAGCATGAGAAGGGACATCTTTCAATACCACAGATCCGGCACCTATCATAGCCCTCTCACCTATAGTGATACCGCAGAGTATAGTCGCATTAGCCCCGATTGATGCACCTTTTTTAACTTGAGTCCGGCGCAGTTCGAATGGTTGTTTGCTGCGCGGATAAAGATCATTTGTAAAGGTCGCATTTGGTCCCACCATGACATCGTTCTCGATTGTAATGCCATCCCAGATCTGGACACCACATTTGATCGTCACCCGGTCACCGATAACCACATCATTTTCTATAAAAACATTGTCACAGATATTGCAATCAGCACCAATGATGGCTCCCGGCAAGACATGGGCGAAGGCCCAGATACGGGTATTTTTTCCTATTTGTTGAGATTCCACAAGTGCGTGGGAGTGGACAAAATAATCCATCGTTACATTTCCTTTCCAAGAAGTCTGTTGTACAGGTCGATAAGTTTCGAAGATTCATTTTCCCAGTTATATTTGTTGATAATGGCCTCTCTCCCTGCTCTGCCCATCCGACGGCACATCAGTTCGTCTGACAACAATGATGCTACTGCGCTTGCTACCTCCTGAGGTGAAGAAGGATCGACACAAAGACCACAGTTATTCTCCTCAACAATCTCGCGCCATAATGGAAAATGTGAAGCTATTAATGGAAGTCCTGCCGACATATATTCAAACATCTTATTCGGTTGAGAATCATTGTGATTGGGACCAGGCAGATATGTAACAACTCCAGCCATGGAAATCGACATAATCTTCGCTACTTCGTCACGCCCCACAATCCCCCTGTAGTCAACAAATCTCCACCCTGCCATTGCCTTGAGTTCATCAGCGTAAGCTTGGCTTTCAAAAGGACCACACATAATTAAAGTGACATCCTGCAATATATCCATTGCCTCGATAAGCTCAGAAATGCCACGCTCCCGGGTCATGGCACCGATATAACAAATCGTGCGGCAAAACGATTGTTCCTGAAGATCGCTTAGAGGTTGGAATTCTTTCGAAAGCGGATAATTGTTTATATCAATACTTTTCGAATTAATTTGTTTGAAGCGTTTGGCGATAAATGGTGTGGCACAGACAACGGCATCCAGTCTCTTTGCAATAAAGTTTTCAAATTGCTCAAAAAAAAGCGAGATGATCTTGCGTACTGCGGGACGTATCCAGTGCTTAGATAAAACTTGCCGTGGAAAATCTTCATGCGAATCATAAATCACATGCCGTTTGCCATTTTTCAGCAGAAAGCCAGCCGGCAAAAGCTCCGGGTCGTGAAAATGAATTAAGTCAGCCTGTGCGTTACTGAGAAAACGATACATTCGCCAGGGTGAAAAGAGGATCCTGCGCAACCTGCTGACAGGGGGCATCCCTAGATCAAGGATTTTCACGCCGTCACAATTTTCGTCACCTTTGCCGTCTTGAACAACCAGTGCCACTTCATGTCCTCCGTCCGCAAGAGAACGACATTGCTTAAAGAAAATGCGAACATCATAGCGTCCATGTACGGATGTAGCTACATATATCCTAGCCATTGGACATCACTGTTGCTTGTGGCTTTTCAAATACAAAATACTTGCGTATGTGAATCATTATTGTCGCTATTTGAAAAATTAATAAAAGTACAAAGAGACCTGTCGTAAGCAAAGTAATCAATAGATCCGCCGACATTATAAATGTTATTACGGGGATAAGAAAAGCTGCGCCAACAAGTTCTTTACCATAAATATCGGCCCACACATCAATTAAAACATAGATAAATCCAACAACAGCCGCATAGATAAAAATACCGATAATTCCAGCATTCATATAAGCGTTAGCCACCCATCCGGTATTGGCGGATATTGCATCATTTTTAGTCATCAGGCCTCCGATATATTTCATTGAGGCCATAGGCAATTGTGTATCTACCAACCCTAAACTGATTTTGCTCTCCGCCCACAACATAAATGGATTTTCCGAAAAGAATTCAAAATAATAGAAGTTTATTTGACTGGGAATAAAAACAATCCGATTGGCAAACAAGGCGCCTAAAAATTCAATTCCTTCTGGTGCCAATAAGGCAATGATTGCTAAAATCGAATATCCCCATAGAATGAGCAAATGTGATCGAGATATTTTAAAAAGAAAATAGCCAACCATTGCAACTAAGGGATAAAACACCATTGCTTTGTGACTTGAGAAAGAAAAAAACAGAAAACCTATAAAAAATAACAGAAAAAAAGTCATGATTTTTTTACGCTGAACACTCAATGCCACCAAATAGCCCATTAGTGTGGTCGAGGCAAGCGGCATCAAATATCGAAGAAAAGTCGGCATACTTGCAGAGATGTCGAACCTGAAGCTGTAGACATCTCGAAAATGAAGGTTAAATACTCCATGTACCGAAATCGCCAGCATAACAAGTATCAAAACAACAAAGATAAGCACTGGATAATACGGGAGATACTTAATATTTCGTTCACTTGCCACGGTTCTCCGGAAAATGATTAGTGCCAGCGCACTGCGAAATGCCATCAAGAGAAACAGGGCTGTAAACATCAAAAACAAATGAAAACGGCTACTTCCCTGCTCTGCTGATAAAACCGAGGCAGGAATCAACAGAATACAAAAATAGAACCAATTGTAGAGATCACTGGGACGCCTGATTTTTTTCGGCAATACAATTGAAGCAAAAAGAAGGAATACTAAGTCTATATACCAGTCATCACGTGGATTGGAGGTCATCCCTCCAAAGTTATATATTGGTACTACAAGTCTCTCATACAGCACCGATAACAACAAAAAAGTTAAAGTTATTAACAACAATGTCCATGGAAATCTTACCTTAATTGCTTTTAGTGGAAACATTACCTACCTAACAGACTTTCATGGCTACCATATTGAAGTATTACTAAATTTTCAATTAAAAAAAATCAAAAGAATACTACCTTTCAATCCATAACAATTGTTTTTGCAATCAGTTCGACAATATTCTTGCCTGCCATGCCGTTTCCATATAATTTACTGTCGAAATTTTTTTCGATATTCATAACATCAACCTGGGTGGAGATAATTTTTTCAGGGATAGCACCTACCAACCGGTTAACACCTAATTCGATTAGTTCCACCCATTCGGTTTCATTTCGCAGAGTAATGCAAATTTTATTAAAGAAATATGCCTCTTTTTGCAGTCCGCCGCTATCGGTCATCACCATCTTCGCATGTTTAAGCAATTCGATGATATCAAAGTAGCCTACTGGATCAATTATTTTAAATTCAAGAAGATAGCTGAGTTCCGCAATTTTTTTACGGGTTCGGGGATGCATCGGCAAGACAATGCGAATTTTTTTGGAAATATCGTTGAGTGCTGTTATTATTCCTTTAAGCCGCGTAGAATCATCAGTGTTTTCAGCACGATGTATAGTGCAAAGTATAAATTCATCTTTTTCAAGACCCAGGTTTTTTATGATTGAAGACTTTTTTGCAGAAAACGTGCTGTAATAAAGTGCAGCATCCTGCATGACATCACCTGTTTTGGCAATGGTGCAAGGAAATAGCTTGAAACCCTCCTTTTCCAGGTTTTCAATAGCATTATCAGTAGGACAACACAGAATATCACTGATCCGATCAGTTAGAATACGATTAATCTCTTCAGGCATATCCATATTATAACTGCGCAACCCGGCTTCAACATGCACAACCTTGATGTGATTTTTTTTTGCAGCCAAAGCGCCTGCCAAGGTGGAATTTGTGTCACCGTAGACCATCACGCCGTCCGGTTTTTCATTGAAGAGAATCTCTTCAATTTTTTCCAGCATCCTTCCCGTCATGGCTCCATGATTCACGGAACCGATTTGTAAATTGTAACTCGGTTGAGGAATTTGTAATTCAGTAAAAAAGACATCAGACATATTACTATCAAAATGTTGGCCAGTATGTACTATTATCTCATTAATAATCGATTGCGTATTATCCCGAAGTGAATTGAATGCGGCAATAGCCCGACTTACTGCCGCCGCTTTGATAAATTGAGGTCGAGCTCCAATAACAGTTACTATTTTCACAAAAACTCTCCTTTGCCTGTTGCTCCAGTTCTACGGATCACCAAAAAAATGCCAATACCATAACCGATTAAAAGCGACAGCGCCAGAGCCTGTATACCCAGCAGAGCATTCTCTGCAAAATATCCCACTAATAAAGCTCCTAGTTTCAGCACCAAAATAAGGCTGTGAATGACAAGGTTCACAAATTGGCCCTCAGTTGCCATCAAGACCATGGACAGTGGTGAGTAAATGAACTGTGCTGCCATTCCTACAATGAGCCAGGCTGAGTAAATACCAGCATCCCGCCATGCTTCACCAAAAATCAGTACAAAAGCCGGTTCGGCGAATAAAAATATAAGTATGGTCGGAACCACGGCAATGAAGGCCAGTACCCACGCAACCCGAAGGACGGTTCGATGAAGGTCTCCACTTTGAATATTTTCCCTGCTTTGGCCGTAAAGAACCTGAGCGACGGCTTGGCCTATCATACTCATGGGAGTTTGCAGTACTCGTTCTGCTAAATAATAAAAACCGGCGACCGCCGGATTAAATAAAGCAGCCAGCACGAAATTGGGCAACTGCGCACTGACCGCATTGATGCCAGCTGCAGGTACATCATATTTGGGAAAACGATTATGTTCATTTAATAACAAGCAGCTCCTGAGGGATGACCTTCGCGTTCGATGCCAAAACCATCCCAGGCCAATGCCTTTGGACAGGCGGCTAACACCTATAGACTGCCCAACCACCTGCCCGAGCACGAGACCAAGGGACCCAATACCGGCAACTCCTCCGGCAATCTGAACAAGGACATTGGCAATGCTTTGTTCCATCCTTGTTCGGGCGATACGTTTATAATCGCGATTGCGCACAGCCCAAAAGTTCAGTGCCTTATAGCTGCCGGCCGTTATGATTGCAGCAGGTAACAGCCAAAGCATATTGACTACGGCGGGTGTCTCAGTCCATTCTGCGATTTTATAACGCAGTAAAAGAACAGCAAAGGCAGTGATCCCTGCACTAATCAGATTGATGAATAAGGCCAAAATCAGCAATTGTGAGGCATTACGGTCATTGCGCGGCAACGGAATCGCCAATTCGTAGCGAAGGCTGGAGACAACCAGCACCACACCCATCAATGCGCTGAAAACTGCCAGCACTCCAAATGCTTCTGGAGCATATAACCTCGTCAAGACCGGAAGGGCCACCAGCATAATAAGCTGACCCGCCGCGCTGGCGGAAGCAAGTGTCATGACGGCACAAAAGAAGCGATTTTGCCTGAAGCGGTTAATAAGAGTCTGAGTTTTCAATACTTACCCCTTCCCATAGTTCGATAACCAGCAAGAGTATTCAGTTTATGGAAAAAGGCATGATTTCATTGATCATCACAAACTTCATTATTCTTTTTCAACCAAGAAATAATTGTCATCTTGAAGCAAGGAGAATAACGCTGCATTATCCTTTAACAGAAAAACATCTTTAACAACAACATTGAAATCGTCTTGCGAATCTTTATTCAACGAGTTTGTAAATATTGAGATATGAAATTTACTAAAGACTTCATCTACAGTTTCAATTTGGTTGAATCCAACAAAACTGATCAATATTATATTGTCAATATTTGAAACTAAAGCTGGATAATACCTTGATGTGTTATTTCCAGTCTTGTCAAAAATTGTAAACTTAATATTATTAATTTCTTCTTCTGAATTAACTATGAATGCAATATATTTATTATTTCTTATATTTATTTCATTTTTAAAATCGAATATCAGCCGACCTTGCGTATTTGTGTAATGTGAAGGGACATCCGCTCTAGACATCTTCGGTGGCTTTATGGTTATATGATCAGCGGTTCTATCTGGACCATCTATACATTCTGCATCATAATGACAGTGAAGATCAAATTCCATTGACATTGGCTTGGAAGAAGGCCAGGAAAATATCGGATCAAGAACAGAACCCCTGTAAAGTTCCACGTATCTTCCTGCTATAAAGCATTTTACAATTAAACTATCGACATCACGATTTCCAGGAATAGTACCAGTAAGAAAAGCCCTTTGAGATAAAGGAATAGATTTGTCAAATATATTCTCAATTTTTTCTGAATGAATGATTTTATTATCGGAGATAAAATCAATGGTCACAGGAAAGATATCTATATAGTATGGATTAGGTAAACCGATTAAAGAAAAAAACAACCTATTATTGTCTAAATTTAGGTAAACAGGGTATTCCTCCATAAATATTTTTCTCCTTCGCAAAATATCATCAAGGAAAAATTCATCGTTGGTAAGTTTATACAGTGCATCGAAAAGCGTTAATTCATAAATAGCATAATGGGTTGCCTCTGTAGTAAGTGGATTAAGCATATAATAACTCCACTTATCATTTTTTTGAAAAAACCGTTCCTTAAGGATTTTGTAACCAGCCAAAGATTTTTCATATGCGAGTTCATATTTTTCCGAGCCTGTCACATTTGCCATCACTCTAACTGCCAACAAAGCCATTAGTTTGCCATTTAAAACAAAATAACTGTCGTTTCTTGTCATACCTGGCCAGACGTACTCACACAACCATTGAGCGTCAGGTGACAGTTCGATACTGCTGCCATTTTCCTCTACTGGCAGGATAACTCCATTCATGGCCAGTTCATAATTGATTTTGTAACGAGGATCTTGAAAGACTTCATAACCAGCTCTCAGGGCCAATGCGATTGCAGAATTGGCCATACCTGACCACCATCCTGGCTGAAGGTTATTGTGAGAAAAATTGTATTGCCATATTTTTGAATTCCCATCATTTTTCATCATTGGATATGAATCGACCAACCAATCTAAATATTCTCTCGCAACCTTTAATTGGTGAGAATCCTGAGAGAGATACGCATTTCTAACTAAATCAAGAATTGCTGCACCAGCATACAGCGGATGGGTGCGGCCAGTTTTCGCTGGTAAAGTGGCTTCTAAATTCTGAAGTGACATCTTGGAGATGTCGATAATTGGGCCAAGGAGTTCCTTCTCCATACTTACCAATGATAATGAGGATACCAACTTTACATCCTGTTCGCTTGATTGGGATGGTATAGACTTTTTAGCATAGGTTAGTTTAGCATATGTTGACAGTCCGACAAACACAAAAAAAATACAAACAAGACCGAACCTCATCATATTGTTTCCTTTAAAATGAATGACACACGAATATAATGTGTTTGAAAATTTTTTCCTCATTTCTTTAGACCAAAGTATCCTCAATTTATTGTTGATCCTGATGTCAAAAAAAAATTCCAAGTCTCTTCTATTTGCGAAAAATACACCTGAGAAACAGGTGTAACTATAAGCCCCATGGGTGCCTGTATAATCCGCTTTGAAATTGGAACTTGAAATTCAGCATAATAGATGGGTTTCGATAACACTAGACATCAGTATATATTTGCAGAATCCTGTAAACCTAAATCTCGCAGATATGCTGCAGCCTGCTGGCCATAGATTTTCGATCCGATCTCGTTAAGATGGTGTTCGTCATGGTATATCAGCCGCCCCTGATACATTGGGGCTGCATCAAACAGGGGTAATTTAGTCAAATCTAGGTATTCGACATACTGAAATTTATCCGCCACTTCCTTGATCTTATGATTGGCGGTTAAATACAGTTCATTCCTTGGCAGAGATGCCGGAATACCCAAAAACTCAAACCGCTGGGCCCGCAGGGGGTTCTTCTCAAAACTGGGCACTTGGGACAGTATCACTATTCTTTGATTCCTTGCGGCACTTGCTTGCAGAAATTCCGTGAGAGCACTCATGAAATTTTCACTTTGAGTGTGATAATTCCACATGGCTGCCACTACTATAATTGAAGATGAATCTAAATAGTTCACCCCCGTGGCTATTTGCTCTCGACAAGAGTCTTGGGCCCACTTGGCAATCCTTTGATAATCAAAACCGGGGATCGTCACACAGCTACTGCCTGTTATAACCCTTGCCGTGATCCCAAGTTCCTCGCCAACAGCATCAAAAAAGTGGTTGAGCATGGCGGCATGGCTGTCACCTAAGACTAAGATGCTTGTATCATCCCGGTCTATTCCGCGAAGACAGGTGCCATTCATCTTGCCATGACAAATATCATCCGGGTCTGCATATCGTGTCAATTCAACCGGTAACGGCTCCAGCAATTTTTTATTTATGGCCGACGACACCTGTTTGATCGGGGCCACGATTATCACAAGCGCCACTGCCATCGGCACCAAAACCCACGCCGTTGTCTGCCTGCTCCGAAAAACTTCTTCAACAAAGTAGTAAGTGCAAGAAGACAAGATCAAGGTGGCAACAACAAAAATCGCCGACAGAGTCGGGTCGAGCTGGTAGGCGCCGGCATAATAGCGCAAGAAAGCCAATACCGGCCAATGCCAAAGGTAAAGAGAGTACGAGATGGCACCCAGCCAGACCAGTATCGGCAACGACAAGAATTTCGACGGCCAGCACTCCCCTTTGCCGCCACAGATGACCAGGGCCGCGCCAACGGCAGGCACCAGCGCCAATAGACCCGGGAAAGGTGCGTCTGCGGTGATACAAGTCGCTGATATCAGGACCAGGGCAAGCCCTGAAACTACCATAAGAGTTGCTCGGCGCGTAGACCAGTAAGTCTCGAACTTGTGTAAAGCCAGCCAACCGCCTAGCAAAAATTCCGGTACCCGGGCATAAAGGGCATAATATGTGTGTTGATCTTCTCCTGCCACTCGGATCATATATTCGGCGAAAAGCGTCAGGCCGAGTATTACGAGGGGTGTTAGCCGTTTTAACCATTTGGCTGGAACAAAAAGAACAATAAGCGGCATGAGGAGATAAAACTGCATCTCCACTGCCAGTGCCCAGGTATGCAATAACGGCAATTCAGAGGTGGCCGGTGCAAAATAATCCCCGAATGCGGCGAAATAAGTATTACTGGTAAAATATAAAGATTTTTCCAGACTGTCTCGGTAGTAAGAATAATCAGCAGGGATAAAAAATATCGCCGCAGCAATCGATACAACTACCAACAGAAAATAGTAGAGCGGGGCTATCCTTTTGAGCCTGCTGAAGTAGAAATTTCCCAGTATTTGTGAAAAATTCTGGCCGACTTGTTTTTTGCTGATAAGAATGGATGTTATCAGATAGCCGGATATCACCAAAAACAGATCAACACCTATGAAACCGCCGGGAAGAAGTTCGGCGTTATAGTGAAAGGTGATAACAGCCAAGATCGCTATCGCCCGGAGACCTTGAATATCAGTGCGGAATGCTGGTTTTAAGGGATTATTCAAGATACTACTTCTGAGTCTCAATTGTTCTCAGCCGCCCCTGTTTATGCCTTCACCACATTAGGCTGCGAACCATCAAACACGCCGCGGGTATCAACAATCAATTGCACATGTCTGCCTATCAGCTGATAATCAAAATTTTTTCTAAGTTTTTCTAATAGGTTTGATAACATACTGGTCTACTCAATTTATGAAAATTCTTTTGCTTCACCCCTGCTTGGATACTATTTTTTCCAAATGGTTGACAATGATGTTTAACGTTTCTTCATCCAGATAAGGGTGCATCGGCAAACTCAAAATTTGCCCGGAAATATTCTCTGCAACAGGAAAGTCACCTGCGCTATGGCCAAGGTCAGCGTATGCCATCTGCAGATGCAGCGGTTTAGGGTAATACACCGCTGTGGGGATTTTCTGCGCACTGAGTTGTTTTTGCAGAACATCTCGATTATCGACAAGAATTGAATACTGGGCCCATGCGCTTACATATCCGTCAGGAATCCCTGGTGTCTTTACACCAGGAACACCCTGGAGCAAGTGGGTATATTTTTTTGCAATGCGGTTCCTGGACTCTAGCTCATCAGGAAAGATATCCAGTTTTGGCAAGAGAATGGCCGCCTGAATCGTATCCATTCTGCCATTTATGCCAATGCGCACATTATTATATTTGTCGGTCCCTTTGCCATGAATCCGAATGGAACACAGCTGGTCTGCCAATGCATCATCATCCGTAAAAATCGCCCCACCATCCCCGTAGCAACCCAGAGGTTTGGCCGGGAAAAAACTGGTGGCGGCCACATCGGCAAGGCTGCCCGCTTGACGACCCTTATACACACCGCCAAACCCCTGAGCGGCATCCTCAAGCACGAACAGGTCGTGTTTGCGGGCAATAGCATTAATTACATCATAATCCGCCGATAAACCGAACAGATCGACAGGAATGATTCCTTTGGGAGTTAAAGGTTGATCATTGATCGTTGATCGTTGATTGAAATTTATGATTGCTTCTTCTAGAAGACCCGGGTCAATGTTGAATGTTTGCGGATCGATATCAACAAAGATGGGTGTGGCACCCAACAACGAGATGACTTCTCCCGTGGCCACGAAAGTAAATGGTGTAGTAAAGACTGCATCCCCCGGTCCAACACCATAGGCCATAAGGGCCATCAGCAGGGCGTCGGTTCCGCTGGCAACGCTGATGCAATGTTTGACCCCTGCAAACCGGGCCAATCTCTCCTCAAGTTCTGCAACCTCCGGACCCATGATATAATTTCCATGGTGCAATACCTTTTTGATTGCGGCATCTATCTGTGGACGAATTCTCTCCTGCTGTGCTTTGAGATCGACGAATTGCATATATTTTTTCTGTTCATGGTTGATAGTTGATGGTTTGCTGATGCGTTTGAGACTGGCGGCTTATTGAAGGTCGTCGTTTATCACACAGCCTTGGTCATATCACAGCCTTGGTCATATCTGCCTTCAAGGAAGTTATGGGGTAAGACATACACAATCTCCATCCACGAGTTGATACGTACTGCCCGTATGCGGACACTTGAACGCACCATTTCCTTGCAGCGGCAAGTCCAAACGCTCACCAAACCGGCTCATCCAGCCAATCTGCCTGGCAGGCACACCAGCCATCAGCGCATAGGGTTTGACATTACGATTAACAACGGCCCCTGCAGCAATAAAGGCATATTCGCCTATGACGGTGCCACATATCACCGTGCAATTCGCACCCATTGTTACACCCTTTTTCACCAGAGTGTCGCGAAATTCACTCTTGCGACTGACAGCCGAGCGGGGGTTATACACATTGGTAAAAACCATACTGGGACCACAAAATACGTCATCTTCCAAGGTGACGTTGTCATAGACCGAGACGTTATTCTGAATCTTGACGTTGTTGCCAATCACCACACGGTTTCCCACAAATACATTTTGCCCGAAAGAACAATCTCGGCCTATTTGAGCGCCGCCACTGATGTGAACCCAGTGCCATATGCGGCTGCCATCACCAATTTGTGCACCTTCATCAACGATGGCAGTAGAATGAACCATTATTCCCATTACAGTTCTCCAAGACCTTATAGTCTCACCGATTTAAACAGCAACCTTCTAGTATTCAAGGGGCAACGCAACCCGCTTGCCGTCCCTGGAAGAAAGATACATGGCGATCAGAATTTCCAGAGTTTTAAGTCCTTCCCGGCCGTCGGTTTCCGGTTCGGCTTCGCCGCGGAGTGTTTTGATTACGTTACTATAGTAGAGCGGATGTCCAAAACCATAGACCGAAGTGGTTTGGTAGCTGGTATTGGAAATTTCGCTGTCTTCCGGCAATGTATCGGCAAACTCCCATGTCTGGATTTCATTGACGGCAACGCCACCAATACGAGCGGTGCCTTTCTCACCGAGAATGGTGATGCTGCCTTCCATATTCTTGGGGTAGGTGAGCATAGTCACATTGACAGTACCCATAGCACCACTGCGCCAGCGTACTGCCGCCACGCCGCTGTCTTCTACTTCAATGTTGCGGGCCAATGTTGCCGTATATGCCATTACACTTTCCACCGGACCAATCAACCAGTCGAGCAGATCTATATAGTGGCTGGCCTGGTTCATAAAGGCCCCCCCGTCGAACTCCCATGTTCCACGCCATTTAGCGCTGTCGTAATACTCTTGCGGGCGCGTCCAGAAAACATTCATCGCCACAGAGTAAATTTTACCGAAACGTCGCTGTTCAACAGCACGCTTGAGCATCTGCAGGGTAGCGTTACGACGATTTTGTTTGACCACAAAAAGGCGAACATTGGCATCATCACAGGCTTTAACCATGCGCACTGCATCCCGCCAGCGAGTGGCCATCGGTTTTTCAGTCATCACGTGGAGACCAGACTTGGCAATCTGGATAGCCTGTTCGGAATGCAGACCGCTGGGCGTCGTCAAGATCACTATATCGGCGCGAGTGGTTTTCAGCATTTCGGTCAGGCTGCTATGGCCTGTGGCCTTGGTACGGGCAACTGCTTTTTCCAGAGCTACGCTGCTTACGTCGCAGACATCAACCAGCTCCACGCTGTCAACATGCTGTTCAATGGCGCCGAAGTGATTCGCGGCAACTCGACCGCAACCCACCAGGGCAAGACGGATTTTTCGGTCAGTAATAGTGGGATAGTTGTACATGATAAACCTTTAAATAAATGGATGTATTGAGAAGCAATTTTTGTAATATCCACCTTGAATTTGAATTCCCAGGAATGCAAGTCTCACAATATCAATGGTCTTTAAGATGAATATTTTCCTTGATCACGAATTTTATCATCGATGTCCAGTTCAATAAAGCAACTCGCAAAGCATATTTCTATAAAACGCTCTGTAATTTTAAGCAAGGTAATTAGCACCATTTCCCTGTTTGAACCGAGTTACAGTATTAACCTGGAAATATTTTTTGAAGGAAGAAACTCATGGGGTAGAGCTTGATTTTTTGTGATCTCAACAACCTCTTAGTTGCAAAATTCCTCACTTAGAGTGTTGCTTGGCTGAACAACAGCAACTGCTTCCAGATCCGGCGTATATTCTGGAATAATGTCATGCAAGGCTTCTTTTATTCCAGGACCATCATGGCCCGTAGCAGTGTTCGCCAACCGGCTGAGCAGTTTTTCCATTTCCTGTTTTGATCGACCGTCCCCCTGAAGGACCATAATCTTTTCATGCCTTGTCGGCACGATACCTTCCCCTTCGGTGATCAGCTCTTCGTACAATTTTTCTCCAGGACGAAGACCGGTGAATTGTATTTTTATCTCTTTTTCCGGCTCATAGCCCAGCAATTTTATAAGGTCATGGGCTAATTTGACAATTTTTACGGAAGCCCCCATCTTCAGAATAAAAATCTCCCCTCCCCCACCCATGGCCCCAGCCTGCAGGATAAGCTGTGCCGCTTCCTCAATCGACATAAAGTAGCGGGTCATTTCAGGGTCGGTGACGGTAACGGGCCCGCCTTTTTCAATCTGGTGTTTAAAAAGAGGAATGACCGACCCGGAAGAACCGAGGACATTACCAAATCTTACGGCCATAAAAGCCGTAGTATGTTGTTTGGCAGAGCGATCTGCCACTTGATCGTTACAATAGGCGAGCATGAGCAGCTCTGTCACCCGTTTCGTAGCACCCATAACATTTGTCGGCCGTACCGCCTTGTCGGTGGAAACAAGGACGAAACGCTCCACTTTATGGGCAATGGTCGCTTCAATCAGGTTTTTTGTGACAAAGACATTATTGAATACCGCCTCCCAGGGGTTTGCTTCAACCAGCGGCACATGTTTATAGGCCGCCGCATGAAATACCACAGTGGGGGCGTATTCGGTAAATATTGCGTCAAGCAGGGCTTTGTTCTGGATTTTGCAGAGCACCGGGACATAGTCGAGGAACCGGCGATCGTGGTGTAGTTCCATCTGGATTTTATAGAGATTTTCTTCCCCGGCATCGAGCAGGATGATTTTCTTCGGCTCAAAGCGAATAATCTGCCGGCAGAGCTCAGAGCCGATCGAACCACCCGCCCCGGTTACCAGTACCGTCTTACCAGTCAGATACCGGCCGATTTCCTGTTGATCGAGATGCACGCTTGGGCGTCCGAGCAGGTCCTTATAGGAGATTTCACGACTGGAGGTGACACTTAATTTCCCCCTGATGATCTCGCCCATACTGGGAAGAACCTTGAATGTGGTCTTTGATTTCCGGCAAAGATCGACAATTCGCTGCATTTGTTCGGCGGATGCGGAAGCAACGGCGATCAACAGCTCCTCCGCCCTGGTTCTGACGATGCATTCCTGGAGATTGTCCACTCCCCCCAATACCGGTATTCCGTGGATTTTTAAGCCATGTTTTCTATAATTGTCATCGACGAGACCAACAACCTCGTAAGGGACGTTGACATTATCCCTGATTTCACGAATAACTTTTTCAGCGGCCGCACCGGCACCGATGAGCAGCAGTCTTACCTTAACCGGTCGTGCTTCATCCTGACCAAACCAGGACATCAACTCCCTGCTCTGAAAGAAATACCGGATAATGCCTCGATGCATGCACAGGAAGAGGAAAGTAAAAATTCCATCCATAAAAAAAACCGACCGGGAAAATCCAGTAAATCGATTTAAGAACAGGACGGACATGATAATAACGCCGGATGAGACACAAACAGCCTTGGTTATATTGATCAGATCGGCAGTACTGGTATAGCGCCACATCCCCCGATAGAGCCCGAACATGTAAAATATCGGGATTTTAGCGAGAAGAAGAAAAGGAATGGTGCCGATGATCTTGGGCATTGCCCATGAGATATGCCAATCAAACCGAACCAGATAGGCAAGGAAATGCGCCCCCGCAATAAGCAGTATATCGAGCAGCAGAACTATCCAGAAATTCTTTCGCAGAGCAAGGGTCCGAAGAAGTCTCGGCTGTTCGAACAGCATATTGAAAAAATATTTTTTCATATATCAGGTCGTCTTGGAAAATTGTCCTGAGCGGATGAACACAGCCAAGCACCAATGACCCTTCTCACCAGTATATATGTGGAGAATTTTCGTTTGAGTATCCCACAGAGCATTCATCGAGATATATGTATGAGGGAAATATTTGAGGGGATATTCGGTTATGATTTTCCTGGTGCGATTAGCATATACCACAACCAGACAATACGTTCACTCTTAAATTACCTCTTTTTTTGTTCAATACAAAGTACAACTGATCCCTATCCTTTATTTTTCCGTCTCTCTACCGTCATTTCACATTTTGCACAATCAAAGCTGAGGGCGTACTCGCCGGTCTTGTCGCTCATGGTCAGCGGCCCGGCAAGACCATCGGCGTTGCTGCTCATCTTGGGGCAGATATCCAGCTGCGCCCGGATGCAGTATTTGCAGGTCATCAGCGCGCAGCCGGCAACATCTGCGGCGCGAAGTGTTTTTTGGTCGATCCTCGTCACGCCGTGCCGCCGGTAAAAGGCTGCCGCTTTCTCATTGGCGATATTGTCGAGATAACTCACCTCCCCGGTCGGCCAGGGGAAATCATTGACCGTGAGGTCGACTCGTTCAAGCTGGTACTCTTCCAGCCGTTTTTCCAGATGTCGGGCAAACCCCTTTCGCCGTAGATCGTTGAACACCGCAGCGGGAAAGAACAGCTCCGGCCGCAGGTGCACACGTACCTCCGCAACCGAAAAAATCGAGCCGCCACTTTTTCTCAGTTGTTTTTCCGCCAGGGCGGCGACCATGCCGGCCTGTCTGGCCGCCGCCTTTTCTACCGTGGCGGTGGTGGTCGATTCTATGCCATCCTCATCTTTAATCAGCAGCTGCAGGCCCACGGCGGTTTCCTGCAGTTCAAGGTCTAGTCGTATGGTCCGGCACTGTTCACTCAAAGTGAGAAGCTTGGTGAAAAAGGTGTCGGCGTTACGATATACCATCGTTCCGCAAGGCGGATTGACCGGATCTTTCGGGTAAATTTTATCGCCCTCTACCCGGTTGACCTTTATGCCGACCAGCGCACCTTCTGGAGTGAAAAAACACAGGCCGTCGCCGTTGTTGATAACTTCGGTCGTCGCCAGGGTAAAAAACCGTTTTTCCGCGTGCAGCACCTGACCCAGTTGCTGCCCTGTTGCCTTCGGGCTCAATATGGACCCGGGTTTCTTGCGCCGACTGTTTTCCCGGTTGGTCAAAAAATAATCGGTCTTGCCCCGATTAAACGATTTGACTGGATCCGGGATAAAGCCAAAGCTGCAGCTGCCGGAAGACGCCCGTTGCAGGCCGGTGTCCGCGGCAAGGAGGGTATCGAGGGCCTGACGGTAAAAGGCGGTGACGTTCTTCACATACGAGTCATCTTTCAGGCGTCCTTCAATCTTGAAAGAACTGATCCCGACCTCGATGAGTGCGCCAAGGTGATCGGCAAGATTTAAATCTTTGAGGCTGAGCAGATAACGATCCTTTGCCAGGATTTCGCCCCGTCCATCGCGCAGGGTGAAGCTGTGGCGACAGAACTGGGCGCACTCGCCCCGGTTGGCGCTGCGCCCGGCCATCACCTCGCTGATATAACACTGGCCGCTGTAGGAGACACAGAGCGCGCCGTGCACGAAAAATTCCAGCGGGACACTGGTGGCGGCGCGAATGTACCTGATCTGCTCAAGGTTCAGCTCCCGGGCCAGCACGACCTGACGAAAGCCGACCTTTTCCAGGAAACGGACCTTGTCCACCGTCCGATTATTCATCTGGGTTGAACTGTGCAGGGGGATGGGTGGCAGCTCCGTTTCGAGCAGGCCGACATCCTGGATGATCAGGGCGTCGACCCCGATGCCGTACAGTTGGTGACAGAGCCCTGCGGCACGCTCGAGCTCGCGATCGTCAAAGATGGTATTCAGCGCAACATAGACCCTTGCCCGGAACTGATGGGCATGGGCGACCAGCTTTTCGATATCGGCCAGGCTGTTGCACGCGGCGGATCGGGCGCCAAATTGCGGGCCACCGATGTAGACGGCATCGGCACCATGATTGATGGCGCTGATACCGCAGGCAAGATCTCTGGCCGGGGCCAGCAGTTCAATTTTCTTAACAAGCATAATCTATAGACAGCATGATATGGGCAAAACTGCTGAACTCACCCCCACTCACGGCAGTGACAGGAGAAAACTACGACGATCGTGAAAGTCCGGCTGCTCTCCAAGGTGGTCAAGGGCCCAATAGCTGATAGTCCCGTCGGCAGCCTCGATGACGGCGGCAACGCCGATGTCCAGTTGGCACGCCTCGTCAACAAGGCCACTGAGGTTCAAGGTACAGGTCATTGACAGGAGATCGGCGTCGGTGACGACCTGGCAGAGCGGCGGGGCGATCGTTGTTTCTTCTCGCATGCCGGAGCGGTAGCCGGCAAAATGATAGACGTTCCAGCAGCCGCTCGGGCAGAGGTTGACCTCCCAGTAGGCTGCTTTGCCCGGGGTTGCAAAAAATACCTCAAAACAACTATGCCGCCAGAGTTCATGGCGGCGACCGGCCTGGGCAATTGATGACCTTGACGACAGGTTTAGGTCATGCAGCGAACCCTGCAGCCTATATTCAATAACAAGGCCAGCGGATGTCCTGGTCAGCGAACCGCCAAGGGACAGGTTCGCCTCCAGTACACCTAAAGAAAAGGGCCGCAGCTGAAATGACGCCGCCGGCTGCTGTTCATCGTCTTTCACCTGCGCCCCCGACTTTTCTATTCTTCTTCCACCTCGATACAATCAACGGGACAGGCCGCAGCGGCGTCCTCAATACACTCTTCTTCTCCGGAATGGGCTTTATAAACAAAGGCCTTTTCGGTTTCATCGTCAAAACCGAAGACATCGGGACAAAGCTCTACGCAGCTTTGACAGCCAATACACTCATCTTCATCTATTGTAACCGTATATACCATCTGTCATCTCCAAAAAATGATGATGGAGTCGTAAAAACTCTTCATCTTGTTCGTTGTTACAATTTTTCTATCATTACGACGTACCTTATGTACGCCGAAATAATAGAAAAATTGCACGCCTCCAATATGAAGCTTTTTACTTATCCATCGGATATCGAAGTTTTTACGAGGTTGTCATTTTTGTTTATATCGGTATTTTCACCATAATCAATAAAAAAGAGACAGTCGGCTAGACAAAAACGCTTTGTCCATGAAACGGTATGACTACACTGAACCCTTCCTTGCGCAGGTATTCGGCAAAACCCTGGGTCTGCTCTTCTTCCCCGTGCACCAGGGCAATCTTTTTAATGGCAAGATTTGACTCCTTCAGCACCCGGGTCATTTCCCGACGGTCTCCGTGGGCACTGAACCCGCCCAGGGTAACGACCCGTGCCTTCAAGGGATAGTCCTTGTTGTAAAAACGGACGATCGGCGGCTCCCCCCGCCGCCCATCAGCCTGGTATTTCTCACCTAATTCCTGCAACCGCCGGCCAAAGGTATTTTGCCCCATATACCCGACGATCAGTACCGTGTTGCGCTCATCATGGATCTTATGTCGCAGGTGATGCAGGACCCGCCCGCCCTCACACATGCCCGATCCGGCCAGAACAATATGGGATTTGGTTTCACGGTTCAAGGCCATCGATTCTTCCACGCTCTGGACAAACTTCAGGTGTTCGAAATCAAACGGATTAAGGCCTTTTCTTAAAAACGAATCGTGGGTTTCCTCGTCATATGTTTCCGGATGCTCACCAAAAACATTGGTCATATTCGTGGCCAGCGGACTGTCAACCCAGACCGGCATCGGCGGAATTTCCTTGGCCAGAAAAAGTTCGTGGATAAAATAGAGCAGTTCCTGGGTTCGACCATAGGCAAAGGCCGGGATAATCACCGAACCGCCCCGGGCAAAGGTTTCGTTCAGAACCTTTTTCAGCATCGGTTTCATATCGGTAACCGGCTCATGTTCCCTGCTGCCGTAGGTACTCTCCAAGATCATCAGATCGATATTTCGGTGCTCCTCGGCAAAATCAAGGGTTGGATCTTTGACGATCGGCTTGTCAAAACGTCCCAGATCACCGGAATAGAGCACGGTTTTTGTCTGACCATTCGCCTTGTGCTGGAGAACCGACATGGCCGAGCCGAGGATATGACCGGCGCCATAAAATGTACAATAAAGATCCGTGCCGATGGTCACGGTCTCATGCAGCGGGACACCTTGAAAATAGCCCAGCGATTCTTCCGCCTCGGCCAGGGTGTACAGCGGGGTGATAAGCTCCAGATTATTTTCACGCAACAGTTTTTCCACGACATCGAGGCGCAGATCATGGTCTCCCGATTTGAGCAGGGCCTTAATCTCCTGCTGGTCGGCGGCGGAAATTTTCGACTGCTCCCCTCCGGTTTTCAACTTGGCCAGGAAAACCTTGGCCGTCTTATAATTGAGATAGGCGGCATCACCTTCCTGGATCTTGGCCGAATCCCTGAGCAGATACTCACAGGCATGGGCGGTTGCCCTGGTGCAGAAAATGTGCCCGCTGAAGCCATCTCTGGTGAGCATGGGGATGCGGCCGGAATGGTCGATATGGGCATGGGACAGCACCATGTTGGTGAAAATTTTCGGATCGACAGGAAGAACGCGATTCTTTGCTTCGGTCTCTTTTCGCCTGCCCTGAAAAAGACCGCAGTCAAGTAAAGTAGTGTCCCGGTCAGTGACCAGGGTGTGAAACGAACCGGTCACCTCTCCTGTCGCGCCGTAGAATGAAACGTGCATAGCTGCTCCTTGTGTGTGTGTCAATTATGCCCGTAAGCCCGGGCAGGTTATTTCAGGATATCCGCGCATCGATGCAGATCCGGTAGATTTGTGGCGCGCAGTGCCCGCATCTGGTGATGGCGGTCGAAAGTACCGTTCGATTGACAACGGCACAGGCGCCGGCAATTTTCTCACATGACGCAGTAAACAGTTCCGGACGCTGCAGGTCATAAAAATGTAAAACGCCACGCGCTTTGACCGCCTGGAGGGCGCATGGCAAAAACTCTTCCCCTCCGACCGGCAGGGGCATGATCACCCGGTCATAGGTTGCGGCGAGGGCCGGTACCACCTCTCGGACATCGCCAAGATAGAGCCGGATGTTTTTTTGCTTTTTATTGCGCCGAAGGTTTTCCAGGGCATAGGCGTGGGCCTCGGGGTTCTTTTCGATGCCGACGACGGATTTGGCCTTGCTGTACCTGGCAATGATCAGTGGAAAAGGGCCGATCCCGGAAAAAAGCACCAGAACCGACTCCCCCGGCTGCACCAGCGCGGCGAGTCGTCTTCTTTCATTGCCGCTTCTGACAGAATAATACACGGTTTCCGGATTGACCAGCAGGCGAACCCTCGACTCCTTCACCTCCGTTTCTATTCTGTTTTCACCAGCGAGAACCTGCAGGGGAATGGTTCTGAATTCACCGCCATAATTCCCGGCTCTTTTGGCAACGACTCTGATCTTATTGTTGCCGGCAAGGACTGCCTCGGCAATAAGTTGTTCTTTTGACACCAATTCCGACGGGATGATAATAATGGCAATATCGCCAACCAGATCATAGGCGCCTACCAGACAGGCCAGCTCGCCGGCGGACAGACTGTCGGCCAATCTCTTTTTCAGCTTCATTAATTTGATGGCGTCATAAAAACTCGTCAGCTGCGTTGTAAAAAAAAACAGCGTCAGAGAACCGACAGTTCCCATGACGCTGTGACAATCACAGTCCAGACCTCGAGGGGTGGACCGAATGAGTATGTATCAGATCTTGACTACATTCTCTGCAGCGGGACCTTTAGCTCCGTCCACAATATCAAATTTCACCCGTTCACCTTCCTCGAGGGACTTGAAACCTTCCATCTTGATAGCCGAATGATGAACAAAAACATCCTTTCCCCCGTCCTGCTCAATAAAACCGAATCCTTTAGAATTATTGAACCACTTCACTGTACCTTCTGCCATGACATGCTCCTTTGACGCATTATGCAATTATGACTTTTTATACTACATAAAAGTCACCCGATTTTTTCCTTATACCCTCCCCGTCGTAAAATACAAATAAAAAAATCATCTCACGGCAATCTTAATCTCTCTTATTTACCAGTTTAACAGACTATTATATGACCAGATAAGCCACAGGCCTGTGCGTTACACGAACCATTGATTGAATAATTTTGTCCTTCAATGTACCATCCATCGGAAAAGATACTTCCTGGGCCTGCACCGCAAAACGGGTCCAGGTAGTGATGTTGCCGGACATCCCATCTGTCGAAGACAGGCGGACTGTTTGATTTTTTCGCAATTACAACTATCTGACATCATCGGCTTTTATCGCCCTGCGACAATAGATGTTGATTTTATAGCGACTTTATGATTACTTATCCCTGAAAAATTTCTCAAATTAGAATATTTTTTTACATGTAAAATTCAATGTTTTTACACCAGGAGGAAAAAATGTTTAAGATTGTAAAACGCGAAGAAATGGCTGAGGGGACGGTTATCCTCAATGAAATTGAGGCGCCTTTAATTGCCAAGAAGGCCAAGCCCGGTCAATTTGTCATTCTCAAAGCTAATGAAGAAGGGGAGAGAATCCCGCTGACCATGGCCGATACCGATCCGGTCAAAGGCACCATCACCATCATTTATATGGTTGTTGGAAAATCAACGGCAATCTTCAAAGATCTCAAGGTCGGCGACTCCTACCAGGATGTCATCGGCCCCTTAGGCAAGGCCACCCACCTTGAAAAGGTCGGCAAGGTAATCTGTGTCGGCGGCGGTACCGGCGTTGCCGTACTGCACCCGATCACCCGCGGCTTAAAAGAAGTCGGCAACGATGTCACCTGCATCATTGGTGCACGCAACAAAAGCCTGCTCATCCTGGAAGAACAAATGAAGGCCGCGTCCCACGACCTTCGCGTTTGTACCGATGACGGTTCCTACGGCCATCACGGCTTTGTCACCGACGTCCTGAAAGAGGCCCTGCAGGCCGGAGATATCAACCTGGTTGTCGCCATTGGTCCCGTGCCAATGATGAAGGCAGTCAGCAATCTGACCAAGGAATTTAATGTTCCGACCCTGGTCAGCCTCAACCCGATAATGGTTGACGGCACCGGCATGTGCGGTGGCTGCAGGGTTACCATTGGCGGCGAGACAAAATTTGCCTGTGTGGACGGTCCCGAATTTGACGGCCATAAAGTCGATTACGATGAGTTGATCCTCCGGCTGAGAGCCTATCAGGAAGACGAGAAAAAAAGTCATCAGGCCTACTGTGCACTGCACAATGCCGGCTGAGATGACGCTTTCCGCTCTCTCTTTGTGAAGTTTAACAATCTGGTGATTCAACATATTATCGTGGATAACGATTTTCTACGGAGGACATTATGGCAGCAACAGCTGAGAAGAATGTGAAAAACCCCAGGCAACCCATGCCTGAGCAAGAACCTAAAATACGCGCTCGAAATTTCCTTGAGGTGCCCACCGGTTACACCATGAAAATGGCCCAGGCCGAGGCCGCCCGTTGCCTGCAGTGCAAAAAACCCGCCTGTGTCACCGGCTGTCCGGTCGGCGTCGACATTCCCGGCTTTATCGACCTCATCAACCAGGGCGATATGACCGGAGCTATCCGCAACCTGTGGACGAAAAATGCCCTGCCGGCAGTGTGCGGCCGCGTCTGCCCCCAGGAAGTTCAGTGTGAAGGCAACTGCATAGTCGGCAAGAAAGACGAACCCGTCGCCATCGGTAACCTTGAGCGCTTCTGCGCCGATTTTGAAAGAGAGCACGGCACGGGTGAGCTGCCCCCGAAAGCTGGTCCCACCGGCAAAAAGGTTGCCGTTGTCGGCTCCGGCCCATCGGGGCTGACAGTTGCCGGCGATCTCATCACCAAAGGCCACGATGTGACCATCTTCGAGGCCTTCCACAAACCGGGTGGGGTTCTGGTCTACGGCATTCCTGAATTTCGCCTGCCAAAGGCCATCGTCGCCCAGGAAGTAAACTTTCTTGAACGGCTTGGCGTCGACCTGCAGTGCAATGCGGTCGTCGGCAGAACGGTATCGCTCGACGAACTTTTCGAGCAGGGATACGACGCTGTCTATGTCGGCGTCGGTGCCGGCTTGCCGAGATTTATGAACATCCCCGGGGAAAACCTGGTCGGCATCCTTTCCGCCAATGAGTATCTTACCCGGGCCAATCTCATGAAGGCCTACAAATATCCGGAAGTCGATACACCCATCCCGATCGGCAAGAATGTCGTCGTCCTTGGTGCAGGCAACGTGGCCATGGACTCCGCCCGGACCGCCATGCGTCTTGGGGCCGAGAGTGTCAAAATCGTCTATCGACGCTCCAGGGAAGAAATGCCGGCCCGTAAGGCAGAAATTCACCATGCCGAAGAAGAAGGTATCGAACTCTTTCTGCTGACAAATCCAACCAAGTATCTCGGCGACGCAAATGGTCGGCTGACCGGCATGGAATGTCTGCGCATGGAACTCGGCGAACCGGATGCATCCGGCAGGCGCCGACCGGTGGCTGTCGAAGGCTCCGAATTCGAGATTGCCTGTGACCTGTGCATCGTCGCCGTCGGCTCGGGCGCCAACCCGCTTCTCACCAGCGAAACCCCGGATATGAAACTCAATAAATGGGGCAATGTAATGGCCGATCCAAGGACCGGTAAAACCACCAAAAAAGGTGTCTGGGCCGGTGGCGACATTGTCACCGGAGCGGCAACGGTCATCCTGGCCATGGGTGCCGGACGCGATGCCGCCAATTCCATCCACGATTATCTGACCCTTGGCTGGTAGGCCGTAGACTGCTAGTCTCGGCAAAGCAGATAGTTGTTCTTTATCCAACCGGCAATCCTGGCACGCACCACGCGCAGGATTGCCGGTTTTTTTGTAGAAACAGATCTTTTTCGCCCTCGATTGTTATTCCATCAGATGTCCCCGCAGCTGCAGCACCCCTCATAATCATTCGTGAATAGACAATTCATTGAAATGAATATAGATCACTTCCCGTCCAACTCATTGTAATATCGTAATTAAAGACATTTCTTAACAATCGACAAAGACTTCTCTACCATGTCAGGAACAACAAAACAGCACTGGTCATCGTCATTGCTTTTTGTGCATTGTGTGCCCCAACACTCTCCGGCAACAGCATAGCCCCGACCAAACAAGCCCCGACACCAGTACTTCGGCAGACAAAACAATCCATGGCCGCACAAAGCGCACATCTTGACCGCCTTGCAAACACCAGACTAAACAACAACTAATGCCTTTAAGTCTTCGTTTGCCTACAACAAATAAATTCTTGACAGGCAATGGAGAGGCCTGTTAATGAATGGGTGTTCATTATTTCTTTGTTTAGGTGTGAGCTGCCCAGCGGCCGCATGGTATGGAAAAAAGCAGTGAGAGGAACTAATAATGTCAACGGAACTGATTCTTTCGGCAGTGGCCCTCATCGGTATTGCTGCTCTTGTTCCCTGCTTTATGATAGCGACAACGATTCTGGGGCCGCGATCCAAGGGAAAAATGAAAAATGAAGCCTACGAGAGTGGTGTAGGCCCGATCATCGGAACGGTTGACCAGAAGTTCAGCGTCAAATTCTATCTGCTCGCAATTCTTTTCCTGATATTCGACATTGAGGCGGTCTTCATGTATCCATGGGCTGTCTCGGTCCGTGAACTTGGCTGGTTCGGATTTACAGAGATGGTGGTCTTCATGCTGCTGCTTCTAACTGGACTCATCTACATTCTTAAGAAAGGGGTGCTCAATTGGCGTTAGGATTAGAATCAAGTCTCGGCGACACAGTCATAACCACCAAACTTGATGAAGTCATCAATTGGGGTCGGCAATATTCACTGTGGCCATTCGTATTCGGAACCGCCTGTTGCGCCATCGAATTCATGAGCGCAGCGGCGAGTCAGCACGACGTATCCCGCTTTGGAGCAGAGGTTGTCCGTTTTTCTCCTCGCCAGGCAGATCTGCTCCTGGTCTGCGGCACCATCAGTTATAAGCAGGCGCCTATTCTGAAGCGTATCTATGAGCAGATACCTGATCCAAAATGGGTTGTCGCCATGGGTGCCTGTGCGAGCTCCGGGGGAATATATGATAACTACTGCACCGTGCAGGGTATCGATACCATTATTCCTGTGGATGTTTTCATCTCTGGCTGCCCCCCTCGACCGGAAGCTGTGCTGGACGCTCTGATCAAAATCCAGGACCAGATTAAAGGCGAAAGTGTGCTCAAAGACCGCCATAAAGACTTTAAAGGGATTCTCGACTGATATGAATGCGACGGCTTTAGAAAAAATCCAAGCCGCGTTTCCGGACGCGATCTGCAAAGTTGTTCTGGAATCAGTGGTTATAGATGTGCGACCTGAAAACCTGGAGAACACGCTTTCCCGGTTAAAAAATGAACCGGATTTTAACTGCGGTCTGATGGTCGATGTCACGGCAATCGATTACCTCGAGTATCCGCAGGCCCAGGAAACCAGATTTTATGTGGTCTATACCCTGCGCAACTGGGAAAAAAATATTCTCGTGCAGGTGCGCACTCCGATACTCGACCCGGAAGTCGGTATTACCAGCGCGACACATCTCTGGGGCGCGGCACTCTTTGGCGAAAGGGAGGTTTATGACCAGTATGGTATTCACTTCCAGGGCCATCCCGATCTCAGAAGAATACTCAACCACTGGCAGTTTGAGGGACACCCCCTGCGCAAGGATTATCCTATCGAAAAAGGCCAGGTCTGTTACCAGACGGACAGCCTGGAGAAGGAAATTCGTGCCAGGCTGGCCAAAAAAGGTGTTGATGATGCGACCTTGAAGGACATCAACACCCAGGTGATGTTTCTCAACCTCGGACCTTCTCATCCGGCCACCCATGGGGCCATCCGCATCCTTACCGCCCTGGACGGCGAGACCATTCTGGCCAACGTCAATGAAATTGGTTACCTGCACCGAGGTTTTGAAAAAACCTCCGAGAACAGGACCTACAATCAGATCATCCCACTCACCGACCGGCTCAACTACTGCTCGTCGATGCTGAACAACATCGCCTACGCCAAGGCGGTTGAATCATGGCTGGGCGTGACGATAACCGAGCGAGCCCAATTCATGCGCGTGGTGCTCTCCGAATTCTACCGGGTCCTTGATCATCTGGTCTGTCTCTCTGCCGCCATGGTTGATATGGGTGGTCTGACAAACTACTGGTACCTCTATAATGAAAAAGAGGCCGCCTATGATCTCATCAGTCGCCTCACCGGTGCACGCCTTACCAGTTCTTTTACCCGGATCGGCGGCATGTATCGTGATTTTTATGATGGCTGGGAAGAGGATCTGGAAGCACAGCTTCGTGGCATAGAAAAAGGTATCGGTGATTCCCTGAAACTGGTCGAGACCAACCGCATTGTCCACGACCGGACCCAGGGTGTCTGTATACTCACGGCGGAAACCGCCCTGAATTACGGTTTCACCGGCCCCACCCTCCGAGCCAGCGGCGTACCCTTTGACCTGCGCAAAGACGCCCCCTACTATAATTACGAGTCCTTCGACTTTGAGGTACCTGTCGGCACCAACGGCGATATCTATGACCGCTTCATGATTCGTTTTCATGAGATGGTGCAGTCCATCCGGATCATTCGCCAGGCGATGAAACACATTCCCAAAGGACCGATCAACGTCAAAGACTCCCAGGTATGTCTGCCGCCCAAGCAGCAGGTCTACAGCAACATTGAAGGATTGGCCAACCACTTCAAACTGGTTTTCGAAGGCGTCAAGGCCCCGGCAGGGGAATGGTATGACTCCCTGGAAGCGGCCAACGGCGAACTGGGTTTCCATTTTGTCTCCGACGGATCCGGCAAACCCTACAAACTGAAGGTGCGACCGCCATGTTTTTACATCATGGGTGGTTTTCATAAAATGGTTGAAGGGAACATGATAGCGGACGCCGTCATCAACCTGAGTTGTATCAATATAATCGGTGGGGAGCTGGACAGATGAGCGATCGTTCACAACTGATTTCGACAGGGACACCATTCCAGTTCGACAAGGAAAGGGATGCTGAATTCGAAAGGCTTATCAAACGTTATCCGACCAGAGAGTCGATGATTCTTCCTGCCCTGTGGCTGATACAGGAACAAGAGGGCTGGATAAGTCAGGAAGCAATGGCCTACGCCGCCGACCGCATCGGGACCTTTGCCAGCAAGATGTACGAGGCAGCCACCTTCTACACCATGTATCATCTGCAGCCGATGGGCAGAAACCATATCTGTGTCTGTCGCACCCTGTCCTGCTGGCTGCGCGGCAAACAGGAAATTGTTGACTATCTGAAAAACGAAATCGGCATACAACCCGGCCAGATAAGTGACGATGGAAAATTCAGTCTGGAAGAGGTTGAATGCCTCGGTCACTGCGGTACCGCTCCGGTTGTTCAGGTCAATGGCGAATTCCACGAGAACATGGACGTGGACAAGCTGAAATCGCTACTGGCCACATTGAAATAAGGAGGCGGACGAAGATGCAAGTCAAGATTCTCAGTGCCAAGTTCGACATAAAAGACGCCAACAAGATTAAAGTTGCCAAAAAGCACGGCGCCTATTCCACCCTCGACAAGGTCTTTTCCATGCCACCGGAAGACGTCATCGAGCTGGTGAAAAGCAGCGGGTTGCGCGGCAGAGGCGGGGCAGGTTTTCCGGCCGGTGTGAAATGGAGCTTCTTGCCGAAAGACACCGGCAAACCGGTCTATCTCGCCGTCAACTCCGACGAATCGGAACCGGCCACCTTCAAGGATCGATATATCCTGGTCAAAGACCCGCACATGATGATCGAGGGCATCATCATCTGCAGCTATGCCATCGGTTCCCATGATACCTATATCTATATCCGCGGCGAATACACCACCCAGGTGAAAGCACTCCAGGCGGCAATAGATGAGGCCTACAAGGCCGGATATCTCGGCGACAAAGTCGCCGGCCATGATTATAAACTCAACGTCACGGTCCACCGCGGCGCCGGTGCCTATGTCTGCGGCGAAGAGACCGCACTGCTCGAGTCCATCGAGGGCAAAAAAGGCCAGCCGCGCAGCAAGCCGCCGTTTCCTGCAGTTGCCGGTCTTTATGGCTGTCCGACGATCATCAACAATGTGCAGACTATCGCCTCGCTGCCGTTTATCATTGCCAACGGCGCCGAGGCCTACAAGGCCTATGGTACGGAAAAGAGTCCCGGTACACATCTGTTCGGCATCTCCGGTCACGTGGAAAAACCCGGCATGTACGAGCTGCCGCTGGGCTTGCCTCTGCTCGAGGTTATCGACAAGGTCGCCGGCGGCGTGTGGAAAGGCCGCAAACTGAAAGGGATCATTCCCGGCGGGAGTTCAACGCCGGTACTGCTGCCCGAGGAAGCGAAAACGGTCACCCTTGATTACGAGTCCATGGCCGCCCATAAAACCATGTTTGGCTCCGGCGGTATCGTCATCCTCGATGAGACGGTCGATATCGTCCACCTGGTGAAAAACCTTATTGACTTTTATCACCACGAATCCTGCGGACAATGCACTCCCTGTCGGGAAGGTCTTGGCTGGATGTTGAAGATTGTCAAAAAAATACTGCGCGGCGACGGCAGCATGGCAGATGTCAACCTGCTGCGCGAGCTGTGCGATAATATCGAGATGAAAACAGTATGCGTTTTATCGGCTGCCTGCACCATGCCGGTGCGCAGCTATCTGGATAAGTTCAGGCACGAATTTGAGGCATATGTGGCAAAGAACGATTCTTCAGCAGCAGAAGCGAAATAGGAATAAGGCACCCCATGGCTGACAAGATAAAACTTTTTGTAAACGGAGTCGAAGTCGAGGTCGAGGCAGGCAAAAACCTGATCGACGCCGTCGGTGCTGTCGGCATCGAAATACCTCATTTATGCTACCATCCGGCACTGGGTGCCGACGGTAACTGTCGCATGTGTCTGGTCGGTATTGAAGACGGCCGGCCACCACTTGTCCCGGCGTGTAAAACACCGGCCATGGCAGGCATGAAGGTATTACTCGACGCGGCGCACATTAAAAAGATCCAGCACGATGTGATGGAATTTGAATTGATCAACCATCCCACCGACTGCCCCGTCTGCGACCAGGCCGGAGAATGTAAGCTGCAGGACTACTACATGGCCTACGACCAGGCTGAAAGCCGGATGAACGTCCCCCAGGTCGTCAAAGGCAAGAAGATGGATTTTGGTGCCGGGGTGGTGCATGATCAGGAACGCTGCGTCGTCTGTGGCCGATGCGTGCGCTTCTGCCGCCAGATCACCAAGACCGGTGAGCTGGGCATCATCAACAGAACCGATGACGCCCGGGTAAATATTTTTCCCGGCAGACCGCTAAGCAACCGCTATGCCGGCAACGTCGTCGACCTCTGTCCCGTTGGTGCTATGACCAGCAAGGATTTCCGCTTTAAACAGCGGGTCTGGTTTTTGAAAAAGGCCCCCGGCATCTGTCACGGTTGCTCGAAAGGCTGCAACATCACCATCGATCACAACCGCGAAAAATATAAAGACGATATCATTTACCGGTTTCGTCCACGGCTCAACGAACAGGTCAATGGCTACTTCATCTGTGATGCCGGGCGATTGAGCTATAAGGCGGAAAACGAAGGACGTCTCGTCGAGGCACGGCTCAACAATAAAGCCCGGCCGATCGACGATGTTCTCGCCGCCTGCACCAAAGAAATAGAGCGAGCGGAAAAAATCGCCCTCGTTCTCTCACCAAACTGTTCTCTCGAGCAGATGGTCGCCGTGCAGGCACTGGCCGAAAAACTGGGCGCGCCTCTCTTTGGTTACAGTGATGGGTACATCAAGCAGGGAGACGGCGACGATTATCTTATCCAGGATGATAAAGCAGCCAACCGGGCCGGTCTGACTCTTCTCGGTATCGACTGCAGTCGGGAAGCCTTCGAAGCCGGGGTACAGCAGGCGCAACTGCTCATCAACTTCAATAACGACCTCAACCGCAGCTACAAAGAGAACGAGCTGAAAAAACTGTTTCAGGGGACCAAGGTCATCGCCGTCAGCAGCCATGACACCCCATTCACTGCTCTGGCCGATCTGGCTTTACCTGTAGCCTCGTACAGTGAGTATGCGGGAAGCGTCATAAATTGTGACAACATTCTCCAGAGCTTTGCCAAAGCCCTGACCAAAAACAACGATCTTGCCGATATCAGCGCCATTGCCGTTCAGCTCGGTGGGCCGCTTACCAGCCCCGAGGAAAGATTCGCGGTACTGCAGCAAGCCATTAGCGCGCTGAAAAACTTTGAACCTGACAAGATCCCGGCAAAGGGATTGAACTTAAACGATAGCGAGGCTGCCAATGTCACTGCTTGATTATGTAATGATTGCCATTCGCGTTCTCTTCAGCGCTTTTGTCCCGCTCTGCTTTGTCGCAGTCTGCGTGTGGATGGAGCGCAGGGGGGCCGGATATTTTCAGGATCGATCCGGTCCGAACCGCGCCGGTATCTTTGGCTTCAGAGCGGCCGGCCTGGTACAGAATCTCGCCGACGGCCTTAAGCTGGCATTCAAGGAAGATGTGGTATCCGCGCATATCAAACATAAATTCTTTTTTGTTATCGCTCCGTTAATCGTCTTTTTTACCGCCATTGTCTCTTTTGCCGTTGTACCCTTTGCCGACACTTTGGTTTTGGGTGGGAAAAGCTACATCATGCAGGGCATTCCCATTGATCTGGGTATTCTCTGGTTTCTCGCTTTGGCCGGTTTTGCCGTGTACGGTATTATTCTCGCCGGCTGGTCGTCGTCGAATAAGTACGGCATCCTTGGCAGCCTGCGTTCCGCCGCCCAGGTCATCAGTTACGAGATTCCAATGGGGCTGGCAATTATCAGCCTGCTTGTTGTCTATGGTACCGTCAACCTCAACGAAATGGCCCAGTTTCAAGGCAAGCTGCTGTTCGGTTTCATCCCCATGTGGGGTGCCCTTCTGCAGCCGCTCGGCATGGTTATTTTCATTATTGCCGCCTTCGCCGAATGTAACAGAACACCTTTTGATCTCGCCGAGGGCGAGAGTGAGATCGTCGCCGGCTTCCATGTCGAATACAGTGCCATGAAGTTTGCCGTGTTTTTTATGGGGGAATATGTCGCCATGTTCGCCTCAAGCGCGATCATCGTCACCCTGTTTTTCGGCGGCTATCAGATCCCCTTTCTTGCCACCGAAACCCTAATAAATTTTGCCAAACCGGTCGCCTTCCTGCTGATGATCGCTCTGCCGGTGATCATGTACTACTTTACCGGATGGATTAGAAGGAACAACGTCAGTCATTATCCTCGAGAAAATGATCCACGCGTGTTTGAAGCAAACGTCTATATCAAATGTTTCTGGGGATTGACCATTTTCTTGGAGCTGGTTCTGCTGGCTATCCTGTTGTTCAGCACCTCTGGTGGAGCTGCCGCCGGTATCTTCGTCGCCCTGCTGCAGATATGTACCCTGCTTGTGAAAGTGACGCTGATGATATTCGTCTTTATCTGGGTACGCTGGACCATACCCCGTTTTCGATATGACCAGTTACAGAAACTTGGATGGCAGACGCTCCTACCACTGGCTCTTCTGAACATCTTTATAACAAGCGCAGTTGTCGTGGCGTTGAGCTAACCCCGCCGAACGGGAGAAGGAGCCATCAGAAATCGTGAGAAATAGCCTGATTATTTCGTAACGGTTCCTAAAGGAGAATGACATGGGTGCACAAGTCAAAACAATAGAACGGAAAGGTTCGAGCCTGCAGGAAAGGCTCTACCTCCCCGAGATTTTCAAAGGAATGGCCACCACCTTTGGCCACTTGTGGAGAAATCTACTCGATAATAGAAAACTCTACGTCCGGCATTACCCGGAGGTGCAGCCGGAGATCCCGGTTCGCTGGCGCGGACGGCACCGACTGACGACCCACGAGGACCAGACGGTGAAGTGTGTCGCCTGCTTTATGTGCCAGACCAACTGTCCGGCCAAGTGCATCATGATTGAGGCGGGGGAACGACTCGACGACAAGGCGGAAAAAATGCCGGTCAAGTTCAACATCGACCTGCTTGAGTGCATTTATTGCGGTTATTGCGTTGAAGCCTGTCCTGTGGATGCGATCCGCATGGATACCGGGATTTTTTCCGTTACTGACAACAATAGGGAATCCTTCGTTCTTGGGCTCGAGGAGTTGCTGACAACCCCTGGAGCTTTTTCCGAAGAAGAATATAAGAAAGGGGGCGCTTGATATTATGTCTGCAGAGTGGCTATTTTATGTGTTTTCCGTGCTGTCTGTTCTTGGCGCCTCCGGGTTGGTACTGTTCCGCCACCCGATGAGCGGGGCGATGAGTCTGATAGTGACAATGATTTCCCTGGCGGGACTGTACGCACTGTTGTCCGCCAGTTTGATTTTTGTCCTGCAGCTTATCGTCTATGCCGGGGCAATCATGTCCCTTATCCTCTTTATCATCATGTTTCTGAATATTCAGACCAGTGATCTGCCTGAGGAAAAAGGTCGTTTTTATTATCTTATCGGCGGCATAATCCTGATTTTCCCCATCGCCTCTTTCCTCATCAAGGTGGTGAAGAGTCTGCCGGGTAGTGAAGCGACGATAGTCGGCTCCGGCTTCGGCGGGGTCAAGGAGGTTGGATTGGTGCTCTTTCAGGACTGGTTATTGCCTTTTGAAATTGTTTCCCTTCTCCTGCTCGTGGCTCTTATTGGTGCGGTAGTACTTGCAGGGAAGAGGAGGTTGAACAAATGATCCAGAACTATCTCATTCTCAGTGTCATTCTCTTTTCCCTGGGCATACTCGGTGTGATATCCAGACGGAATGTCTTCACGGTGTTCATGTCCATAGAACTCATGCTCAATGCGGCTAACTTGTCCTTTATAGCCTTTTCACGACTGCACGAAAGCATGGATGGGCAGGTTCTCGCCTTGCTGGTCATGGCTGTGGCCGCAGCCGAGGCTGCGCTGGCTCTCGCGGTAGTCATACTGCTTCATAAGCACAAGGGTAAACTGGATACCGACGTATTCAGCCTGTTAAAAGGGTGATTTCATGGAACATACTGCTACATATCTCGGATTAATTCCCCTCTTTCCGCTTATTGGAGCGCTGGTGATCGGGCTGCTGCACATGCTCACCTGCAGAAAGAATCCATTATCGGAAATGCTATACGGCGCCCTGGCCTGTATCGGCCCGGTACTGTCGTTTTTTCTGGCCCTGGTGGTTTTTTACCATCTCAAAGGCCTTCCGGCGGATGAACGGATTCTCACACATAATGCCTATACCTGGTTTGCCGTCGGCGACCTGCATGTCAATATGGGTTTTCTTGCCGACCCGCTCAGTTCACTGATGCTGCTGTTCGTCACCTTTATCGGTTCCCTGATCCACATATATTCTATCGGCTACATGGCCAAGGATAAGAATTTCGGCAAATTTTTCGCATACATGAACCTGTTTCTCGGTTCCATGCTCATCCTGGTTCTCGGCAGCGGCCCTGTAGTGATGTTTGTCGGCTGGGAAGGTGTCGGGCTGTGCTCCTATCTGCTCATCAGCTACTACAGTGAAGATACCGACAATGTCCTGGCCGGCAATAAGGCGTTTATCGTCAACCGTATCGGCGATCTTGGTTTCGTTCTGGGCATGTCGGTGTTGTTCTGGGCTATCGGCGCCGGCGGTTTTGACTACCTCTCCCTGAAGGCGAATGCACATAGTCTTACCCCGGCAATAGGCATTGCCGTCTGCCTGCTGCTCTTTGTCGGCGCCTGCGGTAAATCGGCACAGATCCCCCTGTATGTCTGGCTGCCGGACGCGATGGCCGGTCCTACTCCGGTCTCTGCCCTCATCCATGCCGCAACCATGGTCACCGCCGGTGTCTATATGGTGGCCCGGTTCAGCTTTATCTATGCACATTTCCCCAGCGCCGGAATGGTTGTCGCCTGGGTCGGTATCCTCACCGCACTTCTCGCGGCAATATTTGGCATGTTCCAGAAAGACATCAAAAAGATTCTCGCCTACTCGACCGTCAGTCAGCTCGGCTACATGTTTGCCGCGGTCGGTGTCACCGCCTACTCCGCCGGAATCTTCCACGTCTTCACCCATGCCTTCTTCAAGGCGTTGCTGTTCCTCGGAGCCGGTTCGGTCATTTATGCCCTGCACCATCAGCAGGATGTATGGAAAATGGGTGGGCTGAAGGATAAACTGCCACGTACCTACTGGACCATGCTCATCGGTGCCCTGGCCCTGTCCGGCGTCCCGCCGTTTTCCGGATTTTTCAGCAAGGATGAAATCCTTTTTTCCGCGCTGGCCAATGGCCATACCGGAATATGGTTCATCGGCGTACTGGTTGCCGGTATGACCGCCTACTATACCTTCCGTATGATATTCCTCGTGTTCCATGGCAAACCACGGGATCAGGAAGCCTTTGATCATGCGCATGAGCCGCCGGCGGTCATGACTATTCCACTGGTCATCCTCGCGGTCGGTGCGGCATTTGCCGGCGTATTGAATCTCCCGGCAATATTCGGTGGCTCGCTCAACGTGTCACACTGGCTCGCGCCAAGTGTGATCGAGCATCACCCTCATGTCAGTGTCTGGCTGGAACTTCTCGCCATGCTGGCCAGCATCGGTGTCGTCGCCGTAGGTATCTTCATCGCCTACAGGAAATTTGGCGAGGGTGCGGAAGAGCCGGTATTCACGGGTTTTGCCAAGGTCGGCTATAACAAGTTTTATGTCGATGAGATTTACAATGCGGTATTTGTCCAGCCGTACAAAGCCTTTGGTTCGATTATCACACGGTTTATCGAACCCAACGTTACCGACAGTCATGTGAAGTTTTCCAGCTGGCTGTATCAAAAGGCGGGCAACGCTTTCAAGGCCCTGCAGGTAGGCTATGTGCGGATTTATGCAATTTATATGGTTATAGGACTGAGCCTCATGAGTCTCTTCCTCTCTCAATCGATCAACTAGGTAAGGTGTAAGAATGTTTGAATATGCCCTTTCAGTCATGATCTTTTTGCCCATCCTCGCCGGACTGGCAATGCTCCTCTTTCCCATCGGTCGCGGAGCATCTCGAATCGCGGGAATGATCGTTTCCCTGGTTGTTCTCCTCATGGGTATCGAACTGTTCCTTGGTTTTAGCGGAGCAGGCGGTATGCAGTATCTGGAAAATCGCCCCTGGATCGAATCTCTCGGCATCAGCTACGGCCTTGGGGTTGACGGTATCAGCCTGTTGGTCCTCATGACCGGCGCGGTATTGTTTCCCATGGTTTTTTCTATATTCACCGAGCAGAAAAAGGGCTATTACGCCAATCTGCTCATCGCCCAGGGGTCGATGATTGGAGCTATCTGTGCCACCGATTTAGTTCTTTTTTATATCTTCTGGGAAATTATGCTGCTGCCGATCTTCTTTATGATCGGTATTTACGGCGGGCCAAAACGATTGCCGGCCACCCTGAAGATCACTATCTATACCATCGCCGGCTCCCTGTTGATGCTTGCCGCCCTGGTGTATGTCGGGGTCTCTTATCACAACCAATTTGGCGTCTGGACCTTTGATATAGTGCAACTGGGCGCCCTTGACCTGGGCGGCGGATTTGCCGTCCTGGCCTTTTTCATGTTCATGGCTGCCTTTGCCATCAAGATTCCGCTTTTTCCATTCCATACCTGGCTGCCTGATGCCTATACCGAGGCACCGACCGCGACCACCTTTGTTCTTTCGGCGATCATGGCTAAAATCGGCGTCTACGGCGTTATTCGGTTTGTCGTGCCGGTGTTTGAAATCGAATTTGCCCGGTTTGCCATCCTCTTCTCCCTGGCCGGAGTTGTTGGTATGATGTACTGCGGGCTCGCAGCAATTGCCCAGAAGGACATGAAAAGAATGCTTGCCTTCTCTTCCGCATCCCATATGGGTATTATCGCGGTCGGCGTCTTCTGCATGAATGTGCAGGCACTGACCGGCAGTCTCTTTCAGATTGCCGCCCACGCCACCAGTACCGGCGTACTGTTTCTCTTTGTCGGCCTGATGGAGGAAAGAATGGGCACCAGGGACATCGGCGCCCTCGGCGGAATAGCCTACCGGGCGCCAATTTTCGCGACCTTTTTTGCCATTGCCATGCTCGCTTCGGTCGGTCTGCCCGGCACCAGCGGTTTCATCGGTGAATTTCTCATCATCCTGGGTGCCATTAAATTCAACGGCTTTATCGGCTTTCTTGCCGGGACCTCGCTCATCATCGGCGTCTGCTACATGTTGTGGATGTTTCAGAGGGTTTTCTTTGAAAAAACCAACGAACGTACGGTGGAATTTGCCGATCTGAAGATTTCTGAGGTATTGACCTTTCTCCCCGTTATCGTGCTCATTATGGCCATGGGAATTTTCCCCCAGGCCTTTATCGCAAAAATCGAACCGGCCGCTCAGCTCCAGGTTGCAAAAATTTTCTCCACGACCCAAAGCCACGTTGCCGAAACCACCGTCCTGACCCCCGGACACACAAACCATAAGAATTAAGGCAGGGTAACCACTATGCATGATTTTTTGTCCTTCCTCCCTTTTCTCATCATCGGTGCAGGTGCCATCCTGTTGATGCTTCTCTCTGCTTTTGAGAAGATTCAGGTAGAAATCGCCTCCTTTGTCAGCATGGGGTTCTTTGGTGCTGCTTTTTTCGCACAGTTGCTCGTCGGCTGCGGCCCGGAGACCACCCTCTTTGCCAACGTCTTCAACGGCATGCTGGTTTCCAGTAATTTTACCATGGTTGCCGGACTTATTATCCTTGGCTGCGGATTTTTCACGGCAGTGAGTGCCCACAGTTATTTCAAGGTCAATCTTTTCTGCACCCTGGAATTCTACTGCATTATGATGTTTGCCGCCTGCGGCATGCTCCTGTTAACTATGGCGCAAGAACTCATTACCGCGTTTATCGCCCTGGAAATCATGTCTCTTGCCATATACATCCTCGTTGGCTATGACCGGGCGAATGTTACCGCAACCGAGGCGATCCTCAAGTATCTGATGCTTGGCGCCTTTGCCGGAGCCTTCTTTACCATGGGCACAGCGCTTATTTATGGCGGAACAGGTACGACAAAATTTGTTGAAATCAGCACCGCTATCAGTGCAGGATCTTCGTCACAGCCACTGCTTCTTGCCGGGGCGTTTTTTATCTTTGTCGCTTTTCTTTTCAAAGCGGCCGCCTTCCCCTTTCATGCATGGGTCATCGATGTTTACGATGGTGCTTCCGCACCGGTGACCGGTTTTATGGCAACTGCTCTGAAAACTGCAGTCTTTGCCGTCTTTGCCAACTTTCTTGCACTCAGTGCTGACCTGCACAGCGGCTGGATAACCTTTCTCTTCTGGGTCTCCGTTCTGACCATGTTCGGTGGTAATCTCGTCGCCATTGGCCAGAGCAGTCTGAAAAGAATGCTCGCAGCCTCAGGTATCGTGCATTCCGGCTACCTGCTCATTGCGCTTGTGGCCATCAGCGCCGACCATTTTACCGGCAGTGCTATCGGTTATTATCTTGCTGCATATGCCGTCTCTACCCTGGGTATCTTTGCCGCCCTTTCCTACCTGGGCGGGAAGGATGAAAAACGGGCCACATTCGATGATTTCAAAGGGTTGGCCAAGGTTCGTCCTTATTCCGCCGCGGCGATTACGGTCTTTCTTCTCTCGATGGCCGGTATCCCGCCAACCGCGGGGTTCATGGGGAAATTTTATATAATCACCAGCGCCATTTCGGCTGGACAAACCGCGCTGGCCGTCCTTCTTGTCATCAGCAGTGCCTTTTCCATGTGGTATTATCTGCGCCTCATAATTAATATGTATTTTCATGACGCTGAGGACAGCTTTGAGATTATTGGTTCGCCTCTTGCCGGTGCAGGTACCTTAGCGCTGGCAGTCTGTGTGTTCGCTATCGGTCTCTACCCTATTGTTATATAAGTAAGTAGCGTTTCCAGGTGAGTGAAAAACGATTCGGAGTGAAAACTGTCAAACTCTTCAGTACGGCAAAATGACTTGTGTGCTGACTGATCTAAACGTGGAGTCTGAGATATGAAAGTAAAAGATATTCTGGCGGTAAAAGGAAGTCGGGTCGTCACCGTTGAAAAGAGTACGGCCGTCCTCGATGCAATGTCGATTTTTTCCGCAAACCGGGTTGGTTCACTGCTGGTCGTCGACAATGACGTCAATATCCTCGGTATTATTGGTGCCCGTGATGTCCTGATGGCGGTCATTAATCATCTCGAGGAGATTAAAACACTCACCGTTGAGAAGATCATGAGCACCAACCTTATCGTCGGAAACCCGGATGATAAGTTGGATTATATTCTCTCCGTCATGACGGAAAACAGGATACGCCACGTACCGATTTTTGAGGGCAAGGACTTGAAAGGACTTGTTTCCATTGGCGATGTGGTCAAGGCGCAGCTGAAGGAAACCAAGGTGGAGAATAAGTACTTGAAAGATTATATTGCCGACAAATATCCCGGTTGAGCAGCACTATTGAGCAACACCAAGCAAATTTTTCCCTGAACATTGCTCGGATTTGATCGTCAAAAAAAAGCTTTCTTACCCGTTTAGGGCAAGAAAGCTTTTTTGTTTGCAGCCGACAAACCTCCAGATACTGACATCCGGCCGATGATGCATTGGCATGACCTGTTCAGGTCATGCCAATGCATCATCGCTTTACCTATTATTTTTATTATCAAAATACTTTTTCGTTTCCGAAACAACAACCGGGGTCAGGAATAGCAGACCGATAAGGTTCGGAATGGCCATCAAGCCGTTCATGGTATCGGAAATATTCCACACCAGACTGAGTTTAGCCATCGCCCCAACGCCGACAAAGAGGACAAAAACAATACGGTAGGGCATTACCGCCTTCACCCCGAAAAGATATTCAATCGACTTTTCACCATAATAACACCAGCCGAGAATGGTTGAGTAGGCAAAGAGAATAATGCCGATCGTCACCACATGCGCGCCTCCGGGCATTTCGGCGGCAAAGGCCATGGTCGTCAATGCCGCACCGGTTTCACCACTGGACCAGAGACCACTGAGTATGAGCACCAGTCCGGTCATGGTACAGACGATGATGGTATCGATAAAAGTCTGGGTCATGGAAACCAGGGCCTGGGTGATCGGGCTTTTCGTCTGGGCTGCCGCTGCAGCAATAGGGGCACTACCGAGACCGGACTCGTTGGAGAACACGCCGCGGGCAACGCCCATCCTGATGGCCATCATGATGCTTGCCCCGGCAAAACCACCAACGGCAGCAGTGGGATTAAAGGCCTGCTTGACGATAAAGACCAGGGCGGCCGGAACTTCGCTTATGTTGGCAAGAATGATATACATGGAACCCGATATATAAAAAACTATCATGATCGGCACCAGCGCACCGGTGACCATGCCGATTTTTTTTATACCGCCAAGCACCACGAGCGCCGTGCAGACCATAAGGACTATGCCGCTGGCCATATGGGGAATATGGTAGGTTGTGGCGACTGCATCGGCAACTGAATTGGATTGCACCATGTTGCCGATACCAAAGGCGGCAAAAGAGGCGAAAACGGCAAAAAGCGTCCCAAGCCAGGGCATTTTCAAACCTTGCGAGATATAATACATCGGACCACCACTCATCTCGCCGTACTCATCGACAACCCGGTATTTCACCGCCAGAACCGCTTCGGCATATTTGGTGGCCATACCGACAAGTCCGGTAATCCACATCCAGAATAAGGCCCCCGGTCCACCGACGGCAATGGCGGTTGCTACCCCGGCAATATTACCGGTACCAACGGTTGCCGACAGAGCTGTCATCAACGCCTGAAAATGGGTAATATCTCCCGGCTCATCAGTGTCCTCTTTCCTTTTCACCAAGGCCAGATAGAGAGCGTAGCCAAGTTTTCTGAACTGGAGGCCACGCAGGGCAAAAGTCAGCCAGAAGCCGGTTCCAACCAACAGTATCAGCATCGGCGGTCCCCAGGCAAAAGCGCCTATTTTTCCAACGACCATATCCAGGGTACTCATAAAATCCATCACTTCTCTCCTTTCGTCTGTACAGCATAATTGAGATAGATCCTGTCGCTAATCGGATCACTTGTCCATCTTCCACTTTTTCACAACACCTCTGTTACCGGCGTATAATCGAGGCCAAAGGCATCGGCGACACCTTTATAGGTAACCTTCCCCTCGACTATATTCAGACCGGTCTTTACCCCATGGTTATCCTGAGCCGCCTTTTTCCAGCCTTTATTGGCAATCTGCACGGCATAAGGAAGAGTTGCATTGGTCAACGCCATGGTTGAGGTGACCGGAACCGCTCCGGGCATATTGGCAACACAGTAATGAATAACTCCATCAATCACATAGACCGGATCCTGATGCGTGGTTGGTTTTGAGGTTTCAAAACATCCACCTTGATCAATGGCCACATCGACGATGACCGCCCCTTTTTTCATCAACTTGAGCATCTCGCGCGTGACAAGTTTAGGCGCCTTGGTGCCGGCAACCAGAACTGCACCGATAACAACATCCGCTTCCAGGACCAGTTCGCGAAGAATGGTCGGATTGCTCATCATCGGGAAACAGTTTTTCGGCATAACCTCGGAGAGATATCGCAGCCGGTCAAGATTCGTATCGAGCAGATACACCTTCGCCCCAAGACCACAGGCCATCTGGGCTGCATTGGTGCCGACGACACCGCCGCCGATGACCAGAACACTCGCAGGAGCGACACCGGTCACTCCTCCCAACAATATTCCTCGTCCACCGTAGAAGCGCTCAAGATATTTCGCACCTTCCTGCATGGACATTCGTCCGGCTACTTCACTCATCGGCGTCAGCAGAGGCAGATCACCTTTGGCACCTTCCACCGTCTCATAGGCAATGGCAATGGATTTATTATTGATGAAGGCACGGGTCAGCTGCTCATCGGGGGCAAAATGAAAATAGGTGAAAACAATCTGACCTTCGCGGATCAGATCATATTCCGAAGGCTGCGGTTCCTTGACATGCATGACCATGTCGCAATGGGAATAGATTTGCGCCGGGGTGGTGATAATTTTTGCACCGGCGGTACGATAGGCGTCATCGGTAAAACCACTGCCTACACCAGCCGACTCCTCTACCATGAGCTCATGGCCATTGGCCACCATAATCTCAACGCCGGTCGGCGTCATGGCAACTCGATTTTCCGCTACTTTAATCTCTTTTAAAATTCCGACTTTCATTTTCCCACCCTCCTGGTTAAGGTGCAATTTTCCCCAACCCACGGGGATATGAAGAAAAGTACCCGCATGCATTCCGACAAAGACTGCAGGTTCCGCTACCCATCCTATTGCAATCTACCGGTCATTTTCACTGGTAAGTATTATGAGTACTGCCATCTCTTGTGAGAGATAATATCTTTTAAAATCCGGAATAAAGGTCATATGTTTTGCCGCTAATCCACCTTTGTGAATAAAAATAATAAATTGTTGCAATAACAATATGTAGCTTTCTTTGAATGCGCCGTTATCGCACTACTTCTTTAAGCTTCACGATCCGTCGACATGGTATAGGTGTTCCACAGGAAAGATTCATTAGTGTCTCGTCAATCATCAAATGTCAAATAAAGGCGGAGCGGTTTTATCCGTGCATTGTCTGTCGGTAAACTGGCAATTTACTTTTGCAGCTTTGTTATTTCTGTTTTCTTGCCATGCACGTGTTTCTTTTCTGACTTTTTAATGCTGTCTATTCTTTTACTTAATCTTCTAGGTAAACATAGACAAGAACATTCAACTCTATTTCACTCACATTGACACAGAGGGTTGTAAACATCGAGCACTTTTTCCATGTTCGCGACAAAACTGCCATTGTCGATCGGCTGGAATCAACCACCCTTTTTGTTGCCAAGGCTTGAGTTTTTTTTCTTAAAATCCGGCGAATAGCCTCATGGGAAATGCTGTCTATATATTCAAGTTTAACTCTCTTATCGGCCGGTAATCCTAAACGACATTTCTTTATTGACGAAACACAGCGCATCGAGCGTGAAATCTTTGCCCTCAGGAGCGCATTTTTTACACTTATTAAAATATTGTATGCCCGATGAAGAATTTTAATTATTTTTATCATGCTGTAATTGCATTAATTATTTCTTGATGCACAGTGGCGTGTTTCTTGCGATGGCTTGGAGGTTACGTTATTGTCCGCCCTTCCAGTTGGATCGAATCAACGGTTCAAAACTGGAATGTCCGTTTCGCCGGAAAAAACGGTGAACTACCTTCAAAACTCTACTTAATGAGGAAGATGATGTGAGTGAACTCGAATCGTTATATAGTCTGCGTTATCAGGTCTACTGTCATGAAGCATGTTTTCTGGACCCGGAAAACTATTCTGACGGTCTGGAATATGATGAGTTTGACACCGTCTCAGAACATTTTCTTGCCAAAGACCCGAATAATAATGATGATGTTGTTGGAACGGTACGTCTTGTCAAGTGGTCGGAGTATCTCACCTTCCCAACGGTTGAGCATCTCAGCTCACTTCCTGAGCAGTTGCAGCATCTGGGGTTTCCACTCGATTCCACCGCCGAGATTTCACGCCTCTGCATTACCAAGCAGTATCGCAGGCGAACGAGGGATGGATTGACCGGCCTGGAAGGCTACGTAGACAGCGGCGGTCTACGCAGAAAATTACCGGTAGTCACACTGGAACTCTTTAAAAGCATGTATCTTGCCAGCAAGTATGATCTCGGCATAACCCATTGGGTCGCTACCTTTGAAGACCCCCTCTATCGACTGCTGGAACGATACGGTGTTCATTTTAAACTCCTTATCCCGGACGAGATAGATTACTACGGTAAGGTTAGAGTCTATGGGGCGTCCATAGAGCATTTAGAAGTAGAGATGAACAGGCGGAATCCTGAAATCTTCTCTTTTTTCAGTGAACAAATGGCTTATTCTTAAGTTCACACTCCTAAAAAATACTGAAATCTTCGTTGTATATTTTCGTATTTTCCGTGACGTTCGTGGTAAAATTAATCTTACGAATCCGTGAGAATCGCTTTCGGGCAGCTAGCAGGTTCACCACCAGCTTATATGGATATCCACAGGAGAGAAAATGAGGCTAGGCGAGAAGATTCGAAAGGAATTGACACTTTTTGAGCGTAGAAAAACGCTGAAACTATTGACTGCCACCGCCCCGGAAAAGATTGTTGCCTACGGGGAGGAGCAGTTGCTGAAGGCCTTTCAACGGACGGCGGCTCGTGTTCCGGCTTATAGGCAGATCCTGCAACAAGCGGGGTGCTCCCCGGATAAGGTGACGTCGATTGCGGCATTTAAGGATATGGTGCCGCTGATTACCAAGGAGGATGTCTTTCCCAAATATGCTATCGAGGATCTCTGCCTGGATGGCAGCATCGGACGGATCCGCAGCGCCATGTCCAGTTCCGGTTTTTCCGGAGTCTATTCTTTCGGTATCAATACCGATGAGAATCATCGCAATGCGGTGAAGGCCATCGACACGGCACTTGACTACCTTTTTGATATCTCAAAGAAAAAAACCCTTTTTATAAACAGCCTGCCGATGGGCGTTCGGGTTCCCACCTCGCTCCCAGTGGCCGATACCAGCATCCGCTGGGATATGGCACTGGCGATTTTCAAGAAATTCTCTCCCGGATTCGACCAGATAATTATCCTCAGCGATCCGCATTTCCTGAAAAAGATTTTGGAAGACGGCATCGAGCAGGGGATCGATTGGAAAAAACAGAATGTGCATTTGATCACCGGAGAAGATTGGATACCGGAGACCTTTCGCAGCTATCTGGGCAGCATGCTGGGAACGGACTGGGAAAAGATGGAGAGGGGACTGATCGGCGGAACGATGGGAGTAGCCGAACTTGATCTGAACCTCTTTCACGAATCACGGGACTCGATCCGTATTCAACGGGCGGCATTGGCCGACAAGCACCTGCGCTACGCACTCTACGGCGAAGGCTGCGATATCCAGCCGACGCTCTTTCATTACTATCCGCACCGTACCTTCCTTGAGGTGGTGGAAAGCGGCGACGGCTCGCCGGAACTGGTGGTCTCGATGTTAAGCAAGGCGCTGCTGATTCCGCTGATCCGCTACAATGTGAAGGATGTCGCCCGCATCTACTCCTATAACGAAATTGCAACCATCCTGCAGGACTGCGGCTATGGCCACCTCTGTCCGGAATTGAAACTGCCGATGCTTTCGGTTGGCGGCAGGAAGAACCGTGCATTGATAATCAAAAACTCCTCCATTGCTCCGGAGGCCGTCAAGCAGGGGATGTATACAGACTTTGCCGTTGCCGCTGCAACCACCGGCTATTTCCGTCTAGCCATAAAGGACCATGCCTTTGTGATAGAGGTCCAGTTGAAGAAAGGAATTGAATGTTCGCCGGAGCTTGAGAAGGCGTTCGTAAAAGCGATCTCGACCCATATTTCCGCTCCATTTAAGTTGCAGCTATATGCGTATCAGACCTTTCCCTATTCGATGGAACTCGACTACGAGCGGAAGTTCAAGAATATCTGACATCTCCTAAGCATTAGCTCAGACAAAAAAAAGGAGCTGGGCAAATCCCTCCGGCTCCTTTTTACAACCTACCTGCGTTATTACTTCTTATTTGCGCATTTTCCTTCTGCTATAGCCTGCAAAGCCGAATAAACCTATGCCGACCAAGATCATCGTTGCCGGTTCAGGAATAGGAGGAGCTGTTGTGTTCCCAACACCGTTGGCGGTACCGGACAGGGTAAACATGCCAAGAGGAGTATTGATCGGGTCGAGCGAGAAGCTGAATGCCAAGTCGGCACCGTCAAGCTCCATATTGGTATCCCATAATGACATCCAGGATCCGCCGATCACGTCCAAGAGGGCGGACCCGGTGTACCTGCCGGTACCGTAATTGTAATCTTCCTCAAGGTCATACTGGTCGCCGTTCGTCAGGTCAAACCCTAAACCCGCTAATGACAGAGCATGCCCCTGCAGATCCAGTAACAGAGTTCCGTCACTTGCAGTAGCAGGATTCGTCGCATCAAAATTGGGGGGCGTATCGGTGTATACTTTGACATTCACGCCTAAGGAATACAAATTCGCTGAGGTGCCACCGGTCGGATTAAACAGGACATCATCAGCACCACTAATGACAAAGCTCATCCCCTGGGCTGTCGTTGCTTGAAAGATGCTGGTTTGGGTGTCCATATCTTGCATGCGGAGAAGACTGCCAAGACCGAAACTATCGACTTGTCCATCCGGACTCTGGTAGGTATTGACTCCCAAATTCTGTGATGAAGGATTATAAGTGCCAGTGTTAGTACCCAAGCTATCATACGTGTTGCCGACCGAATAAAACTGATCTGTGATAATCTGTATCTGATCTGCCATGGCCAGGCTGCTGGATAGTAAAATGGCAGTACCAGCCAAACCTACTAATGTTTTTTTCATTTAATTTCTCCCTTTCATTTGAATGATGCATTTTTTCCCGATGTGCTCTCATTGTCAACCAGCCATCAGATAAAAAAACACGCTACTGTTCTTTCTCAAGGTTTTCTTAAGAAAGTCCCCTCGACTTTAAATAAATTGCATATTCCGAACTTGTTAATTTTCTCCTCACCCCATGCTAAATGAGAAATCGATTGCACTTCGTATTTACAGGTAGATTTATGCAATTTTCTTGCCACAACCCTGGCATTATCTTATATGCATAAATTTCCAGCAGATACATTAAATAAGCCTGTCACTGCAAACAATTGCTAGACGGATTTCCGTAATTTCGGTTCGTTTTTCCGGAAAAACTGAAAAAGAACGCGAAAATGAGTGGAGATTAAAGATGGATCTATTCGGCAGGCTGATATCATAGAATTATTTTTCAAAAGAACCCCTGTTCTAGACCTTAAAAGCACCTTGTTCGTCCCATTTTGAAGCCTTGCTCTTCTGAACCTATGTTGCTCAGTTAATTCAATGCAATTTTTTCAATTAATGATTAGACAAGACTTTCTAAGTCAGGGATACGTTTTTGAAGATTCGTAATGGTTTGTGGATCATTCTGTGTTGGCAGTGGGGATGGAAATTTCCAACCATATCTTACCCCTCACCCTGCAGAAAAACGACTTTAAATTGCACCGGCCAATCTGTGCCCGGCGGTGCACCCCAGGCCACGGACTTTTTTGCAAACATGTTGAGAAGAAAGCGTGTCCAGATATTTGCCGAAATGTAAAACAAACCGACAAGGTCGGATGCGCCAACACCTGGCCCGTCCGAAGATCAACGGCAGGAAATGTCCGCGCCGCGGGGATAATCCTCGGCCACCGACGGATTTGCCTTGAGGTCGATTTTTCGGCACGATTCATGCTATAACGAATATGGCAACGCGCAGAATGCCCTCAGTATGACAACAAGGTGTCGATGCAACCATAGAGCTATGCTCGAACAGGACAGGCTCAGACAGAGCCTCTATACGTCTGAACTTTTTAAAGACCTCGATGCCGAAGTCGTCGGACAGCTCATCGCTGCCGCCCATTGGCAAATCGTTGAACAGGGGCAGTACGTCTACCGGCAGGGCGAGAATAACCGCCGTTTTTACATCGTTGCCGGGGGAGAAGTGGAACTGACCATGAATATGGCGAACGACGGCCAACTGATCGTCAGCCATATTGGCCTGGGAGGCCACTTCGGCGAAACATCACTGCTGACCAACCGCACGAACTGCATCAATGCCCGAGCCCTCACCCGCCTTACTCTGGTGTATTTTCATGCCGAAGATTTCCATACGCTGCTGCAGGCCAACCATGCCATAGAGCATCAGCTCACTCTTGCCCTGGCCGATCGCCTGCGGGTTTCCTTTCATGACCATGCCGACTCGCTGAAAAAAATGCAGCAGGGCCCGATGGGTGCCGATCACAATCTCGATGCGACTTTTTTTACCGATTTGCCGGCATCTCATTTACCGGAAAAAGTTTCCCTGAACAAAGACGGTAAGATTCGCCTGCCCGAATCAACCATTTTACGCCAGATCATGAAGGCAGTCAGCCGATTCGCTGATAACCTTGAACCGATCCTTATTACCGGTGAGGCCGGGACCGGCCGACGAATGGTGGCCCAGGAAATCCACCGGGCCAGCACCTGCAAGAATGGTCCCTACACCGAAATTGACATCCGCGGCATCGACCCGGAGCAACTGGATGGAAAGCTTTTCGGCTATAAACGGGATGGATTCGCCTTCTCGCAAATCGAGCAACTTGGCGTTTTCGAGCGGTTACAGGGGGGGACGGTGGTTCTTTATAACGCCGAACACCTGGAACCGGACATCCAGCGGCAGCTTGTCGCACTCATCAGAAAAACGCCCCTCACCAGGACAGGCAACGATAGCGAACTATTACTGCATTCACGAATCATCTTCATCTGTACCGACACCCTGCGCCGGCAGGACGGTCATAACCGACTGCTGCCCACGCTCTATGCCCTGGTGGCCAAGCAGCATTTTCAGGCAGCTCCTTTGCGCATGCATCGCCGGGATATCCCACGTCTGGTGCAGTATTACCTCAAACGCTACAGCCGGCAGTATGGCAAGACCATCAAGCAGGTGGATGACCAGACCCTGGGCATGTTCATGAACTACGACTGGCCAGGCAATCTGACGGAAATGACCAGCGTCATCCAGCGCGCGGTGATTCTCGGCAAAAACAACCAGCCCCTCAACGATCAGGTACTTTTGGGCATACCGAAGTCCGAAGGCAAGTGGGAATTCAATCTGCTGCGGCTGCCGGCCATCCGGGCATTGCTCACCAGCCGGTTCTTTCCGGTGCTGCCACGGGTGGTAGTCGGCATTTTTCTCGCCTTTATTCTCGCCGTGCTGTTCTTTGGTCCAGTCACCGCCGAAAAAAATGTCGGCCTGACTCTGAGCTGGGTGGTCGGCTGGCCTCTGCTCATATTCACCTTCTTTTTCCTGGCCCGGACCTGGTGCAGTGTCTGTGGTTTGTCCGTGCCCGGCTGGCTGGCGCAGCACATCGTCAAACCGGAACGACCAACCCCGCAGTTCATCAAACAGTATTCCGGGTGGATCATGACTGTGCTGTGCATTTTCCTGTTTTGGCTGGAAACCACCTGGGATGCCTACCATTCTCCCCGGCTGACCGCCTGGATCATCTCCTCTATCACCCTGGCTGCGTTGTTTTTCAGTGTGTTCTTTAAGCGCCGGGTCTGGTGCCGATATCTTTGTCCGCTCGGCGCTTTGAATGCTTTGTTTTCCATGCCTTCCATCCTGGAACTCAGATCCAACACCCATATGTGCATGAATCGCTGTACCGATCACCTGTGCTATACCGGTGAAGGCGGGGTGGCCGGCTGCCCGATGTTCCGTCATCCTTTCCTGGTCGACAACAACCGGGATTGCATCCTGTGCATGCAATGCGTCAAGAACTGCAGGTTGAACTCGATTCACCTCAACCTTCGCCTCGCTCCCCAGGAGTTATGGAACCAGCAATCGCCGCGTCTTGCCGATAGTTTTCTGGTGGTCAGCCTGGCGGCAATCTTTTTTCCGTTCACCATTAATCAGAACTATCCAGGGGTAATCGACAGCTGGGCCGGCGCCCTGCACAGCCTCGGCTTACCCCATAGCCCGCCTCTGGTCGCAAGCATGCTCTTTTTTACCTGCATTGTCATCTATCTCTGCGGTTACGCCGCCTTGTCACAGATCATGGCCCGGCTTACCGGCAACAGCTGGAAGGTAACCGCATCAATTTTTGGCTACGGCATGATTCCTCTGGTGCTTGGTGCTTTCATGGCCGCACACCTGGAAATTTTTGTCGGTGGCCTCTGGCTGCTGGCCGACAATGTCAAAGACCTAATCGGCATGGGTGGGGAGTATATACCCAGACGAATGATGAGCCATGATGCCACCTTCATTCTTCAGTTCATCACTGTTGCCGGCGGTCTGCTCGCCTCGCTTTATGCGACCAGGCGCATCATCTCCCGTCTGCTCATGGCCCGGCCTTCGTGGCAGATGTTTATGCCGCCGGCCTTTCTGCTCTGCCTGTCGGCGGTAGCCTATCTCTGGCTGGGATGATGAGGTATGGCGGAAAGAGTGGAACTGGTGTATCAAAGAAACGGAGTTAATGGATAGTGGGGAAAAATCATCTGGCAGTCGTACCTTGCTTCAGTGCCTTATTCCCTGAAAATTCTGGCTGTTCTGTCCACATGCCCCATCTTTCTGACCGGAGACGTATCCCGGGCGTGATTACCACTGATTTCCACTTTATCGAACATGCATGTCACCGACCTTTTACTTGCTTTGCTGGCCAATTTCGCCTGGGGCTTCAACTTTATTGCCGGTAAGGTAGGGGTTGCGCAATTCCAACCACTTCTGTTCACCTCTCTTCGTTTTCTCTTTCTGCTGCTGGTGATGCTGCCATGGCTCAGGCCGGCTCCCGGCTCTATGTGGCCGATGTTACGGGTGGCGCTCCTGCTCGGTGTCGGTCATTTCAGTATGATGTTCATCGGGTTGAACGCCGGCGGCAATATCGCTTCGGTGGCGATTACCACCCAGTTGTATGTACCGTTTTCCGCAATTCTCGCCGCAATCTTTCTTCGGGAGAAAATATCGGTCATCAGGATCATTGCCATTCTGACAGCCCTTCTCGGGGTGATGGTTATTGGTTTTGACCCGGTAGTGTTCAATCATCTTGACGCCATGCTCTGGGTAGCGGGCGCGGCCATGATGATGGCCATTGCCACCATCATGATGCGCCAGTTTCCCAAACTTGGCGTTTTCAAGCTGCAGGCATGGATAGCCTTGGTCGCCACTCCATCACTGTTGCTGCTCAGCCTGATTTTCGAGTCGAACCATCTGCAGATTCTTACGGCTGCCGGACTGTATGATTTCTGGACGCCCCTCTACTCGGCGATAGGTGCCTCGGTTGTCGGTCATGGCATCGTCTATCGTCTGCTCGGGCGCTATCCTGTTGCCATCGTCACTCCGCTGATGTTGTTGGCACCGGTTCTTGCCTCATGGTTCGGGGTGCTGTTCTTTCACGATGAAATCGGCTGGAAGCTGGTCGTCGGCGGGGTGCTGACGCTTGGCGGAATCGCGATGGTCTCGGTCAGAGTGAAGCGAGCGTAGATCTTTTCATTTCACTCCTTTTTAGCCATTTCACGATCAGATTGTTCAGATGTATTCTTTTATTCTTTTGGCAGCTGCGAGGCAGGAGAAAAAGCCGCCGGGGTTGGCGATCACCTTGGCCTCTTGCAGAAAATTACCCTGAGTATGCCGCTCATTTTCAAAAACTTTCCAAAAATTCACACATATTCATCGAAGAATTTGCGCAGGTGAATATCGTTCCTCCGGAAGACAATGACTGGTGGACAACTGTGCAGAGTAAAATGCAGACGCTGAACACCCTCGGCGCCGGGGTGGAAACCTCGCTTTCGCGTTACCTGAACCTGTACATCGATGCGTCACTGTTACGCCACTCCTGTTTTCGCCAACCAGGCTTCAAGACGATCAAAGGCCTCCTCTATCACCTGCGGCTCGCCGCCGAACGACAGACGCAGGTGCTGCTCGCCGCCGGTGCCGAAACAGCCGCCTGGAATGGTGATCACCCTGGCCTCCTGCAGGATTCGGGTGGCCAGCTCCTGGGAAGAGGCCTCCGAAAAAAGGTACCTGGCCATGATATAAAAGGCCCCTTTCGGCGGGACATAGGAAAAGGAGCTGCTCAATCTATCCAGCCGTGCACAACACAGCTCTTTTCGTTTGACCAGTTCTGCCCGCATGGCCGCGACACAGCTCTGGTCGCCGTCAAGGGCGGCAAGGGCGGCAAACTGCGACGGGGTCGGAGCACAGATGGTCGTCGCGTCATGCACCTTCATGATCTGCTCCATCCAGCCGCCGGCCGCAGCCACCCAGCCTACCCGCCAGCCGGTGAGGGCGTATTTTTTCGACAGCGAGTAGATCGAGATGACCTGGTCACGGAACTCGTCCATGCAGAGCGGGCTGAGCGGCATCTTGCCATCATAGACCATATAGTCGTAGGCCTCATCGGTGATGATGATGAAGTTGTCGGCCACCGCCTGCCGGCAGAGGGCGAGGGTTTCATCATCGCTGAACACCGTGCCGGTCGGGTTACCCGGATTGCAGAGAATGATCGCCCGGGTCCGGGGCGTTATCGCCTCTCGGATAGCCGGCAGATCCAGGCCCCAGGTGTCGGTCAGCGGGACAAATATGGGGATGCCCCCGGCGAGGGTGATCTGCTCAATATACGAGGCATAGGTCGGCGAGGGCAGGATGACTTCATCGCCGGTATCGACCACCGTCAGGATGGTCGTCAGCAAGGCCTCCATACCGCCGACGGTAACACATATCTCCCTGTCCGGGTCAACACGGATATTTTTTTCCGCCAGCAGATAGGCGGCGATCCGTCTTCGCAGCGCGGCCATCCCGGTCTGCAGGGAATATTTTCCGCTGCCGGGATCCTCCTGCAGCACTCTGGTGACCGCCTCGACAATGTGCGCGGGCGTGGCAAAGGACGGGACCCCCTGACCGAGGGAAACACACCCTTCGATACCGGCGGCGACCAGCGCCATTTCCTTGGTGGCCGACGGGGCGATGTTGCGTACCCGCCGACTGACCGGATAATGATGGGGGAAGTGTGCAGCAGGGACCATGGTATTGCCTCAGCAAGCGGGAAAAATTTTGCCTGGATTGAGAATCAGGTTGGGGTCAAAGAGCTTCTTGATGTTTTTCTGCAGTTCGATGCTGCTCGCGGAAAGTTCCATGCTCAGATAGGGCGACTTGGCGATGCCGATGCCATGCTCGCCGGAAATCGTGCCCTGCAGGCGCAGGGTCAATTCAAGCAGGGCTCTGGTTCCCTCTCTGGCCATCTCTTCTCCCGCCGGATCCTGGGTGGTGATGTTCAAATGAATATTGCCGTCGCCGGCATGGCCGAAGGCAAAGACCTCAATGCCGTACTGCCGTTCATAAGCAGGCAGGGCATCGACCAGTTCGGCGATGGCGGTCAGGGGGACGACGATATCTTCCGGGATATACAGTTTGGCATAGTCGTGGATGCGCAGACTGACCTGACGCCGCACCGCCCAGATGTTCTGCCGCTCCTCTGCAGTTGCCGCCTTGATCAGCTGGACCGCCCCGGCCTTGCCGGCAAGCGAACAGATAGCCTCCATTTCCGCGTCAATCTGGCTCTGCGGGCCGTCTATCTCGATAATCAGAATGGATGGCTTGTCGCCTGGCAAGGCAAAGGGCAGCAGTTCGCCGATGAGGGCGAGGCATTTATGGTCGAGAAATTCTATGGCACTGGGCAGATGTCCGTCGGCCATGATCGCCGCCACGGCGTTCATGGCCGAAACCATGTCGCTGAAGACGCACATCATGCCGGTGGTCGCCGCCGGTCTGGGCAGAAGTTTTAAAATGAGCGAGGTGATCACCGCCAGGGTGCCCTCGCTGCCGACCAGCAGATTGGTCAAGTCATAGCCAACCACGCCTTTTCTGGTCTGTACCCCGGTGGTGATCAACTGGCCGCTCGGCAGCACCGCTTCCAGTCCGAGGATATAATCACGGGTAGTGCCGTATTTGACACAGGCCGGACCGCCGGCATCGGTGGCGGCATTGCCGCCGATGGTGCTCTGGTCCATGCCCGCCGGATCCGGCGGATAAAACAGGCCTGCGGCCTCGGCCGCCTGGCGAACCGTCTGGCTGATCACCCCCGGCTGCACCTGCATGATGAAATTTTTCGTGTCAATGCGCTCGATCCGGTTCAGCCCCATGGTCGACAGCACCACGCCGCCCAGTGACGGCAGGCAGCCGCCGGCAAGACCCGAGCCGCCCCCCCGCGGGGTCACCGGGAAACGGTAGATGTTAGCCAGTTGCAGCAGGGCCTGCACATCAGCGACGCTTTTCGCCCGGACGACCAGCTCGGGGGGAAAATGCAGGGTAGAGGCATCACCGGCATATTCGGCAAGGGTATCGGGGGCGGTGTCGATGGCCTCGGCACCGAGCCGCGCCCGGATGGCGGCGGTTATTTCTTCGGTAATGCGGGCATAGTGCGGCATGGCAAATGATCTAAAGCTTGTAGAACAGGTTGTCAACCGTGGCCGAAGCCGGGGACATACAGCCGCTGTTCGATTTTTTTCAAAATGATCATGGCCAGACTGACCAGGCCAAGATAATAGAGACCGAGAATGGTGAAGACCTCGGTATAGCGAAAGTACTCGGTGGCGACGGTTTTCCCTTCTCCGGTCAGTTCGATACAGGTGACGATAAAGGCCAGGGAGGAATATTTGATCAGATAGATGATCTCATTGCCGCAACCGTGGATGGCCCGGCGCACCGCCTGGGGGACAATGATCCAGAAAATGGCCTGCAAGGTGGTAAATCCGAGGGCCTGGGCGCCAAGATACTGGCCGCTTTTAATCGACAGCAGGGCCCCGCGCACATATTCCGATTGGTAGGCGCCGCTGCATAGGGTAAAACCGACCACAGCCGCCACATAGGGCGACAGGTAAATGCCGATATTCGGCAGGCCGAAATAGAGGATAAACAGCTGGATGACCAGCGGCGTGCCGCGAAATATTGCCGCATAGGCGTCGCCGATGGTCTTGATAAACCGATCGCCGAAGGTGCGGAGAGAACCGGCAATGATGCCGATCAGCACCCCGCCGATGGCCGAGGGGATGATCAGGGCAATGGACATGAGCAGCCCCCGGTTAAGACTGGTCAGCAGATCCTGGTAAAAGGGCGACAGTTCGAACATCAGCCGTCCACCTCGGCAAGTTCGTTGAGACGGTCGCAAAACCCCTGCGACCTGCTCTTGTTGCCGGCGGCCAGTAAGGCGGCAGGCGGGCCCTGTTCGACGATTCGGCCGTTTTCCATAAAGAGTATTTCATCGGCCAGGTTATAAATCAGGCTTATCTGGTGGGTGGCCATAATCATGGTCATCCCCTTGACCGCCAGCCCCTTGATGACGGCGATCACCTCGCCGATCAGGGTCGGATCGAGGGCCGAAGTCGGTTCATCGAGCAGGAGTATCTTCGGGTCCATGGCCAGCGCCCTGGCAATGGCCAGTCGCTGTTTCTGACCGCCGGACAGCTGCGCCGGATACAGTGCCTCTTTGTCGGCCAGGCCCACCTGGTCAAGTTCCAGCCGGGCGCGTTGTTCGGCCTGTTTTTTATCCATCTTCTTCACCTTGCGCAGGGCAATGGTGATATTATCCAGGGCACTCAGATGGTCAAACAGATTGAAGTCCTGAAAAATCATGCCGACCTGCTGTCTCAGCTTGTAGAGATCCTGCTTACGGGTGAAATCGATCGCCTCATTCTCCAGCTCGATTGTCCCTCCATCCGGCACGACCAGACAGTTGATGCACTGCAGCAGGGTGCTTTTGCCTCCGCCGGAAGGGCCGATAAGCACCTTGATCTCGCCTTTGGCCAGCTTGACACTGACCGCGTTGAGAATGGTGTTGCCGCCAAAAGACTTGTTGATATCGGTCACCCGGAGAATCTGATCTGTTTCGGTCATTATATCGGTCATTCTTGCGGTCATTATTGGTTGCCTTGGTGCGAATAGCCGGGGATACGGAGATACTTCTCCAGTTTTCGAAGAGCGATCACCCCGGCCCAGGTGAGCAGAAAATAGATAATTCCCGCGGTAATGTACAGGGACAGGTGCTGGTAGGTGCGGGAGGCGACAAACTGGGTCCTGGCCATGATCTCCGGTGCGCCGATGACAAAGGCCAGCGCCGAATCCTTGAGGATGATGGAATATTCATTGGACCAGGCCGGGATGGACATTCGGAGAATCTGCGGCAGAACAATGTTTTTTATCGCCTGGAGCTCACTCATGCCGAGACCGATCGCCGCGTTAAACTGCCCTTTGGGCAGAGACAGAATGGCCCCTCGGAAAATATTCGCCTGATAGGCTCCGGTGGTCATGCCAAGGACGATGGTCACCGCGGTAAAAGCGCTGAATTGCAGATCGAGAAAATTAAACAGGCCAAAGTAAAAGAGAAAGAGCAGCACCACTACCGGCACTCCCCTGAAAATCCACACATAGGCGGTGAACAGGTATCTGACGAATCTGTTGCCGTAGACCAGACCGACCGCCATGAAGATGCCGAGAACCAACCCGAGACACATCGCGGCAACAACTATGCCGATGGTCAGAAAGGACCCCTGGAGAAGATACGGCAAGGAATCAAAGACGACAGCTAAGGCGTGTGGCATCGAGTTACCTGCGGAGTGGAGACAAGAAAGGTCCAGCCATGACGGCTATAATGGAAAAAAAAACGGGCGCACTCCTCCTGGGATATACGCCCGTCAATAAAAACTGCTATTTGTTCAATTCGTACTTGTTGATCAATTCGGTCCATTCCGGCGTTGCCATCAGTTTGGTCAGCGCCTTGTTTACTTTTTCAAGCAGCTCTTTATCATCCTTACGAACCGCGTAGCCGAATTCTTCTTCATGCATGCCGAAAGTGCCGACGAGCTGGACATCTTTTTTCGAAGCGGCGTCTTTTGCCGGTGCATCATCCATTGCCGCCGCGTCGATCCGGCCGTTCAAGACATCCTCGACGGCGAGCGGAGAAGAACTGTAGTAGCGAAGTTCAAAATTCCATCCCTTCTTGGCCGCTTCTTCTTTCAGCCATTTGGCCTCGGATGTTCCCTGCTGCACGCCGACTGTTTTCTTGCCGGTGAGAATGTCATCGATGGTCAGCGGGGAGCCTTTCTTGGTGACCATCACCTGCTTGATGATCCAGTATGGTACGGAAAAATCTACCTTTTGCGCGCGTTCCTCGGTGATACTCATGCCGGAAGCGATGATATCAATTTTCTTGGTGAGAAGACTGGTGATAATGCCGTCCCATTCGATCGGCTGGTGGCTGATTTCAACGCCTATCTCCTTGGCCACCCAGTTCATCGCCTCGACATCAAAACCGCTGGGCTGACCGGTCTGGTCAATGTAGGCAAAGGGTGGAAAGTTTGCGTCGATGCCGTTGACCAATTTTTCCGCGGCAAAAGCGTGACCGGCGCATACCAGGGCCAGAAGACTACAAAAAAGCAGCACATTTTTTTTAACCATTTTCCCCTTCCTTTGTTGTTAATTGCGTTTGGCGGTTGTTGAACTGTTTCTTCCTGCTTGTTTTTTATCTGTAAGGTACTCATTCAAGGCTCGCATCTTAGCTATTTTTGCCGGCCCGGGCAAGTTTTTTCAAGATTCGATCGGGGAGTATTCCGTTGTTTTCTTTTTTTGCCGCGGCCCCCGTCTTTTTTCTGTAATATCCCAGAGTACAGGGATAATGACGATGGTCAGAAAGGTCGCCGTACACAGGCCGGTAACAAAGGTCATCGCCATACTGCCCCAGATAAGAGAATATTCAGGAATGCCCAGGGCCATCGGTAACAACCCCAGGGTGGTGGTCAGGGTCGTCAACAGAATCGGTCGCAGGCGGATATGGGTTGCCCACAAAAGGGCGTCTCGCCTGCTCATGCCCTTGAGGTAACATTTGTTGATAAATTCGACCAGCACCAGGGAATCATTGACCACCACCCCGGTAACCCCGATGACAGCGACAAAGCTGTTGATGGTAAACACGGTTCGGGACAGCCCGGTGCCGAGAACCACTCCGGTCAAGGCAAAGATCACCGCGGCAATAATGATCAGCGGCTGCACATAGGATTTAAACTGGGCGGCGAGGATCAGATAGATAACCACCACGGCAATGGCAAAGGCATAGGCCAGGGAAGTGAAGGACTTCTGGGTGGATTCATACTCTCCGGCAAAATTGAGCGATGCACCGGGATATGCACCTCTGACTGTCGAATAGAACGCTTCGACCCTTTTCACCACCATGGCACTGGTCAGCGGCGCCCCGGTCTGTAAATTGGCGGTCAGGGTAATGGCCCGCTGCCGCTGAAAACGATTGAGGTAGCCCGGTTCAAAACTGTATTCCGGCCGACACAGATCACCGAGGCGCAGCTCGCCTGCTGGTACATCAACGACCAGCATATCCAGGGCGGCAGCCATCGGCATGGCCGCCTCGTTGGCGGTTTTCAGACGGATATCGATCATTTCTTCCGGCAATTTCATCTCGCCGATTATCTGCCCCTGCAGTGCCGAGGCGGCAAGACCGGCGACATCGGCAACAGATAAGCCCCATTCCGCAGCCCGTTCGGCGTCGATCTTGATGCGAAACACCCGGGCATCACTGCCCCGGTCGTCGCGGAAATCGACGAGCCAGGGCGATATCTCCCGGTCTTCGCGAAGATAGTCGCCCAAGACCTCGGCCAGGGCCGATACATTAGCCGAATCCTGTCCGAGGACCCGGATATTCACATCCTTGCCCGACGGCGGCCCGTCTTTTTCCGGGCGGACAGACAAGGCAAAACCCTCGGGTAAAAGAGGCTGGAGCATGGTCCGCACCGTCTCAAGATGGGCGACGACATCGTTTTCCGGAAAGTCGGCAAAATGCCTTTTGGCGACGGAAGGCAGAGTGACGGCGACATAGCCGAGATTGTTGCCGTACTGGGGGTTGAAATCCTCATTGATATAATAACCGGCAAAACCAAGTGCCGATTCCGCCTGTCCCTCATTCTCTTGAGAGATCCGGGCAGCCATCTTTTTGATCAGCGCATGGGTGGTCTCAATCGGTGTTCCGGCAGGGCCGGTCAGTTCGGCATAAAAAAGAGAGTAGTTGTCGGGAAAAAACTGGATGCGGATGAGGCCTGTTCTGCCCTGCAGGGAAAGGATAAAGATGGCCATGGCCATGAAAAATATCAGGCCGAGGAGGCCAAGCGAGCTTTTACGAAAACGCAGCGCCAGCAAAAGTAATCGATGAAAGATCGACCGTATCAGGCGCATACTCCAGCCCTCTTTTGCCGTAGAGAAGAAGGCATGCTCTGTATTCGAGCGGTCCCCCCGGTCTTCATGGACCACAACGCGGCGCGGCCCGAATTCCATATAATGGCAGGGCAGAATGAGCAGGCACTCGAGCAGGGAGGCCGTCAAGGCAAAGGCAATGGTTTTCGGGATGATGGCAAAAAAATCGCCGACCATGCCGGTCATGATCAGCATGGGCAGAAAGGCCACGATGGTGGTCAGCGTTGCGCTGATGACCGGTAGAAAAACCTCGGAGGTACCGTCGGTTATCGCTTCGACCAGGGGTTTTCCGCTCTGCAGATGGCGATAGATGTTTTCAACCACGACAATGGCATCATCGACGATAATGCCGGAGACGAGCACGAAGGCAAAAAGTGACACCTCGTTGATGGAATTGCCCGTCGCGTACATGATCACCATGGTGACCAGGAAGGCAAAAGGAATGCCGATGGTGGTCAGAGCGGCGTTGCGAAATCCCATGAACAGCCAGATGATCGCGCAGACCAGGATGATACCGAGCAGCAGGTTGACGCCGAGTACCCGGATCGAATCCTCAATTTTGCTACTCGAATCCTGGGTGACGGTGAGACTGATATCGTGCGCGGCATAGATCGGCTGCAGCTCGCCGACCGCCTCCCGGACCCGCTCGGCGATAAAAAGAGCATTGCCGTCCGCATGTTTGAGGAGTTGCAGGGTGACACAATCCGCCCCGTTGACCGAGGCCATGATAAAGGGATCGAGGTAGGAAAAATAGCCGTCCTCGGCAAGGTCACCGAGGCGCACGACGGCACCGTCGCCGTCTCGGCGGATGATCGTGGCGAACAGATCGTCTCTGCCGGTAAACTGCTCATCGACCCTGACGACAAACTCCCCCAGTTTGGTCGCGGCATGACCGGCCGGCAGGGTGATGTTCGCCTTGCGCAGGGCCGCCGCGACGTCCATAAAGGTGAGGCCGGTTCTCTTGAGTTTGTCTTCCGAGAGAATGACGTGAAATTCGCGGGTATAGTCGCCGCTGACCTTCACCTCTTTTACTCCGGCAATCTGGGCCAGGGTTATTTTTATTTCTTCAGCGACAAGGGCGAGAGTGACATTCTCATGTTCGCCGGCGACATTGACGCTTATCGCTGGAAACCAGTCGTTGACATCAAGAAAATTAAAGATGGGAGGTTCCGTCCGCTCCGGCAGATCACCGACGATGGACAGCACTTTTAACCGCACATCGTCAAAACGCTTCTCGTAATCGCTGTCGTCGACAAACTTGATGACAATGGAGGACCGCTCCCGATAACTGCTCGAACGAACATATTCGACATCCTCGAGATCTTCCAGCCCCTCTTCTATTTTTCGCGTGACCAGCGTCTCGACCTCTTCCGGCGAAGCCCCCGGCAGATAGGTATTGACGTACATTTTGCCGAACTGGATATTGGGATAGCGCTCCACCGGCATGCGCAAGAGGGTAACGGCGCCGATGACCATCAACAAGACAAAGAGCAGATTGAAAAAAACCTTCTGCGCCAGGGTAAAGGAGATAAATCGCTGCATAGGGTATCGTCAACCCTGCGGCTGATCCTGCTCCGGGGGCGCGGCATCCGCTGGAAAGAGGAGAAAGGATTCGCCCGCGGCCAGTTCTTTTCCGGTAATAATCGCCTCTTGACCCTTGGCATCGGTGCCGAGCAGGATCACCTTTTTTCGCCGGCCGTCGGTTTGTACCAGCCAGTGTGCCTCGTACCGGCTGACAAGTGCACTCATCGGCACGACAAAAGAACCGGTTTCCTCCTTGCCGACAATGGTGAGATTGACCCGCAGGCCGCCGCGCAGCTCCACGTCCGAGGAAAATGTCTCCGGCGACACTATCAGATCGACGGGGATTTTCCTGCTCTTTGCATCAAAACCGGGAGAAACACGATGGATCCGCGCCTCTGCCGTCACCTCAAGCTCGGGGAAGCGGAAGGTGATTTTCTCCATCTTGCGCAAGAGATCGAGTTCTTCGTAGCTGAGCATAAAGCTGACGAGCAGTTGCCGAAAATCGCCGAGCCGCATAACCGCCTCCCCCTGATGCACGAAGGCACCCTCTTCAACAAACCGTTCGACCACCTGCCAGCCGGGAGGCCCGCGCAGGGTATGCCGGTCAAGCATCTCCTTCTGCCGCGCCTCTTCATTGACCAGATCCTGCAGGGTGAGTTCGAGGATATCGGCGCGAAGAGTTGCTTCGTCAAAGGTGGCCTGGGCAGCGGATTTATTTTCCATCAGAGTTGTATAGCGATCAAGGGTCTTCTTCTCCAGCTGCAGCTGTCGACCGGCCTGCTCCCGGGCTATGTTGTTCTTGACCAGATCCAGCCGAACCAGGGTGCTGTCCAGCTCGGCCACCACTCCGGATGCGGGCACGGTATCGCCGAGATCGACGTGGATTTTGCTGCATCGGCCGCTTACCTCTCCGGCTATGGCTACTTCCGCTTTCGCTCTGGTGAAGCCGGTCAGCTGCAGAGAACGTTGATACGGCCGGAGCTGTACCGTTTCTTCCGCTGCGGCAACGGCGCACAGAGACAATAAAACCACAAGAAACAGACTCAATACACGCATAGATCTTCCTTTTTCTTTACCCATCCGACACGGTGCGGCTTGTGGCACACCGTCTTTTAATACTGTCTTTTTTTAACCGACCGTTCGGCCTGGTCTGCATACTATAGCCGATCTTTACATCATGTACACGTTCACCGGCATCGAATATTTTTTGTCATCAGCCCTTGTCGCGTAACGCCAGGCACAAGAGTTAAGCTATGATCAAGGGGGAAAAGTTGCCGCAAGGGCGTTGATCGTCTAAAATGCATCATCTTTTGTACAAAACAAGGGAGTGGCCGCCGCAGCCTGGCAATATTCTTTTTCGACCATATTGTTTGCTACTCTGCAACAGCAAGCTCTCCCGATACGGGTGAATTTTTGAATCTGCGTCATTGCCGCGGCGAAACGAACGCAACAAGGTGCTCTCGACGTCTGCTCTACTACAGGTGAATACAATGGCAGCTATGACAATAACCATCGGTTTGTCGCAAATGAACTCCCGCGACAACAAACAGGACAACCTGGCCGCCGCCGAAAGCTCCATAGAGCAACTGGCGGCAAAGGGGGCAACATTGATTATGCTGCCGGAAAATTTCAATTTTATGGGCCTGGAAGCGCTCCGGCGGGACAATGCCGAACCTCTCGACCAGTCGCCAAGCCTCGACCGGATGCGCAATCTGGCCGCCAGATTGAAAGTCCATGTTCATATCGGCAGCTTTATGGAACAGGACGGCAGCCGGTTTTATAACACCGGGGTCGTCTTCGATGCTACCGGCGAGCGCATTGCCAGGTACCGCAAAATCCATCTCTTTGATGTGGAAATCCCCGGCGGCAAAAGCTACCGCGAATCAGATGCCATCTCCCCCGGCAGTGAGCTGGTTACTTTCTCCATCGGCGATTTCACCTTCGGCATGGCCACCTGTTATGACCTGAGATTCCCCGAACTCTTCCGGCGTCTGGCGGAAATGGGCGCCGATGTCCTCCTGCTGCCGGCGGCCTTTACCCTGCAGACCGGCCGGGACCACTGGGAACTGCTGCTGCGGGCCCGGGCCGTGGAAAATCTGTGCTGGGTCGCCGCCGCCGGACAATGGGGACCGTCTCCTCCAGATAATCTGACCTTCGGCAGAAGCATGGTTGTCAACCCCTGGGGGCTGGTCGTCAGCCAGGCACCGGACGGAGCATCGACCATAACCGCCGAGCTCGACCTTGACAGCATACGGGAAATACGCACGAGGTTTCCCGCGCGCAGCCATATCCGCCGGGATCTTTTTTCCTGAGAGCCTTGTCGGTTACTTTGTTCCCTGCAGCCTGGTCAAACAGCCGGTTAAAGGATCGCCTTTTTCGGGTCGGTTAACAACGACATCCTTGGTTTTTATTTCCTCGGTGGCAACCCATGCACCAACGTCAGAGAGACCATGGAGGTTCCCGCCCTTCTAAATTCTGATATCGCCTGATAGTCGGCATCTGCATACCAATCCTTGGCCGCCTGTTCTGATGGGAATTTGAAAATGATAATACGGCCTTCACGTGGCGAATGCCCTTCAAGGTGGATCGGCTGATCGTCGTAGGTGACAAACTCGCCCTGGTGTTTTTTCAGGATTGGAAAAAATCCTTTCTCGTATTTTCGGTATGCATCTGCATCAGTGACGATCAGATTGACAACCATGTAAACTGGAATATCTGCCATAATTTCACAACTCATCCTCATGATAAATATTTCTTTTCTGATAATTTTGTGATAGCGTTTTCCGATCAATCAGTACTTAATTATTAAACAAAAAGCTGCCAAAAACTAACCATCATTGATCATATGAGTTACAAAAGAATCCATGTACGAGTGCCAATCCAGGGTGAAGCCCTGTTGCTGTCCTGCAAAGACACATCCATCCGGGCGCAGACAATTGATATCAGCCACGGAGGGGTCGCCATAACCAGCCCTGATGTGCCCCTCACCGAAGACACCTACGACATCATTATAACTTTCACGGATGGGAAAAAAATCAGCATTGCGGCCTATCTGGTCAGGCAGGAGGGTGGGGTTTTAGGATTTAAAACCGAAAAAATAGATAGTGATAGTTTGCAAATCATTACCGACCTTGTCTTTGCATATCAAGAAACAAACGATTTCATTAAACAAATCGACGAGCACAACCTTTTTGGCAATTCTTTTATCGATGAAGAAGGCAAAGAGCTCGATATTACGTTTAATGTCGAGCTGGAAAAACCGTAATATGTCATACACCATCTCGATATCACTCTCTCCGTCCTTCATTTATGGTAAAAAGAAGAAAAAAGGCAGTCACTCTAATGGATACAGGGCATAACGACGAGACACCCTCCCCTGCCGCCTCCCGGCTCCTGCGCTTTGACCGGGTGGAGATGGGTGGTGCTTTTGGCGATCTGGGCACCTTGCTGCCGATAGTTGTCGCCATGATTTTTATCAACAAATTGAGTCCCTCCTCGGTCTTCTTAACCTTCGGCCTCTTTTACCTGGTTTCCGGATACTATTACCGTTTACCGATCCCCGTGCAGCCGTTGAAGGCGGTCGGCGCTATCGCCATTGCCTATCCCGCTGTCATCACCGAATCGGTCATCGGGGCGTCAGGCATCATTTTCGGAGCCTTCCTGCTGGTACTGTCGCTGTCCGGCATGATTGACCGCATCGCCAGACTTTTTTCTCCGGCCGTTGTCCGGGGCATTCAATTTACCCTGGGACTGATTTTCCTCAAAAAGGGTATCGAACTCATTATCGATAAGGATATTTTTATGTCCGGGCTGCCGGGAAGATTCGCCGGCTCTCCGGTTAACCTGCTCATCGGCATTGCCGTCTTCTGCCTGGTGCTGCTCCTGCTGGACAACAAGCGATATCCGGCGGCTCTGGCCGCTCTCGCTGTTGGCATCGTTTGCGGCATTGGGCTGGGTGGTTTTGCCGGACAAACGCTTTCCTTCGGGCCGACGGAGATGCATTTCGTCAAACCGACCATGGCTGATTACTGGACGGCCCTGATCATGTTAATCCTGCCGCAGATCCCTCTGACCATCGGCAACGCCTGCGTTGGAACCGCCGATACCTGCAGCAGCCTCTTTACCGGCAATCCGCAGCTGGCCAAGGCCAAGGCCGGCAAATTCGCCTTTTCCATGGGGATAATGAACCTGCCCGCCGGCCTGCTCGGGGCTGTGCCGATGTGCCATGGCACAGGCGGCCTGGCGGCGCATTACCGATTCGGGGCCAGAACCGGTGGTGCGCCAATCATGATCGGCATCTTTTTTGTGGTCATGGCCCTGCTGTTCGGCGAACTTGGATTTTCGCTGCTGGCGGCGATTCCCAAGTCGGTTCTCGGGGTTCTTCTGGTCTTTGCCGGACTGGAACTCTGCCCGCTGCTGAGAAATCTGAAGACCAATGAGGAATATTTCATTGCCCTGCTCATCGCCGGTATCGCCCTGGTTGTCCCGAACATGGGCTGGGCCTTTGCCATCGGCATCGCCACTGATCTTTTTATCAGAAAAATGAAGATCAAGATTTAACCTGGAAATCAGGAAATATGCGGATTGAGCGTCCACTTGATGAACCAGTCCAGCCTGCCGTCCGCCTGCACATCTGCATCCAGGCAGACTATCCCTGCGTTCTGAAACTGATAGATTGACGCCTATTTTATGAAGGTGCCGTTGTGATACTCCTCGAAGGCGACCTTCAACTCTTCCTGGCTGTTCATGACGATCGGACCGTACCAGGCTATCGGCTCTTTCATCGGTTTTCCGGAAACGAGCAGAAAACGAAGCGGCTTGTCGGTGGTGGTTACCTGCACACTCTCTCCGGCATGCTCAAACAGCACCAGCCTTTCAGGTTCACAGATACATCGGCGCTCCAGGTCGGTCCAGCCATGGCCCACCACCTCATAGGCATAGGCGTCACGACGGTCATCAAAATATCCGGCACCGTCCAGTACATAGGCAAAAGCAGTATGCCCGGCGGGCAGGGCATGGGTAAATACCGTCTCCTGCGGCACGGTGATGTCGAGCATCTCCGGCTCGATGATAATATTCTGCGCCGGGCCCTCGACGCCGCCGACCTGCCCGGCAATCACCTTGATGATTACCCCGCTGTCCAGGGTAAGCTTTGGAATGTCGGTGGCCTTGACCTCCTGGTACCGCGGGGCAATCATCTTATGACTGGCCGGCAGGTTGGCCCAGAACTGAAACCCCCACATGGTCCCGGTGGGGCTCTCCTTGGGCATCTCCTGATGGATGATACCGCTGCCGGCGGTCATCCACTGCACGTCGCCAGCACCGATTATGCCTTTATTGCCCATGCTGTCGCCATGCTCCACCTTCCCCTCGAGGATATAGGTGACGGTCTCGATGCCGCGATGCGGATGCCAGGGGAACCCCGGCAGGTAATGCTCCGGATTGCTGCTATGGAAATCGTCGAGCATTAAAAACGGGTCGAACTGGGGTAACTGGGAATACCCGAAAGCACGTTTGAGATGCACCCCAGCCCCTTCGATGGTCGGCTGGCTCTTGAAAATCTTGGCAATTCGACGAATGGTCATGATGGTTCCTCCGTGGACTTTTCTTTATCCGCGCCTGTCGGCGAGGCTCTGACCGGCAGTGCTCATCTTCAGACGGACAGCAGTATTATAATTTACGGCAGTCCTAAAAGAAAGAGGCGATGTCTGTGCGAGTTGTTGCCGAAGCGCATGATTTATGTTATTCGACTCAGTGTAACACAGCATAACGATGCTCGGTTACACTATAAAACAAACCTTCATTACAGCTTGTTCCCATGCACATCACCTTTTTACTTGCCGGGGCCATTTTCCTGATCTCGCTGTTGCTGACGATGGTCGGCCTGGGCGGAGGCCTGATTTTTTCCCCTCTCTTTGTTATTCTCGGCATGGCCAAGGCCGAGGCGGCATCAGCCTCGCTCTTTCTCAACCTGATTGCCGCCGCTTCCGCATCTTATGCCTATTCACGCAAAAAGATGGTCGATTTTTCCCTGGCTGTTCCGTTGATTATCGCATCGAGTCTTGCCGCACCCATCGGCTCCTCTTTGAATGTCCGTCTTGATATCAAACCCTTTCTGCTTATCATGGCCGGTGTCCTGGCCCTGGCCGGTCTGCGCATGCTGCTGCCGCCACCGGTTGCCGTCGACAATGCCGACATCAAAACAGCACAAAAAATCGTTGGCGGCATGGCTATTGGCGCCTGCATCGGACTTCTCGGCGGGCTGCTCGGTATCGGCGGCGGTGTTTTTGTTGTGCCTCTGTTGATCTATGTCTTGAAAACACCAACAAAAATTGCCGCTGCGTCGTCAACCTTCATTGTCTGTTTTTCCTCCCTGACCGGCTTTCTCGGCTACGCCTCCATGGAAAGAATCAACTGGGCCTTCATCCTGCCGGCCGCGGTTGCCTCATTTATCGGCGGCCAGGCCGGTGCACGGATTATGAGTACCCGTCTGCAAGGAAGAAGCATTCGTATCATGTTGAGTTGTCTTCTGTTCCTCTTAACCATGAAAATGCTCCATCAGTTCTTTGTCAGCCCTTAAGAGGCCGAAACGGCTCAGGCAGTCACCGAGCTGAGCGAAAACCTTTTTGCCCAACCGGGTAACAGGAGACGCGGATATGATCAGTGAGAACCATGCGGCGATCGAAGTGCGAGGGCTGGCCAAACGGTTTGGGGAGGTGCAGGCGGTCGCCGAGGTCAGTTTCGACGTTTATCCCGGCGAACTGTTCGGCTTTCTTGGCCCTAACGGCGCCGGCAAGACGACGACTATCAACATCCTCACCGGTCTGGCTCGACCGGATGCCGGGACCATCCATATCGACGGCATCGACTGCGTGAGAAACCCGCGTACCGCACAGCATCTGATCGGCGTGGTACCGGACGAAAGCAATCTGTATCCGGAACTGAGCGGTTTTGACAACCTGTGTTTCTGTGCCGCCCTGTATGGCATGGGCAAGACTGAGCGGCAGGCCCGGGCGCGGGAACTGCTGGAGCTCTTTGATTTGACCAGGGCGGCCGGGCGAAAGTTTGCCGGTTATTCAAAGGGCATGAAGCGCAAGCTGACCATTGCCGCCGGCATCATCCACAAGCCGAAGATCCTCTTTCTCGACGAACCGACAACAGGTATCGACGTCAGCAGCGCCCGGCAACTGCGCCAACTTATCGATGAACTGCACCGGGGCGGCACGACCATTTTCCTGACCACGCACTACATAGAAGAGGCGGAGCGCCTCTGTGATCGCATTGCCTTCATCCTGTCCGGGCGCATTGCCCGCATCGACACCGTCGCCAACCTGGTCCAGCCGATCCGCGACAAGCATGTCATGCAGATTGCTTTTGCCGGCGAATGTAATAATATCCTGGAGAAAATTGCCGACGCCTTCCCCAGCCAGAAATTCATCAACCCACAGCAGGACTTCCTTCGCGTCGAGGCCGACGAGCCGATCCGTGTTGGTCCGCTGGTGCGCTTTCTCGAGGATCAGGGCTGTGAAGTGTCCGAGGCAAAAAAAATCAGACCGAGCCTGGAAGATGTCTTCGTCGCCATCACCGGTGTTGAGGTGGATGCCATGCGCAAGGAAAAAGAAAAAAAGGGAGGAAACCAATGAAACTGTGGATCGCCTTCTGGAGCATCCTGCAAAAGGACATGCGCACCTATTATCTCAAACCGCCGAATATCAGCTGGGGCATCATTTTTCCGCTGGCCTGGACAAGTATGTTTTTTATCAAATCCGGCAGCGGCCTGGAAAATATTATCACCGTGCTGCCGGGCGTCGTCGCCGTGTCCATTCTCTTTGGCACCACCTCGATGCTGGCGGTGACAGTGACCTTTGAAAAGAAAAACCGGTCCTTCGAACGACTGCTGCTTGCTCCCCTGCCCTTTGAGATCCTCATGCTGGCAAAAACCAGCGGCGCCATCCTGTTCGGCATAGCGAACGCCTTTGTTCCGGTGGTCATGGCCGCTTTTCTCGTCGATCTCTCGCAGCTGGCATGGGGCGCATTTTTTTCCGCCGTTGTCCTGATTGCCGTGGCATCGGCATTTCTTGGCCTGTTCATTGCCGTGGCGGTCAGCGAGGTCTTTGAAGCCCAGACTTTCTCCAATTTTTTTCGCTTTCCGATGATCTTTCTCTGCGGCCTGTTCTTTCCCATCGAAAAACTGCCGATATTACTCAAACCTCTCTCCTATGTACTGCCCCTGACCTATGGGGTCGATGTGCTGCACGGATCCATCCACGGTCAGCATAGCATGCCTTTTGCCGTCGATCTGATCGTTCTCGGCGCCTTCTGTATTGCCTTGTTTATGGTCAGCCTGCATAATATCAGAAGACGCTGGATCGTCTGATTGCAGAGCAGCACAGGAAGAAATGCATGCCGGCATGCGTAGCACGCCTGTTATGCCGAGCCTTGAACCTGCCGACTCGAAAGAAGAACCTGCGGTCAGGCAAACCTGGTCAGGACGGCCAGGGCCTCCTGCAGCATTTTCCCGTGATAACGATGCGAGATACCGGCCAGCAGCATCTCTGTACTGAGCAGGGCTCCCGCCTCGGTCAAGACGGCAAGGGCGGCCAGAGCCCGCTGGGAGCCCTTGATGTTTAACGCTGTAAAATCAATATCAATTACCTTCGCGCCGGTTGCCGGCAGAGCCATCTCGCTGCCCTTGATAACCAGGGTCTGTTCGGTGAGAGAGGCAAAGAGCGCTTTTTTCCTGGCAACACCTTCCGGGGCCAGGCACAAAATGACCGCTGGCTTGCTGATGCCGGTGTAACCGACCGGTTTCCGAGCGAACACCACCTCGGATACGGAATGACCGCGCAGCACGGTGATCGGATAATCATTTTTCTGGGTGACGTGCAGGCCGCCGCTCATCCCGGCAAGACAGAGAATCTCGCCGGCGGTGTTGATATACTGCCCGGCCGCGCCAAGGAGCAGCACCTCGCTCCGCTCTGCCACCATCGGCGCAGCACAGACGGCGGCAATGCGCGGCATTTCGCCTGGGGCCTGACTTGCCGCGGCCAGTCGTCGATAGTGAACACTATACTCCTCCCGCTCATTGGCGGCAATGACACCCCTGGCCGCAGTCATCCTGTCCAGCTCTGCGGCCAGTTGTGTCAGGGTGACCCGGTTGCGTTTCAAATAGCGGCCGGGGCAAAGACCCCAGATATCCATCAGGGAAAATCCGGGGTAGCGTATAGCCGCGGCTATCTGCTCGGCTAAATCCTTGTCGCCGGCCATCCTTCGATCCACATAGGCTGCTCCCGCGGCATCGGCGACGCGGCAGATATCCAGTGGTTTTTCCAGCTGATTGAGAAAATTCGAGGTGGTGTGCGCAGTAACCGGGGTCGTCGCCGAACACTGCCCCCCGGTCATGCCGTAGTTGAAATTGTTCAATATCAGCAGGGTGAAATCCATATTCCGTCGGCAGCTGCTGAGGACATGGGCACCGCCGATGCCAAGTCCGCCGTCACCCATGATCACGACAACCGTCAGCTCGGGCCGGGCCATCTTCAGCCCGGCGGCATAGGTCAAGGCGCGGCCATGGAGGCCATGCAGGGCATGGGTGTTGAAAAAGGTGTCAAACAGGCCGGCACAGCCGATATCACTGACAATGGCCACATTGTCTCCACGCAGCTCGAGCGTCTGCAGCGCCCGGTCAAGTTCATGCACGACCTTTTCATGGGAACAGCCCGGGCAAAATAGCGGCGGCCGTCCGGTGTTTAAATAGGTTGTCATGCGCTGACCTCCTTGATGATCGTCTCCGGTGCAATCAGCTCCCCGTTCATCTGTCCATAAAAACGAACCGGCACGGAGCCGGCCAACCTTTCGATCTCCCTGACGTACTGGCCAAGGTTCATCTCAATGACGACGATCTCTTTTCTCCCGGCCATGGCACGATGCAGAAGGTTTTGCGGGACCGGGTAAAGGGTCTTCAGGATCAACAGAGATATGTTCCGGCCCCTGGTCCTGAGTGCCTCGACGGCGGTTTTGCCGGCCCGGGCAGTCACCCCGTAAACAATGAGCAGGATCGGATCGTCTGTCCGACCGTCGAGGTCAAAGAAGGTGAAATCATCAACAGAGCGGTGCAGCTTTGCCTGCAGCCGTGTAATACCGGTCTCGATAATTGCCGGATCGGTGGTTATATAGCCTTCCGGTCCGTGGGTCGATGAGGTCTGCCGCGACAGCCGGCGGCCCCCCATGGGCAAAAAGGGTGGCACCAGCTCACCTGCGAGCGGGGCAAAAGGATGCCCGGAGTGGTCGGCGGGACAGGTGACACGCTGCACTATCGCCGGGGTCTTCAGTGCATCCAGATCAACACTCTCACGGGTCATGCCGATTTCTTTATTGGAGGCAATAAAGACCGGGCAGCGCAACTGCTCCGCCAGATTGAAGCCATGCATGGTCAGCAGGTAACAGTCCGGCACATCGACCGGAGCGAGCACGATCACCGGCAGACCGCCGCTGTTGCCCCAGCGCAGGAACTGAATATCACCGTCGGCACCTTTCGTCGCCGAACCGGTCGATGGCCCCAGCCGCTGGACATCGACGATAACCAGGGGAATCTCCCCGCCGATGGCAAAGGAGATCTGTTCGCTATATAGACTGATGCCGGGCCCCGAGGTGGCGGTCATGGCCTTCTTTCCGCCCATGGATGCCCCGAGACAGAAGCCGATCGAGGCAATCTCGTCTTCGCCCTGCAGACAGACGCCCCCGGAAGGCGGCAGGAGCTGTAACATCTGATGATAGATCGATGTTGCCGGGGTTATGGGATATCCGGCAAAAAATTCGCATCCCGCCGCCATCGCCGCTCGGGCGACCGCTTCATTGCCTTCTAAAAAGGTACGCGCCATAGTCTATCCTTTGTCATACTTTTTTCATTTTTACCACGCCATCATTGATTAAATATGGCAACAAGGAGTATACTCCGTCTGACAATATTAAGCTATTCGAGCAAAATCCGGATTATTTCAAGGAAAACTTCCATATAATTTTATCTATCAGAGGTCAACGTGGACATCACATTTACAAAAGCGGAAATGCTGAAGGAGCATCCCGAGGAATCGAGCCTCGGCTTTGGAACAATCTTTACAGATTACATGTTTAATATGGATTACAGCCCCGAAGCAGGGTGGCATAATGCCCGTATTGAACCTTATGGCCCGATTGCCATGGATCCTGCAACAATGGTGCTGCATTATGGGCAGGCAATTTTTGAAGGCTTGAAGGCCTACCGCACCGATAGCGGCGACGTGCAGCTTTTCCGGCCAAAGGATAATATAAAGCGTCTCAACAAATCTGGACATATGCTTTGTATACCGGAACTGGACGAGGCCTTTATTCTGAAAGCACTTAAAGAGCTTTTAAAAATTGAAAAAAGCTGGGTCCCGGCCGCGACAGGAACCTCGCTGTATATTCGGCCGACCATCATCGCCACCGATCCCTATATCGGTCTTCGTACCTCGAATACCTACAGATTATTTATCATTTTGTCTCCGGTCGGCGCATATTATCCCGAAGGATTTAATCCGGTGAAAATCTGGGTAACGACGGAGTATGTCCGCGCGGTGCGAGGCGGCGTCGGCGAGGCAAAAACCGCCGGAAATTATGCGGCGAGTCTCTATGCGACGGAACTTGCGCATAAAGAAGGATATACCCAGGTCATGTGGCTTGACGGAGTCGAGCTGAAGTATGTTGAAGAAGTCGGCTCCATGAATATCTTTTTTGTTATTGGTGACGAACTGATTACCCCGGCGTTAAACAGAAGCATCCTTGCCGGTGTGACACGGGACTCGGTGATAAAGCTGGCCACCTCCTGGGGGGTTAAAGTTGCTGAAAGAAAGATCAGCATCGATGAAATCTACGCAGCGCATGCCTCGGGGGAACTGAAGGAGGTTTTCGGTTCGGGAACCGCGGCGGTCATCTCCCCTGTCGGAAACATTAAATATAACGGCAGGGAAATCACCATTAACAATGGCCAGGTAGGGCAACTTTCCGCCAAACTGTTCCACCATCTTACGGACATCCAATACGGTAGAGCGGAAGACGCCTTCAACTGGATCGAGCCGCTACCATAAAAATACCCCGTAAAAGATTTCAGGGGGCCTTCTTCCACAAGAAGGCCCCCCAATATTTTCAGGCGCGGTGCGAACAGTCGCTCTTTGAACGATAAGACCATCGACACTAGTATCTACAAGATGATCATCTCTTCTTTGGCATAAATCACTGCCAGCATTGTTGCCGGCGCATCGCCATGGCACAGGACCACATGGGGCATGGTTGAGTCGTAGTAAATAGAATCCCCCGGATTGAGGATTTCTGTTTTATCGAGCAGGCGGATTTCGACCTGGCCTTCCAGAATAAAAAGAATTTCCTCACCAATATGCTGATTTGGCTCAACCTGTTGTGACGTCATCGGTTTAAGCGTCACGAGGAAAGGCTCCATGTGCCTGTTTTTTTTCTGCTGGCCCAGGGACTCATAGCTGTATCCACCGGACGTGCCGTCGGTTGAGTTGAAACGGGAGACAGTTTTTCTGTCGCCGCTTCTGACGATGCAGTAGGGAGAGTCGCCGCTCTCTCCAAAAAAATCGCTCACCGAGATGCCGAAAACCTTTGCCAGACTGATAATATTGCCGAGAGGCGGAGAGACCATATGCCGTTCAATGCCGGAAATGGTCGATTCGGATATGCCGGATTGTTCGGCGACATCGGCTATCGACAGTCCTTTTGCTTTTCTCAGACCCCTGATCCTTTCTCCAATTTTCATATCTTTACCTGGCATTGTCTCTCTCCTTTGGGAGGCGTTATGAGGCACGCTGCTGTATGCCCCATTTATCGGGGGTGCGTAAAAAATGCGTGCCGCACCAATAATGTTGTCACGGCTGATGATTTTACTTTATCTGCATCAACTTTGCCAACATTAACCCGATATTTGTCCAATGCAGAGGACTACTGTAAGCCGATTTTCCCGTCTGAGTCCTGCGGGCTTAGAGCCCCTTTTTCTCAAACCAGACGAACGCTGCCAGCGTGGTGGCCCAGAACACCGCAACAATGACCCATGGCGACACCGTGAATACCTCCGGCAAGCCTATTTTTCCGAAATCTTTCCAGGCCAATACCGTTGTTGTGAAGAAGGGATAGAGCTCTGCATAGAGCGCCGCGCCGGCAAGCATACCGATGATGGCAAAGGCGGCATGCCAGCGTCCTTCACCCAAGGCGCCAACAGAGGTGCCGGGACAAAACCCCATTACCGCCCATCCCGCACCAAAAAGCGCACCGCCGATCAGAATAGCCCCGACATTCATCGGCTTATGGCTCAGGGTAGTGACCCCCTGGTCCGCCAGGAAAAGAATGCCCACCATGCCGACGAGAATTGCCGACAGCATGAATTTTAAAATGGTCATATCCTGCAGCAGCATGGCGCCAACTTGCTTATCAAAACGAAGCACTCGACCTTTTTGCAGTAAAAAACCGAACAGAATACCGGTAATCAATCCCAACCATTGCTCTGTGTTCATAGTGACCTCCCTCGATAGACAAATGTCGCAACCACAACACCCACTGCAAAAAACATCACCAGGGCCACAAAAGAACTGACTGAGAGCTGCATCATCCCGCTCAGACCATGACCACTGGGGCAACCGCTCGCTAAGCGGGCTCCCACCATGGCAACAATTCCACCGAAAAACGCTCCGGCCGCCCTTTTACCGATGGACGGGCCAAAGCGCTGCTGCCATATCGAGGGTACATGTTCTATTTTAAAACTTTTATCGGTTATTGAAGAAATCAATGCTCCCAAAAAAATGCCTGCGACCAGCATGAATTGCCAATCTACCTTTACCTTGGTTTTCACGAAATATTCATTTGCCGTGACATGGTCCGCGGCAACGCTCCTCTCAACAACACCGGCGGCACGGACAAAGGTAGTCGAAGCCCCTAAGTAGTTGCTCTTGCCGAGAAGCGCTGTGCTGGCATAGACCGAAATAATAGCTAATAGTCCGAGAAGCGCGCCGGCGAGATAGGGGCTCCAGCCATCGTCCATTTTTTTTAAAGACATTGTATTTCCTCCTTTGTTTGAGTTTATTCAGCTGAATAAATTTGTTAATAGTATAGTGCACCCAGGGAGATTTTCCAGTCCAACCAGAAGAAGTGGAGAAATATTTCAGCTTGCCGGTGGCATTTTAGTTTCCTTCAGTTACCGGTATCGACATAACCGGCCAGAGAGCAAAATCACGGTTTTTCTTATACCCCACCCCAACGGCGCCTTTATGCAGGTACAGAACATATGCCCAGTCGGTTTCAAATGCACTGGTGGTCGAAGACCAATAGGCCTGCTGCAAAGCAGTAAAGGGATGCCCAGGAGAGAGCGCCGGACTATGGGCGGATGCATCGACCAGGCTCTCCAGCTCATTGATGGTCGGCATCCGCCAGGGCAGACTGGTTTTTTTTGCATAGGAACAAACGGTTGCCAGCGCCTCGCTCCAGGTGGCCGTTTCGCCGCCTAATCCGGCCTGAGTCTGCCAGGTAAGACCGGTCAGCCTGTCCAACACCCCTAACCTGCATGGCATGTAACGGGGCCTGGGCCAGGGGGTGCCCATCAGCAGAGATCCATCCTGCCTGCTCCGGCTGCAGGCTATTACCGCACCCTGCTCGTCGTAACACAGCCTTGCTCCGGTAGCGGCTAGGACCTCCGACCGACCGCAAACCGGCCATATCCAGTAGTAACCGTCCTTATTCCCGTAAAACATTCGACCACCCTCAAGGTGGACATACCAGGCGTAGGACGGCGCGATAGCAGCGGTGGTAGAGGTCCAGAACCAGCCTAGAAATACGTTTTGAAAGGGATGTCCCCTGGTCAGGGCCGGCTTTTTGGTGCTGTGATCAATAAGGCTTCGTAATTCGCGGCGATTCGGCATACGCCAGTCACTTCTGCCGTATTTCGCATCTCGATTCATCTGCTCGACAAACTCCAGCCCCTCCATCCAGCTCAAAGGGTATTCGGATGGACAGCTGTTTTTCGTCCAGATAAGCTGGGTTGCCAGGTCCCGAATGAGGTGGTCGCCCAGTTTCTCAAACCGTTCCTCCGGCCAGCCCATGCCCGGCAGAAATTCACCATCCTGACCGGTGTCCCGGCAGTCTATCGGGTCACCATCTTCGTTATAGCAGCGGCTCAGACCGGTTGAAAGAATATGTCGGAAATGATTCATTGCTCTGTTTCCCGTTGAGGCATTGCACTCCGCGTAATAGGTACATTGACGTTTTGCATATGTTCTTCTCCGTTAAGACTCTGTCCTTCCGGGCATTACAGTGTAAGGTTTCCTGACGGATGAACAAAGTACAAAAAAGGTATAACGTATTCTTTAACCATTATTTCTCGACAGTCGAGCCTGTCGTGGAGGCAAATTTCACAGAACCACAACCGCAATATCATGACAGTGGGTCACAGGGGATCATGAGCATTTTGCCAGACAGCCCAGCTGGCACATATTTTGCTGTATTTTGATAGAACAAAGGATGGCTCGAAGTAAGATAAAAAGCAAAATGTGGCATTGGGGGATAGCGATGACGGCTACTCTTCCCAGAAAGAGAAGTGTCTGCAGCTGTGTTTTTTTCCTGAGCAATAGGACGAGTCCGCCGGTATTGGACTTCTTGCGCCGTTTGACCAATATCGTGAGCATGCCAGGAACAAGGCTTCACGCACAATTTCACAGTCCATTGATGGAGTAAATCAATATGAATGATAACAATCCAATCGTCACCCTTACCATCAATCCCAGTCTCGATATAAGCGCCGAAGTTGATACCCTCGAACCCACTAAAAAAATGCGCTGCCGCAATGTCATGATTGATCCCGGGGGCGGCGGCATAAACGTCAGCCGGGCAATCACCCTGCTCGGCGGCACGTCTACCGCCGTATTTCCGGCAGGAGGCAGCACCGGCAGAAGCATAGACGCGATGCTGAGCGAAGAAGACGTCAAAAGTATACCGGTATCCATAACCGGCGCCAACAGACAGAACTTCGCTATCCGCGAGAAAAAAAGCGGGCAGCAATATCGATTTTCCCTCCCTGGCCCGGAGATGAGTGAAGAAGAATGGCTTCAATGTTTGCAGATAATGGGAGAACAGGGCAAGGCGGCGGACTATGTCGTTGCCTCGGGCAGCCTGCCACCTGGAGCACCCGAGGATTTTTACGGCAGAGTTGCCGGTCTTTTTCAAGACAGCCCTACCAGGGTCATTCTCGACACCTCCGGAGATGCTCTGAAAAACGCTCTGGAGCAGGAAATCTATCTGATTAAACCAAATCTGCGGGAACTGGAATATATCTGCAACTGCTCTCTTGCCGAGGAAAAGGACCAGGAAAGGATGTGCCGCGACATGGTTGCCCGAGGCAAGTGTGAAGTCCTGGTACTCACTCTCGGTAAGGATGGCGCTCTGCTCACCTCTACAAAGGAGCAGGTTCGTATCCCCGGTCTCGAGGTCAACGAGATCAGCTCCATAGGTGCCGGCGACAGCTTTGTCGGCGCCATGGTTCTGGCTCTGCAGCGTGGAGAGGAACTGACGGACGCCCTGCTCTACGGCATGGCCGCAGGAACGGCGGCCTTGATCACCGAGGCGACACAGCTGTGCCGCAGAGAAGACACCGACAGGTTATTCAAGGAATATCAGGAGATCCGCAAGAAGCTGTGAAAGGGCATTTTTGCGGCAGATACAGGATGGCAAAGAGACGATGCCGATTCATAACAATGACATTGCCGTGATGCTCAGCCAGGTCGCCGACTTGCTGGAGATCAAAGGCGATAATCCGTTTCGGGTGCGGGCCTATCGAAACGCCGCGCGCACCATCCAGAGTCTATCACGAAGCATTGCCGAATTAATCACCGAGGGCGACGACCTGACGCAATATTCTGGCATCGGTAAAGATTTAGCCTGCAAAATCAAGCACATCGTCGACACCGGCCGGTGTGCATTGCTCGATGAACTGCGCCATGAGCTTCCTCCAGGGCTGGGTGAGCTGATGGATGTGTCCGGCCTTGGCGCCAAACGCATCAAGCGGCTCTACAAGGAATTGCATATCACCGGTCTGGCGGATTTAAAAAAAGCCCTCGATGCCGGCACCATTCGCCAGCTTGCAGGGTTTGGTGAAAAAACCGAGCAGAACCTGCGGGAGGAAGTAACCCGTTTAGGAAAAGCCACCGCCATCCGGAAAAAGCTCAGCGTGGCCGAGGAAATCGCCGGGCCGCTTCTTGCCTACCTTAAAAAAGCCGACGGCGTCAAACAGGTTGATCTTGCCGGCAGTTTCCGCCGCCGCAGGGAAACAGTCAAGGATCTCGACATCCTGGTTACCTGCAAGAAGGGCGCAAATCTCATCGATCACTTGACCCGGTATGAAGATGTTGAAAAAGTGGTGTCAAAGGGAACGACCCGGTCTACCGTACTGCTACGTTCAAATTTTCAAGTCGATGTGCGCGTGGTCCCACAGGTCAGCTATGGGGCCGCCCTGATTTATTTTACCGGTTCCAAGCAGCATAATATTGCCCTGCGCAAGATCGGCATACAGCAAAACCTGAAGCTGAACGAATACGGCCTGTTTAAAGGGGACCGTCGCGTGGCCGGAAAAACCGAAGCCGAGGTGTATGACGCCTTGAATCTGCGGTATATTGAGCCGGAATTGCGGGAGGACCGAGGCGAGCTTGCGGCGGCCCAATACGATCGATTGCCGAAACTGATCACCGATGCCGACCTCCAGGGCGATTTACACGTCCACAGCACCTACAGCGACGGCCGCAATACTATTGAAACAATGGCCCAGGCGGCACGGGAAATGGGGTATCGTTATATGGCCGTCACTGATCACTCCCAGCATGTCACCGTTGCCGGGGGGCTGACCGCCGAGGACCTCCGCAGGCAAATCGAGGAAATCGACCGACTCAATGAAAGATTCACCGAGTTCACCATATTAAAAGGCTGTGAAGTGGATATCCTTGAAGACGGATCGCTGGATCTCCCGGATGAGGTATTGAAACAACTCGACGTGCGGGTCTGCTCGATACATTATAAATTCAAGCTTTCGAAGGCCAGACAGACCGAGCGGATCATCCGAGCGATGGATAACCCCTACTTTAATATCCTCGCCCATCCGACGGGCAGGCTCATCAATGAACGGGACCCCTATGAAATCGACCTGGAAAAGATCCTTGACGCAGCCAGGGAACAGGGCTGCCTGATGGAATTGAATGCACATCCGGATCGGCTGGATTTGTCGGCGATTCAATGCAAAATGGCCAAAGAGAAAGGCGTTAAAATCGTCATCTCGACGGACGCCCATCAGGTTGACCATTTACGCTATCGCCGCTATGGCATCGGCCAGGCCCGTCGCGGCTGGCTGGAAGCAGACGATGTGGCAAATACAAAATCGCTGGCCCAACTCCGCAACGTACTCAAACGGGGGTAAGTTTTTCGATTTTATTAAACATTTTTAAAAAAGCAGCAGGGAGTGTATAATTTGTATCCATTTACCGAAGAAACGAAAAGACAGGAAATCTTTCGAGCCGTACATGTAACAGGGAGAAGTATAAAGATGGCCGGCAAACAACAAAGCGATGCATCATCGGATGAAACTGTCTGGGTGCTGGGCGGGGGTCAGTTTGGTCAACGCGCCGTTGACCTCCTGAGAAAAGCTGCCCCTGGAGTGAATCTTGTGGTGATAGACCGGCAACCGCTGAGCGATCTGCCGGCCGATGTGGAATGTGTCCGCGCCGATGGCGTTGCATGGCTGGTCGAACATTTTGTCCCCCAAACCCGTGTCGCCAAGATTATTCCGGCAATCCCCAGGCATCTGGCGGCAGAGTGGCTGAAAAAAAAACTGGCGGAGGAAGGAGCCGACGTCCGGGCGGTGGACATACCGGAGGACCTGCTGCTGCGCTTTCCACATCCCATGCGCCTCAGCCCTGGTCAAATCGTCATGTCCCATGCCGATTTCATCTGTCCCCCGAACTGTGCCGAACCGGATGAACTTTGTTCCTCCACCCGGCGACCGCGTCCGACGCCTCTGTTCCATCTGCTCGAAACAATGGATTGCGGCAGCTTCACGCCGCTCATCGTCAGAAGCCGTCAGTTTGCTGCCGGGGTCGGCGGTTTTTTCCCGGAAGATTTATGGCAGCTGCTCGCCCGGGCCAGATCGATGCCAGGCACGCCGCTGTTGGTCGGCAGCGCATGCAAATGCCACGGCATTGTCGATGGTTTTTGCCATCAGCCTGCCTGATTTTCTCCTTGACTCAAAGTGCACCAGGTGCGAAAAGCAGGCAGGGGTGCTGCGGATACGCTCGAGTTAAGCGTTCGGCCAAAGCTCAGCCGATTGTTCCCTCAGTTTGATTTTCATCACCTTCCCACTGGCGGTAAGCGGAAATTCGTTTAAGAAGTGAACAAACTTCGGTGTCTTGAACCAGGCTATCTTGCCCTGGCAGAAATCAATAATATCCTGGGGAGAAATATCCGCATCCGGGTATGGAATGACAAAGGCGCCGGGCTGTTCGCCATATTTCTTGCTGGGCACCCCAACCACCTGGACATCCTTGACTCCATCCATATGATGGAGAAAGTCCTCGATTTCCTTTGGATAAATATTCTCTCCGCCACGGATAATCATATCCTTGATGCGTCCGGTAATGGCAAAATAGCCATCCTCATCCATCACGCCAATGTCTCCAGAATGCAGGAAACCATCTTTGTCTATTGCCTCGGCGGTGGCCTTCTCCATTTTATAATAGCCCTTCATGATATTGTAGCCCCGACACATTACTTCGCCAGGCTGCCCCGGCGGCAGAAGGGCGCCGGTCTTGGGATCGACGATCTTCACCTCGATGCCGGGCATGGCCTTGCCCACCGTCTCACACTTTTTCTGGATGGACGGTTCATTGTACATGGTCTGGGTCATGCCCGGCGACGCCTCGGTCAAACCGAAGACGATGGTCACCTCGGTCATGTGCATCTTCTCGATGCAGTCGTTCATGGTTTTAACCGGACAGGGAGATCCGGCCATGATTCCGGTGCGCAGCGAGGAAAAATCGAACTTTTTGAAAAGTTTATGGTCGAGCATGGCCATGAACATCGTCGGCACGCCATAGACCCCGGTGCATTTTTCCATCTCGATCGACATCATCACATCAACCGGGTCAAAAGTCTCGACAAAGACCATGGTTGCCCCGTGATTGACGCAGGCCATGACACCCAGCACACAGCCAAAACAGTGAAAGAGCGGGACAGGGATGCAGATGCGGTCAAGATGGCTGAAATTCTGTCCCGCACCAAGCCAGTAGCCGTTGTTGCCGATGTTGATATGCGTCAGCATGACACCTTTTGGAAAACCTGTCGTCCCTGAAGTGTATTGCATGTTTATGACATCATGGGGAGAAAGAGAGTCCTGCCGCTGCCGGTACTCGGCATCATCGGTGGCTACCGCCAGCGACATAACCTCGGACATGGAATAGAGTCCCCGGTGTTTCTCCGGCCCAAGAAAGAAGACTCTTTTCAGGCAGGGATAACCACTTGCATGCAGGTCACCTCGCGGGTGGGTCTTCAGCTCGGGGATCAGGCCATAGAGTATCTCCAGATAATTCGCATCACGCAGGCCATTGATAATAAATATGTTTTCACAGTCTGACTGCTTCAAGACATAATCAATTTCCGCCGAGCGATAGTTGGTGTTAATCGTCAGCAGTATCGCCCCGATGCGGGCCGTGGCAAATTGCAGGGCAACCCAGTGCGGCACATTCGTCGCCCACACCGCCACTTTTTCGCCCTTTTGGATGCCCATGGCCATCAAGCCCTTGGCCATGGTATCAACCGTATCGGAAAACTCCTGCCAGGTCTGCCGGTATTCTCTTTCCGCGTAGGCAACCGCTGTCTCATGAGGATATTTCGCTACAGTTTCCGCAAGGATCTGACCAAGCGTGATCTCCCTGACAATTTCATCTCTTGGCATAGTCATCACCTGCTAAAGGGTAAATATTACCGCATATATTTTTGCATCCCCACCAACGGCACTGAGACAGTGCGGCACGAGGGAATTGTAATACATCGTGTCGCCTTCTTTTAAGACATAGGTCTCCTTACCGTATACCAGCTCCACCTCGCCGGCGACGACCACGACAAACTCCTCCCCTTCATGGGAGGAGGTGGCTCGATCTTCTGTCGGGGTGATCTGAATAAAGAACGGTTCCATGTGACGATCAGCCTTGCCGGCGCCCAGGGCGTGATAACGATAATGCCCCTGCGTTTTGCCTTTATGACCGGCAACCCCCTCCTCGCGCGCCGCGGATCTGGTGATAATCGGATCCTTGACAATCTGGTCGTCCATAAAGGTGCCGACCCGCTGGCCCAGGGCCCGGGCAAGCTTGACCATGACCCCCAGGGCAGGAGATAAATTACCGCCTTCAATCTCTTCAATAAGGCTTGCCGGCAGGCTGGTTCTTTCTGCAAGATCGTCGACACTCATCTGCAGTTTTTCTCGATATGTCTTGATCCGCTTGCCTATTTTTGCTGAATCGCTCATGCTCTTTGCTCCCTGTACCACACTTTATAGATTATCCCGCATCCACGCCTTTGCCGCTTCGACGATGGCGATGTTCTTTGGAATCAACTTGGGCTTTTCCGCAAAACTGTCTTTTAAGGCGGTCAGCACAACCTCTTCCGGCAGGCCGATCAGATCAAGCGAGATAAGCGCCCCAAGCAGAGCGGTATTAGCCGCCTTTGGCACACCTTGCGACGTGGCTATTTCCGCCGCCGGAAAGGCATACACCGTCACCTTCTCGGGCAGATCAAACTCTACCGGTATCTGCGCATCATAGATGATCACCCCGCCGTCCTTGACGGTTGGGGCAAACTTTTCAAGAGACGGCTGATTCATCGCCACCAGGACATCCGGTCTATCGACCGTCGGCGAACCGATGTCCTTGCTGCTCAATACCACCGAACAGGACGCGGTGCCGCCACGCTGCTCCGGGCCATAGCTTGGAAACCAGGAGACATTTTTGCCGGCATCATTGCCGGCATGAGCGACCACCAGTCCGAGGCTGAGTATCCCCTGTCCGCCAAAGCCGCAAAACTTGAATTCTTTTTCGGCAAATTCTCCGGCATCAACCGCATCCGAGCTGGTCGCCACAATGAGTTCATGTAACGGTTTGATCGGAATAACATGCGGCTGCAGCGGGGTCTCAGCACTTCGATCACGAAGATTGCCCAGGGGAAATACCTTTTCCAGGGCGTCGATGGTGAACTGGGCCGCATCGACCGCGCTGATTTTCATGTTGGTCGGGCAGGGTGAAAGAATTTCGACAAAGGCATAGCCCTTGCCTTCCTTCTGGATCTCAATGGCTTTTCGGATGGCCTTTCTGGCCTTTAAAATTCTTTTGGTATCCGCCACCGAGACTCGTTCAATAAAGACCGGGGCAGGCAGCTGATTGAATACCTCGCAGACATGCAGCGGATAGCCGTCCGTCGCCACGTCTCTGCCCATGGGTGAGGTCGCTGTTTTCTGGCCCGCCAGGGTGGTCGGCGCCATCTGCCCGCCGGTCATACCGTAAATAGCGTTATTGATAAAAAAACAGACAAATTTTTCGCCTCGATTGGCCGCCTGGAAGGCGTTGTTGAACCCGATGGCGCCCAAGTCACCATCACCCTGGTAGGCAATCACCACCTTGCCGGGAAGAGACCGCGAAAGACCGGTGGCCACGGCCGAGGCCCGGCCATGGGCCGCCGCGACATTGCCGCAGTCCAGGTAGTAGTAACAAAAAGTACCGCAGCCGACCGGTGAAACAAAAACAGTGTCGTCCTGCAGGCCAAAATCGGCGAGCGCCTCGGCAATAAGCTTATGAATGATGCCGTGGCCGCACCCGGCGCAATAGTGTGTCGCTTTGGTTTTACTGCCGTCTTTTCTCACGAAGTATTCGTAAAATCCTTCTGCCTTCTTGATCATTCGCCTGCCTCCATGAGTTTTTGCGCGGCAGTGACAACCTGCTCCGTCGTCAGCAGATTGCCGCCCATACGGTTGACCAGTGCCACAGGTATATATTCCTTTCTCTCCAGATGCAGGAGAACATCATCCCGGTACTGGCCGTTACTCAGCTCGACCACGAGGATCTTCTTCCCCTTGACGACTCGCTGCAGTTCCTCTTCCGGAAAGGGAAAAAGGGTAATCGGCCGAAATAAACCCGCCTTGATGCCTCGTCCGCGAAGGTTGTCCACGGCCGACCGGGCAATACGAGCACAAGAGCCGTAGCCGGTCAACACGATGTCCGCATCCTCGGTCAAATAAGTTTCCGATGCGGCGTCAACCCGCATGGAGGCATACTTGGCGTCAAGCAGCCAATTATGTTTTTCCTGAATGTCATTCTGCAGATAGATGGAGGTGATAAGGTTTTGTCGCGTGGCACTGTCCGCCCGTACAGCCCAGTCGGTCACATCGGGAGCGGAGAGCTTGTGCGTCGGGATCTCCAGCGATTCCATAACCTGCCCCAAAACGGCATCGGCCAGGACAATGACGGGAGAACGATATTTATAGGCAAGCTCAAAGGCCCTGATGGTCAGGTCGCACATCTCCTGCACCGACGAAGGGGCGAGGACAACCGCTTTATAGTTACCGTGACCGCCGCCCTTGACTGCCTGATTATAGTCACCCTGTTCCGGGCCGATGTTGCCAAGGCCGGGACCGGTTCTCTGCACATTGATAATTACCGCCGGGAGCTGGGCGCCGGCCAGGTAGGAGATGCCCTCAGACATCAAACTCATCCCCGGACCGGAAGACGCCGTCATCGCTTTCTTGCCGCTGCTTGCCGCACCGTAAATCATATTGATAGCAGCGGTCTCACACTCCGCCTGCAGAAAAACCTTGCCTCTTTGCGGGAAAAGTAATGCGGCCGAGTGGGCAATTTCGCTCGCCGGAGTGATCGGATAGCCGAAATAAATCTCACAGCCCGCGTACAAAGCACCGACGGTGACCGCTTCATTACCTTTAATAAATTTTCTCATGAACGATTACTCCTTGTCCTTTTTGTACACCACAATGGCGTAAGGTTCGGGACAATTGTAGAAGCATATAGCGCAGCCGATACATCCCTCGCCAATATATTCCGCGGGGACATATCCCTTCACGTTCATCTTCTCTGAAAAACGAAGACAATCCTTCGGACAGGCGTCGATACACCTGCCGCACCCTTTACACTCGTCTCTATTGATCTGCGGATGAGATTCATCACCATGCGTCTCGCAACCCATTGCTCTCCTGCAAAATGATGGGAAGTCATAATGTAAGACAGGTCAAATTTCCCAAAAACTTGACAGCCTTTTCCTTTAGCCCCATGAATCTATTGTATTGCTTGTTATTTGTCTACAAATTTGGTTATTTTTTGTAAACATCCACCAGCACCGAATCTGCTTTGTCATCTGCCTTTACCCGTACCCAAGGTTCAGTGTAAAGACCTCTTTCGCACATCTCCGGCACTGGTAAATATTGACAGTTCGTAGAATATACCCCACAAGGAGCAGGCTATGCCAACCCTGAAAATCGAAGAAAACCACCTCGTTCATTACCAGCTGCTTGAGGGCGATCCGGCTCTGCCGTATCTCGTCTTCCTGCACGAAGGATTGGGATGTACAGCCATGTGGCGCGACTTTCCCGAACTGTTATGTAAAGCGACCGGCTGCCCGGGACTGGTCTACGATCGCATGGGCTACGGCAAATCTTCTCCCTTGACGCAGGGGTTTACCATTCATTTTATGCATACCGCCGCCCTGCAGGAGTTGCCAAAACTTTTGCACAGTATTATTCCCGAGACGCCCTTTATTTTAATCGGCCATTCCGATGGCGGAAGCATCAGTTTAATCTATGGCGCGGAGCAGCCATCTTTTTTGCGGGGAATTATTTCCGAGGCGGCCCATGTCTTTGTCGATCAGCAAACCATTGCCGGAATTAAAGGTGCCGCGGCAGCGTGGTCGCAAGGCAAGCTCCAGGGTCTAGCGCAATATCATGGAGAAAAAACAGAAACGGTCTTCAGGGCCTGGTCGGAAATCTGGCTCTCCGAAGGATTCAAACACTGGAATATCGAATATCTTTTGCCAAGTATCGCGGTGCCGATATTGGCGATTCACGGGAAGAAAGACCATTATGGTTTAATTGATCAAGTCGAATCTATTGCTTTGCACAGTGCAGGTCATGTCCAGCTGGAGATCATTGCCGACTGCGCCCATATCCCGCACCTGGAGGCCCAGCCAATTGTGCTGGGATCTATGAGCAAATTTATCGCTCAGGTGACCAAAGGTCGACAGGCAACACATATGACAACCAATTCCTCTTCCTTTCGGGACATATGACTCTTCCTAAAACATCGGCAAATAGCGGCGAAAAAAAACGTGTCTCCTCGGGCATTGCCGAGCTGGACACCCTGCTCGGGGATCTGTATATCGGCGACAATGTCCTCTGGTACGAGGACGCCGGAAGCTTTTCCGCCGTCTTTGCGCTTCATTTTATCCGGGAATCGCTGGCCGCAAAAAAACCCCTCATCTACGTAACCTTCGACCGGTCGCCGAAAAATGTCGTTTCTTTTCTTGGCCCTTTGGCGAAGAGCCAGAATCTGACCATCCTCGACTGTTTTACCAATGGCAAAGGCAACAGATCCGAGGTTTTTGACAAATTCTATGAGAAAGACGGCGCTCTCTGGCCTTACCAGGTCATCAAGGTCAACGAACCGGACAATTCCAGCCGCGTCGGCGAAGCGATATACGGCCTGCACAGGAATTTGTCCGGAGATGTCCATTTTATTCTCGATAGCCTGACCGGCATGCAATCCCTCTGGGGCGGAGAAGAGCAGGTTGTCGATTTCTACGCAAAAACCTGTCCTCGCCTGTATGAGTTGGACACGATAGCCTACTGGTTAATCGAGAAAGGCGCCCACTCCAACAGGTTAAAGGCAAATATTAATAAAATCGCCCAGGTGGCCATCGATCTTTCGATACACCGCGGCAAGTCCTCCCTGAAGATTCTCAAGGCGGAAAAACGCGATTCCAGATATCTCAATGAACATCATATCTATCTGTGCGAAGACACGGATATTGTTTTTGAAAGTCAGCGGCAGATAAAGACCAAGTTTGATCTTGGCGCAAAAATCAGAAGCATGCGGCTTATGCGGGGTATTTCGCAAAAAGACCTCGCCGGACTGACCGGGGTAACGCCCAGCACCATATCCCAGGTTGAGAAAAATCTCATCTATCCCTCGCTGCCCGCACTGTTCCGCATTGCCGAGAGTCTTTCGGTGGAAGTGGCCACTTTTTTTCGCGGCCATGGACTTGGGGGGAATGTGTATATCTACTCGGCCGAGGAAAGATCGACCACATCTCTGAAAAATATCGCCCCCCAGGATGCTGAGGCGCAATTACTTCTGCCGGCGGATATTGACGCACCGGTGGAAGCGGTGAGCATCACCATTGCGCCCGGAAAAAAACTTCTCGGCCACTTTTTCTCGCATAAAGGGGCGGAACTGGGCTATCTCCTGGAAGGCCGTCTGGAAATGACCGTCGACAATCAGCCCTATACCGTCAATTCCGGTGATACCATTTATCTGAACAAGAATATCCCTGGTCAGTGGCGAAATACCACGGAAACGCCGGCGAAACTGCTCTGGTTTAAATTCGACAAATAATATCCCGGCAAAACAGCCGGAGCGGCTGCTGAGGCCCGCACGCGTCGAAGGTTGACAAGAAGGCTGCAGCAGACCGGCGGTTTTTTCCGGTCTGCTGCAAACCTGCCGTAAACGGCACGTCAGAGGCTGTTTTCAGCCTGACTTACGAGGCGAGAATGCGCAGGGCACTCTCGTTATTGGCCTCCGTTATAAAGGTAATACCGGTTTCCCGGGCCGTTTCCCTGTTGGCGGCAAAAATGTCATTACGGCTTAACTGGTCAATCTTGAACTTGCGGGCGCCGGCGAGCAGCTGCTGGATACCGCATGCGAGCTTGTCGGCCATGGTCCACATGGCAATAGCGCCATAGGGGATGTTCGCCATTTCCTTCTTGCCCACTTTTTCCTGCACATCAAAATAGGAGGCAAAGATTTTTTCAGGGGAATCGCCGAGGTCGGCAACCGATTTCGGCAGGGACGACCAGTTGCCGTTCACCCGCTCCCTTCTTTCAGGATGAAGAACACCTTCAATGTTCGCGCCAAGAAAGCCGGGAATCATTATGCCACGTCCCATGCAGATCAGTTTGGTAAAGGGCGCCCCCAGAGCCAGTCCCTTAAAGATGCTGTCTTCCAGGGCAAAACCGCCGGCAAAAGAGAGATCAACCACCTTTTTACCTCTTGCCGCAAGCAGCGCGGCATACTCATAGGCCTTTGCATGCAGATTGATCGATGGCACGCCCCAGCTCTGCATCATGTTCCACGGACTCATGCCGGTGCCGCCGCCGGAACCGTCGATGGTCAGAAGATCAAGACCGGCATCCGAGGCAAACTTGATGGCCATGGCCAGTTCTTCCATGCCGTAGGAACCTGTTTTCAAGGAAATCCGCTCAAAACCCAGGCTTCGCAGATATTCAACCGATTTCATGAAATCCTCTCGGACCATTTCCACCGTGCTTAAATTCGTTCCACCTAATCGACTGTGTCTGGCAAAGGATTTAATGGCTCCTTTGGCAAAAGCCTCCCGTACCTCGGGCAACGCTGGATTAGGATCGACAACATAGCCTCTTTCTTTCAGGAAAATGGCGTAATCAAGGCTTGTTACCTGAATTTCACCGCCGATGTTTTTTGCGCCCTGGCCCCATTTGAGTTCGATGATACACTTATTGCCGTATTTTTCCGCAACGTACTCAGCAACACCATTTCTGGTATCTTCAACGTTCATCTGGACAATAATCGCCCCATAGTTTTCATAATAGCGCAGATAGGTATCGATCCGGCGGTCGAGCTCGGGCGCACTGGTAATTCTCCCGCCGCCGAGAGTTGACTCCTTATCGACACCGACAACGTTTTCACCTATGACAATGGGAATTCCAGTAAGGGCACAGCCGATTGCGAAAGAGTCCCAGTACTTGGCGGCGATAAATGTCGAACCGAGAGCCCCGGTCATCAGCGGCAGGCGACATTTCGTCTTGATGGTATTGCCGAACTCGGTTGTCAGGTCAACATTGGGAAAGATACAGTCGTCCGGGTCATGGGTCATCTGTTCGGCTAGACCCATCGAACCATAGGCATACCCCTGAATCCGCAGGGAATTATAGGAAACACCGACGTGGGTGTTATTATTCGCGCCGGCGGTGACCAGACCGAAATCGCGGGGGTACAGCAGTTTTCGACCTTCCAGGCTTGATTTCCAGGTTTCGCATTTGCCGGCACAGTCCGCCCGGCAGAGAGTACACAATCCGGACTCAGCAGGGTTTCCTCTGTTCGCTGTCCCCAGGACATCATTAATTTTTTCAAAACGCATAGGGCATCCTCCTTTTCAGAATCATTAATTACCCAGGGAGCAGATCCTCAATTTGCATGCCTTCCAGCGGGCAAAAAAAAAGCACCTGTCCCCAAATGGAGAAACAGACGCCTTTGTCTAAAAATGAGCTTGCCGTACGCCGTTGTACAGCAATTAATTATGCTGACAGTTTTTAGTACAACTAAAGATTGATGTCAAGAAAAAATAAAATACCCCCGGTAAACGGGAAACATGCCAGGTGGATGACACCTCGACTCAGATTTCATCGGCCAGGAGAATAGCCTCGGCAACCTCCAGCATGGTCTTGCGCGTATCCATGCTTCTCTTCTGGATCCAGCGGTAGGCGTCTTCGCCGTTCAAATTTCTTCTTTTCATCAAGATTTCCTTGGCCCGTTCAATCTTTTTTCTCGATTTGAGCTCCTGCTCGATTATGTTCGTCTTGATAATTAAATTGGTGTTATAGATGGCCACTGCCGCCTGACTTGCCACGGCCGTCAGCATATTGATATCCGTTGCCGAAAAAACGTGGGGTTTGGAGGTGAAACAGTTCAGGACCCCGGCCACTTTATTTTCCTTACCCTGAAGCGGCACACCCACCATGGACACCAGCCCGAGCTTCTTCGCCATCTCTTTTTCCTTGAACCTTTCGTTCTTCAGGACATCATCGATAACCAAGGGTTGCTGGGTGGATACGACAAGGCCGACAACCCCCTCGTGCAATTGCAACACACGATCTTTCACATAGGCCGGTTCAAAAGATTGGGTTGCCTTCAGCCGGATAACCGGGGGGTCTGAATTTTCATCAACCAGCCAGAGTGAACAGATCTCAACGCCGGTGACTTTGGCGGTGACCATGACAATCAGTTTAAAGAGATCCTCAAGAAAAAGATCCGAGGTGATTGCCTGGCTGATGTCCATCAAGGCTTTGATATAATGATCGTGCGTTTGCTGACTCGACTTGTCCATACTGAAAATTATTGCTGATTTTTTGTGGTAAAAAAAAGGTATCAGGCGATCATACCACTACATGGCAGTAGTATTCAAGGGCTACTTCGAGGGGGGAGGATGACTGGAAAAATAGAGCGGATAACTCAGATCAGGTGAACGTCGGGCTACTCACCACACATTCTTTCTGGCGTGGAGCGTGAAGGTACGAACTTCGCTGATCGAGCCAGGCAAGTCCTTTTCTGGTAATAAGATTGAACTGCAGATCGGGATCGGACTGTATGATGCCTATGCCCTCCATACTCTTTAATATCGGTTGCAGTTCCGCCAGGTTTATACCCACCTGAGCGGCAATAGTTGCAGAAGGCACAAGCTGGGGATTGGTTTTCCGAAGGTTCTTAAAAAGAATAGTGAGAATATGGATCTTCTTCTTTTGCAAAGACATATCTACCCCTTTTCGATGGATTCGAAAAATATGTTGTGTTTTTGCGACATTCACACTGTGTATTTATAACATAATGCAAAATTGTTCAAAGAAAAAGTTATTTAAAATGAAAATAAAGATGAAAATGCAGTACTACTGAATTTTTATCTTTATTTTATGATATTCATGAACGAGTCGAGATGATCGTCTCGAACAGGCCAAACAGCCGTCGGCAGTATGTAAAAAAGAGGTCGACCATGGTATATTTCCGCAAATGCACCTCTTGCCGAACCACCAGAGAAAAAATTTACTCCGACACAAATGATGGAATTAATCGACACCCATTGCCACCTTGACATGGAGGCACATTTTCAACAGTTCATAAGAGCTCTCGCCGACGCGAGAGCTGCAGGGGTTGAAAAATTCATTTTACCGGGGGTGACGCAGGCAGGATGGTCACGACTCATGGCGCTGTGCAGCAGAGAGCAGGGCTTATTTGCCGCACCAGGTTTGCATCCACTCTATCTTGCTCACCATCGGCCGGGGCACCTGGAAGAACTGAAGGAGCTGGTCGGCAGAAGTCAGCCAGGCAACTCCCGCCGACCGGTGGCTATCGGAGAAATCGGCCTTGATTACTATGTCGACGGCGTTGACCGTATAGCCCAGCAGCAACTCTTTGAACAACAACTGAATATAGCCGCGGCCGCCCAGCTGCCGATTCTTCTGCACGTCCGCAAAGCCCATGACCAGGTACTGGCGACTCTGCGAAGAAAACATTTTGTTCATGGCGGGATCGTCCATGCCTTCAGCGGCAGTTTGCAGCAGGCCGGTCACTTTATCAAGCTCGGTTTTGCCATCGGTATCTGTGGGACAATTACCTATAATCGCGCCAGACGGATCAGGAAGGTTGCCTCGGAACTTCCACAGCAATCACTGGTTGTGGAAACGGACGCACCAGACATCCCGCCGGCCAGTCACTGGGGCGAAAGCAATCACCCGGCTTACCTCCCCGAGGTGCTGGAAGCGCTGGCAGCTCTACGCGGTGAACCAAGCGAAGTTACCGCGCAGTACACCACTGCCAACGCGAAGCGCGTCCTCGGTCTGCCCGATTAACCCGTATTTTTCAGACCATCACCGCCAAACATGCATTTTTCTGTGGCTTGAATCAATGCAAACAGATTTTCTTCTGTTTTTGCTCAGGAATTGTCTTCAACAAGTTTGCAGATGAGGGCAGGGTCGGGTCTGTCGGCAGGGCCCCTGCCGATATGATGCAAACGAATCACACCATGGGGATCAATGAGCACATCACCGCCGCGTTGATAAATATCACTGGTGGATTTTACGATTTTCCATCCTTTCAGCAGCAGATGCACATAGGTCACCCAGGTTCGAACCCCCCACAAATCCCAGAATCCTGCCTTGAACAACCCATAATATTTATACAGTTTTTTCTCTTCATCAACATAATAAGGGAAATCCATCGCCTCCCTCTCGGCTGGAAAAGCCAGCCGTTGTACCGGCTCAAAAGTGATGACTATCACCTTGATGTTCAGTTGTGCGAAATCTGCTTTTTGCTGCCACAACTGTGACAGATGCTCGCGACAGGGCAGTCAGGCAAAATGGCGGTGAAAGACCATCAGCAGCCAGCTTCCCGCATAATCCTGCAGCCGGGTTTCCCGGCCATCTCCGTCTTGCAAAGTAAAGTCCGGAGCCCGCTCACCCGTTCTGTTGTCAAGCGACATATCACGCCTCATCGTTATTTTTCAACTCCTGCCGAACAACAACCTGAACTGCAAATTTTACTGCAGCCATTCACGCATACAGAATTCATACTTACCATATCATGCACAAGAAATAACCAGCGGGAATGTCTTCATTTCGCCGTTTTCCTTAATCTAAAGTGACAAAAGGTGAATTTGACGGGCAGGATATGCGCAATACTCTTTGAGGAGGAAAGCCACGGTGTCAAAATTTTTACGTAAATTTCTCGGACTGATCCTGTTGTTTGCCACAGTTGGTGTGGCGACCGTGCAGGCGTTATTGGCCGTATAATCATGGGCAAAAGACCACATCAAGAATGGACCCGGATCCTTGCATCAATGGCCACGGAGGGGAGCAAGCTCTTTGGGCAATGGTTTCCCAGAGGAGTGGCCGACCTGGAAAAACTGGCTCGGCAGAAAGCACAAGCGGTGCAGAGCTATCGGCAACGCAGGCAGCGGGCGGCTGCCCTCACGCCGCGTAAATGTACACTGTTATGGTTGCTGCCTCTACCGCTGATTCCTGCTCTGTTGCTTGCCCTGGCCGGCGGGCAATTTGCTGCTTTTGTCGGCAACGCCTGCTCATATGGCCTGTTTCTCGCCGGCGCGATGCTCACCCGCCATGGCTTTCGCCAGGAGGTAAACCAACGGCAGCGGCGATTTCAAAAGAGTATCCGCTGGCCTTTGAAGACCATGGGCGGACTGACAACGGCCCTGGCTACGGCCTTGACTGCATGGGCAGGTGCCGGCCACGACCTGCCCATCGCCATTGGTTTTGGAGGAGGTGCCTTTGTTGCTTTTGTTTTGCTTTACGGTGTCGATGCACGGCAGCTGACGGTTAAAGTGAAAGAGTATACCGGTAACATGCAGCATGTCGCAGAGGCGCTGCAGCAGGCGGAGCAGCAGATTTTCAGCATTGAGCAGGCCAATAGCCGCATCGACCAGCCCGAGCTGAACGAGCGCCTCACTCGAATTATCGCTCTTGCCCGGGACATTCTGACGGAGATAGCCCGAGACCCGAGAGATTTTCGCCGTGCACGCAAATTCCTCAACACCTATCTTGATGGTGCGCAACGTGTCGTCAACGGCTATGCCGAGACGCATACACATCTTCGCAACCAGACCCTGGAGGATAATTTCCGTCGGGTACTGGTGACCATAGAGGAGGTGTTCGGGCAGCAGTACCAGCGCCTGCTGGAGAATGACCTGCGTGATCTTGACGTGGATATGGAGGTGCTGGAGAATCAGCTCAAGAGTGAAGGGCTGAATTAATGACTACTTCGGCTGCTGAAGGTTCCGGCACACTCATTTTAAAAAGGGAAGAGGAAGGATGATAAACGAAACAGAACGTAAAAGTATTGAAGCAGGTCTGCTGCAGGGCAGGCCACCGGTGCCTTACCACCAGGCGGCTCCTCCGGAGCGAGCGGAGATTGATGCGCTGATCAAGCAGATTGACCTCAACGACACCCACTCCCTGCTTTATTTCGGTGCACCGGCCCAGCAGCAGTTAGCCGGCATCTCCGACGACATGCTCGAGGGTGTGCGCAACAAAGACACGGGACCTGCCGGAGAGGCACTGAACCGCATGGTGGGTACGGTGCGTAACTTCGACCTGGGTACGCTTGATCCCAATCGCAAGCCTGGATTTTTTGCCCGCCTGCTGGGAAAAACCAAGCCTGTGGCTGAGTTCCTCCAGCGCTATGAGGAGGTACGCAACCAGATCGACGCCATCGGTGATGACCTGGAGCGACACAAAACGCAACTCCTGAAAGATATCGCCCAGCTTGATCGTCTCTACGCTGCCAATCTGGAGTATTTCCATCACCTGGAACGCTACATTGTCGCAGGGGAAGAAAAGCTCAAGCAGCTCGACGAACAGGATATCCCAGCGATGGAACGCGCCGCACAGGAAGGAAGCTCTATGACCGTGGCACAGCAATTACGCGATCTGCGTGCCAATCGTGATGCCCTCGAGCGGCGTGTACACGATCTTAAATTGACCCGTCAGGTAGCCATGCAGAGTCTGCCCAGCATCCGTCTGGTCCAGGAGAACGACAAGGGACTGATCAACAAAATCGTCTCCACCACCGCCAACACCCTGCCTCTGTGGCGACAGCAACTGGCCCAGGCGGTGACCATACACCGCTCCCGCGAGGCGGCCGACGTCATCCGCTCTGCCAGTGATCTGACCAATGAATTACTCAAAGCCAATGCCGACAACCTCAGGCAGGGCAACATCGAAGCGCGGCGCGAGATCGAACGCGGCGTATTTGATATCGAAGCAGTGAAGCAGGCCAATGCCTCCCTGATCGAAACCATTGAGGAGAGCCTGAGTATCGCCGACGAAGGACGCAGAAAACGCGCCGAAGCAGCGATCCAGCTTGAAACTCTTGAAGCCGAACTGCGCAGAACCCTTATCAATGCCAGTGCACGGGTGCAGGACAGGCTCGAGCAGCAGTGATCAACATTGAAGGTTGAAATATATTCTACTCGGCGAATGTTTTTTGCACTTCCACCTGCCGCTCAAGCTCGACGACCAGTTGCGCAGGGAGCCCTAAGCGTGCAGCCAGCATGCCGAGATAGGCTTTTTCCGCGGCGGAATCGACCTCTACGGCCAGCAGTGATGCCGCGTAGATTTCTGCCGCAACCTCGGGACTGGTGGCGCTGTTGACGATAGCGTCCATATCGACAGGATGGCCCATCTCTTGTACCAGCAGATTCTGACTTTCCGGGTCCAGCCCTAAGGATTGGATCTTTTGAAAAATGGCCTGGCTCTCCTGTGCATCAAGACGACCGTCGGCTCGCGCAACGGCTATCATCGCCCGCACCAGGAGAAGTCCCAATTCTTCCTTGGCGGCAACATCGTTCTCCCTTGGCATGAATGCAGAGCCGGCTGGAGCTGGCGTGAGACTCGCAGGAGCGGTTGCCCGGGACAACTGGGGCGATGGGGACGCTCCGGCATTTTGTTCGCTGTAACGCTGGTATGCTGAATAAGCAAGTGCACCGACCGCAGCCAGTCCGCCTAGTTTGAGAGCTTTTCCGCCCAGCTTGCGCCCCTTCTTGCCGGACAGCATGTTTCCGGCAAGGCCGCCGGCCAATCCCCCGGCAAAGCCACTGGCCGCGCCACTGCCAAGCAGCTGGCCAAGAAGTTTATTCATATCAACCATAGTCGTCTGTTCCTGTTGGAGAAAAAGTTTATGTGCATGGAAAATTTTGGGTTTTACGAGTTTGCCTTGTTTGATAAGACGCCAAAAATATAGGTCGAAAGAATGTACAGTCAAGCTCGGCCCTGAAGTGTCGTCAGCTTTTCATGCAGCCTCGTCCCACAGACCAATCCCTTGCGTGCCACTTATACTTATCACATAAGCATTTGTAATATTAAAACATTATAAGTTTATTGACAGCGCCCTGTCCTCTTTGTACAGTGCACGCCGCAAGCAGGATTGCTCGACAAAAAACGACAAATCCGCGATAAGCCCGCACCTCATGCCCACAAAGGAACACCAGCCATGCAGAACATTTCTACCGCCAGGACACCTCGCCTGCTGACCTTTGCCCTGGCCAAGTGGTCGGTCTTCAGCGTTCTCATCCTCACCTATATCCTCGTCTATTTCCATCGTATGGCCCCGGGGGTGGTCTCTGAATATCTTATGACCGCCTTCCAGAGCACCGGCACTGAGCTGGGCACGCTGTCGGCCATCTATTTTTTCGTCTACGCCTGCATGCAGATTCCCTCGGGGGTCATTGCCGACACCCTCGGTACCAGGACCTCGGTCATCGGCGGCAATCTTGTTGCCGGAATCGGTTCGATTGTCTTCGGTATGGCCGACAGTTTTCAGGTGGCCTGTGTCGGCCGTTTTTTCGTCGGCCTTGGTGTTTCGGTGGTTTTTATCTCCATCATGAAAAGCAACTCTGTCTGGTTTCCCGCCAGGGTCTTTGGCTTCATGAGCGGTCTGACCCTGCTCATCGGCAATCTTGGCTCGGTGCTGGCCGCGGCGCCATTATCGGCGCTGCTGACGATATTTGCCTGGCGGACGGTATTTATCGGCATCGGTTTTCTCTCCCTGGCCCTTGCCGTCCTCGGTTTTTTTATTGTCAAAAACCGGCCTGAAGATCTCGGCTTTGCTGCGCCGAATGTGCATGCCGAGACCCAGAGCGGCGCCCTGGCTGGCAACTGGCTGAAAAACCTGGCCTCGGTTGTTTCTTTTCTTCGATTGTGGCCGGGCTTCTGGGTACAGTTCGGCATGATCGGCGGACTCTACTCGTTTATGGGGCTGTGGGGCATCCCCTACCTGCGCGATGTTCACGGACTGGACAGGGCCTCTGCGGCCAGTCATATGACCACCATGCTGCTCGCCTTTGCCGTTGGGGCGCTTTTTTTCGGCTGGTTTTCCGACCGGATCGGCAGGAGAAAACCGATCCTCATCGCCTGTGTGCTCGGCTACATCCTCTCCTGGCTCACATTGATGTACCTCCCCTGGTCCCCGGGTTTCAGCGGTTTGGCGCTCTTTGGCTTTATGGGCTTTGCCGGCTCAGGTTTTGTCCTGACCTTTGCCGCGGCCAAAGAGATCATCCACCCCAACCTGTCCGGCATGGCGGTGAGCGTGGTCAATACCGGCTGTTTTATCGGTACCGCGCTTATGCAGCCGCTTTTTGGCTATATTGCCGATCTCTCCTGGGACGGAACCATGGAAAATGGTCTGCGCATCTATGCAGAGACGGATTATTACCACGGCTTTTTGCTGATGCTGATCTTTGCCGTCATCGCCGCCCTCGGCTCTTTCCGCCTGCGCGAGACCTATTGCCGAAATATCTCTGTACAGCTTTAGCCTATTCTCGGAAAACCTCCTCGGTCAGGTCCGAATAATTCTGCTTCTTTTGGGAAATTTAATGCCATTCTCCGGCAGCCGCTGGAGCTTGAGGGGCACCGGGAAGGGCTTGACATCCCATATTTTCTGGCAGTACTCGGCAATCGAACGATCCGAAGAAAATTTGCCCATCCGACTGACATTGAGAATCGCCATTTTCGTCCATCGCTGCTGGTCGCGAAAGACCGCGCCCACCTGGTGCTGGCATTCGACATAGGCCTGGTAATCGGCGAGGACCATGTAGGGATCGTCATAGAGCAGAGAATTGATCAGCGGCTGGAACAGGCCGTGATCGCCATGGGAAAAATGGCCGGTGGCAATCAGGTTGATGGCCGCTTGCAGTTCGTCGTTTTCGCGGTAAATCGCCTGCGGATCATAGCCGATGGCCTGCCGCGCCTGGACTTCCTGCACGTTCATGCCGAAGAGGAAAAAATTTTCCGCACCGACCGCTTCACGGATCTCCACATTCGCCCCATCCAGGGTGCCGATGGTCAGGGCACCGTTCATGGAGAACTTCATGTTGCCGGTACCCGAGGCCTCCTTGCCGGCCAGGGAGATCTGTTCGCTGAGGTCGGCCATGGGATAGATGATATGGCCGATCTGCACATTAAAGTTGGGGATGAAAAAAACCTGCAGACGATCGTTGACCTCGGCATCGCCATTGATCACCTCGGCCACCGAGTTAATCAGCTTGATGATCAGTTTAGCCATGGAATAACTCGGGGCGGCTTTGCCGCCGAAGACGAAAAACCGCGGGGGAATATCCAGGCCGGGATTGTTTTTTATGCGGTTATACAAGGTGATGATGTGCAGCAGATTGAGATGCTGCCGTTTGTACTCATGAATCCGTTTCACCTGGACGTCGCACAGGGCATGTGGATTGAAAAGCGGTATCCCGTCGCAGGCGAACATGCTGCAGACATTCTGCTTGTTCTCGAACTTTACCTGCATCCACTGCTCGCAAAATGAAGCATCGTCGGCAAGCGATTCCAGCGCCTGTAACTTGTTCAGGTCGGTAATCCACCCCTCACCGATGGCGGAGGTGATCAGTTCCGCAAGGCGCGGATTGCTGACCACCATCCAGCGGCGCGGCGTGACCCCGTTGGTGACATTGATCAGCTTGCCCGGCCACAGCCGGTGAAAATCTGCCAGGGTGTGCTCCTTCAGCAGCCTGGTGTGCAGTTCGGCCACCCCGTTAATCGTATGACTGCCGACACAGGCAAGGTTGGCCATGCGGACATAGCGCACTCCCGATTCATCAATAATCGACATCCGTCGCACCACATCCTCGTCACCGGGATACTTCAGCCGAACCTGGTCGCAGAACTGCTGATTGATCTCGTAAATGATCTCCAGGTGCCGGGGCAGCAGCTGCTGCAGCATCGCTACCGGCCATTTTTCCAGCGCTTCGGGGAGCAGGGTGTGATTGGTGTAGGCAAAGGTGCGAGTGGCGATCCCCCAGGCCTGATCCCAGTCGTAGTGATGGATATCGACCAGCAGCCGCATAAATTCGGGCACGGCAATGGCCGGATGGGTGTCATTGAGCTGGACGGCAAAACCCTCGTGAAAATTGTCCAGATCAGGATACTGGAGCAGATGGATGCGGATCATGTCCTGTAGTGAGCAGGAGACGAAGAAATACTGCTGACGCAGGCGGAGCATCTTGCCCTTGAACTGCTCGTCATTGGGATAGAGAACTTTGGTGATGTTCTCGGCGAGCATCTTCTCCTCCACCGCACCGAAATAGTCGCCGGTATTAAAGTCGTCAAAATCAAAACTCTTTGGCGCTTCGGCACTCCACAGCCGGAGCAGGCTGACGGAATTAACCCGGTAGCCCGGCACCGGCGTGTCGTACGGTATACCTTTGACCAGACGTCCCGGTACCCAGCGGACACGGAATTTGCCCTGGTCGTCGGTGTATCGTTCGGTATGTCCGCCGGTGCCTACTTCCACGGCCATGTCCGATTTTTTGAACTCCCACGGGTTGCCCGGCTGCAGCCAGCGATCGCTCAGTTCCTTCTGCCAGCCATTCTCGAAGGTCTGATCGAACATGCCGAACTCATAACGGATACCATACCCTATGGCGGGGATCTGCAGGCTGGACAAGGAATCCATGTAGCAGGCGGCCAGCCGGCCCAGGCCGCCGTTACCCAGGCCGGGTTCCTCTTCATGGTCGATGATCTGCTGCAGATCAAGTCCCGATTCCGCGGCCGCCTGGGCGATCTGGTCAAAGATGCCCAGGTTGATCAGGTTATTGTGCAGATGGGGTCCCATCAGGAACTCGGCGGACAGGTAGCAGACGATCTTGCTGTCCTTTTCCAGGAGAGCTCGAATCGAGTTGATGAACAGCTGCTGCATGCGGTCCCGAACCGTATAGCTTACCGCAAGATAATAATCGTTGAGTGATGCGTTCTGGGCCCATACCCCCTGCTGGTAAAAAAGCTTATAGGCAAAACCTCGTTTCAGCTTGTCTATAGTTTTACGATCACATGCTTTGTTGTTGTCACTGCTGTTATGAGATGCCTCCATCGCGTCCTCCTTGGTGCCCTGCAAGGGGCACTGAAAGAAATCTCGGTTAGCCCTAGGGTAGCAATGATACGTTTACAGGTCGATACAGACAGGCAGGACTGTGGCCCAGGGCAAGAACCATTTTACTGCCCTCTTGGCACCGCCCTGCTCTCTCATTACTGCGCATCAGCGACTTTAATCACCAGTTTGCCGAAATTTTTGCCTTCCAGCAGGCCGATAAATGCCTCCGGCGCGTTCTCGAGGCCGTCAACAATCTGTTCACGGTAGTGTATTTTCCCGGCGCGCAGCAATTTCGTCATCTCCTCGGCAAATTCATCATAGCGATGGCCATAATCGTCAAAGATGATAAAGCCCTGCACCTTGATTCGTTTGACCAGAATCTTGCCCATGAGAAGCGACAGACGATCAGGCCCGTCCGGCAGTTTTGTCGCATTATACCTTGAGACAAGACCGCAGACCGGAATCCTTGCGCCGACATTGAGTAAGGGCAAAACGGCATCAAATACCTTTCCACCGACATTCTCGTAGTAGATGTCGATGCCGTCGGCACAGGCCTGTCGCAGCTGGTCGGCAAAATCTTCATCCTTGTGATTAAGACACGCATCAAAACCGAGCGTCTCTTGAGCATATTTGCATTTTTCAGCCCCGCCGGCAACGCCGATCACGCGGCAGCCTTTCAATTTGCCAAGCTGCCCTACGGTTGCCCCAACCGGACCGGTGGCTGCAGCCACCACCAGGGTGTCACCCGCCTTTGGTTGACCAATGTCCAGCAGGCCCATATAGGCGGTAAAGCCAGGCATGCCCATAATCCCTAAAGCATAGGACGGACGTGCCGGATTTTTACCCAGCCGGGTCAGCTGCGTGCCATCCGATACGGCATAGAGCTGCCAGCCGCTCTGGCCAAGCACCCATTCTCCTGCCGCAAAATCAGCATTGCGGGACTCGATAACCTGGCAAACCGTGCCGCCGACCATGACCGCATCAATTTCGACCGGCGGCGCATAGGATGGGGCATCACTCATCCGGCCGCGCATATACGGATCAAGGGACAGGTAGATGGTGCGCAGCAGCACCTCTCCTTCTGCCGGCACCGGAACGGCCACTTCTTCCAGGCGGAAATTGTCTGATGTCGGGGCACCGACCGGGCGCGAGGCCAGTACGATACGACGATTTTTTTCTGTCATTTGTCTCATGGTGTTTCACCTTTTTGTTTGATTATTTTTGTACAGGCCTCTGCCCTCATTGCGCTTTCACGGCCAGAGAAGCGCAGGAAGAAAAGCATATCCGGGAGCGGCAGATCAAGAAAAAAGAGAGGCCTCCTCTGCCTTCTCCTCCTCGCTTTTGCGGTCTTTACCGGTTGCATTCTTTCGGCCATCTGCCAAAGGCAGTTCGACGACAAAGACGGCGCCGGGGCCGAAATTGTCTCTTCTTGAAAAATCCTTTGGCAGATATTCTTCCGCGGGCGGACTGACGGCAAAGATCTTACCGCCATGATCCTTGATAATGCCAAAGGAGACGGAAAGCCCCAGACCAGTGCCCTTGCCGACCTGCTTGGTGGTAAAGAACGGATCAAAGATTTTGCCCAGGTGTTCCGCGGCAATCCCCTTGCCGGTGTCGGCGATACTGACAACCAGCCTGCCTTCGTCGGCATGGAGTTTCGATTGCACATGTATCTCACCATCCTGGCCGATAACATCTGCGGCATTGTTGAGCAGGTTCAGCCAGACCTGCTTGAGTCTCTCCTGGTCGCCGGTCAGCGGAGGAATGCTTTCATCGAGAGCATGGATGATTTTGATACGGTTCATGAAAAATGCATGCTCAACCAGCTTGATTACCTGCTGAATTGATTCGTTGATATCGACGGTTTCACTGATCGCCTGGGAATTTCTTGAAAAACCGAGTAAATCGGCGACAATTTTTCGGCAAGCCTTGGTCTGTTTCTCGATGATCCGCATCCCTTCAAGGATTTCCTCATCTTCGATATCGTCCATCATCAGCTGGGTATAGCCGAGGATGATGCCCAGAGGTGTATTGATTTCATGAGCTACCCCTCCGGCCAGACGCCCCAGATCCTCCATTTTCTGCGACTGGATAAGCTGCTCCTGGAATTTCTTGAGGATGGAAATGTCCCTGGCGGTAAGGAGCAGCCCCATTATACTGCCGTCCTGGTCATAGACCGGGACCTTGACAACATGAAACCATTTCTGTTCCTTTGCTCGCTTGAAGGTGATTTCCTTGGCCAGGGGACTCCCCGTTGCAAGTATCTCCTTGTTCTCGCGGATATTAAGTTCTGCCTGCGGCTTGGTAAAGATGTCCGTATCGGTCTTGCCGACGATACTCTCCTCGTCCATACTAAAATAATCGCAGAAGGCCTTGCCGGCAAAGGTATAGGTCAGATTCTTGTCCTGCAGGGTTATGAAGTCCGGGGTGACACTGAGAATGGTCTTTAACAGACCCTGTTGCCTGGCGATGGTTTTTTCCCGCTCGGTAAGCTCTTCAATGTGATTTTTAACGGTGACGGCCATGGCGTCAAAGGCCTCGGCCAGATCCTGCAGTTCGTCGCCGAAATTATGTTTGAAAACCGGACACTGCCGGCAGTTTTCCATCTTGAAGGGATATTCCTTGTCGCAGCAATTCGGACACATGGTCCCGGCCAGATACCAGCATCGTCGCTGGACATCGCCGTAGGCCGGGCATTCCTTGCGGTCGCAGTCCATGATCTCCCAACAATATTTTTCCAGGGAGAATCCTGCCTGGACATCAAGATTGCCCTGGACTATTTCCTCCACCGATTTTCTCAGCCGGTTGAGACGAAAGGTCACGGTACGGGAAAACCACAGGGCAAGAATAATCCCCAGGCCAACCACGCCGAAGGTACTGAACAGACTGGTCAGCCGCTGACGGCGGATCTGCGCGTCAATATCTTTTCGCGACAGCCCCAACCTGACCGAGCCAAGATTTTTTTCTCCCAGGCTCACCCGGACATTAAAGTCATAGACGAGGCCGTGTTCGGTTGCTAAAAGAACCGGCTGCGTTTTTTTCCCTTCTCCATTGACATGGAGCAGATCGGTGGGAAAGCCGCCGGAGAAGGTGTGTGAAAGGATATTGGCGCTGTCGTCGGTGAGAAACACATAGATAACGTCGTTATATTGATTGTTGACATTATCGATGAGGTTCTTCATTTGCAGAAAATCCATGGCCAGAATAGGTTCGGCCAGGCGAAACGCCAGCCCCGAGGTGAGGGCCATGCCTCTTTTCCTGCCTTCCTCAAGCAGAGCACTTGAGGACATGGCGGACAGGATCAGTCCGACCCCCAGGCCGCAGAACACCAGCATAAAGGTCATGCCCAGGGTAATCTTGGTCCTGAATCTCAGGCGATGCATAGATCTCAAGAGATACTTATTCAAGATCCAACCCCACTTTTTTGCTCAGTGCCCGGACCTGGTCAAAATCTCGGTCATCGGAGGGCACAAAACCGATGAATTTTGCCGCATCAAGAATCTGCCGGTGCTCGGGATTATGTTCATAGTCGAGTTTCAGCATGGCGTCCCGTATCTTGTCGATCACCTCCTGGGAAAGCCGGGGACTGTGGGCATAGACCCAGCCCGGGTACCATATGGAACTGTCAACCACCTTTATCTGATTGATATCTATTTTATCTTTCACCACGCTGAGTGATCCTTCGCGTATGGAGCCGATATCATGCAGCCCGGCATACACCCCGAGAATAACATTTTCCTGCCGTCCCCCGGCAAAGACTACCTCCCGGAAATCATTTATGGTAAAACCATGATCGACAAAATGACCAAGCGGGAAGAGATAGCCTCCGGCCGATGAGGGATCGACGGCTACCCACGACTTGCCGCGACAATCCTCGATGGATTGAATCTCCTGGTTATCCTTGCGGGCAATGATCTGCCCGCGGAACTCGGCACGGCCATCGGCTTCGACGATTCTCGCCATGGCCCTGGCGCCGTAGCGGTTCGCCAGTTTTACATAAATAAACGGGTTAGAAAACGATATGTCTATTTTACCCTGAGCAAACATGCTGATGTAATTATCAAAGGTATCAGGAAACACCTGCCGCATCGGCAGCCCGGTCTGTTCGGAAAGATATTCCACCAGCCGATTATGCCGTTGAAAAGACTCGGTATGCGAATATTGCGGCAGGTAAGAATATGTTATTGCGGGTAATTGCGGCCGAAAGGTAATCTCATGCCGCCGATCAAGAGAAACATTGACGGGCTCTTCACTTTCCCGGCAGGAAACAAAAAAAAGGGCGGTCATAAGCAATAACAGAAAAACTCTTTTTTCAGGCATGGAAGATATGTCGTATCAATGACCGGTTAGCCACTCTTCTCAGTGAGATTACATCTTTTCTTGTGCCAGGTCCGAAATAACCAAAGTCCACGGTCCAGGCAGCATTGTCTACCATATCCTATGGTATTTTTGTTGTTTTTTCCACAAGTTTCCGACCGACTTTTTTCTCGGCTGTCGGTAAAAATTGATCTGGGAGCTCGTCTCTTATCAAGTGGTCGCAGCTTCCGGGGCAATGAGACATTTTTCCGACAATGGATTAATCAAGCAGTGAAACTGCCGCCGTGACTGCGATGAACCGATGATCGCCACCAGATCATGTTGCTGAAAACGAAAGGATGGATCAGGATTGGTCTGCAACGTGCCGTTACGTATGATACCGACGACGGAGACCCCGGTTGCTTTGCGAATTTCCGCCTCGGCAATACTGACATTGAGCAGCGGATTATCCGCATCGAGTTCCACCCATTGCAGATCAAATTGCTGATCGGCGGCACGCATCTGTCCAAGGGTTTTATACCCGTTCGTCGACATTGTTGCGGTTGACAGCAGCTGGTGGCGAAGATTTTCGGTATACTGCTGAATTTCCGGCACGGGAATTCTTAAATAGAGGAGAACCTGCCTGGTCATCTCCAGACCGGCCTCAAATTCAGGGTAAACCAGGTCAACGACAGCCAGCTCCCTGAATACATTGAAAAATTCCGGATCGGAAATCCGGGCAATGACCCTGATGCCGCTGCGCACTTTCTGGGCGTGGCTGATGATGGAACGGGCAACAACAATGTTCGGAATAGTTATCACCAGAAGGGCGGCACGCTCTATGCGCAGGGCCTCCTGAACAATGCCCTGGCTGCCGTCGCCGTAGACGATCGGATAGCCGGCGGCTTTGGCTGCTTCGATACGCAGCTGATCAATTTCAACCAGGACAAAAGGAATGGCCAGCTGCTGCAGCACCCCGGCAATCTGCGAACCGATACGGCCGCATCCGGCAATGACCACATGGTTGCGCAGTTCATCCTCGGGGAAATTAAGGGATTCCAATGGTTCGTGTTTAAACCATCTTTTTTTCAGGCTGTAGAATCGGGACGTCTGCGATGAAATAAATGGCGTCAGCACCATACTGACAACGGCCATGGTGAGAAACATATTGTAAAATTCGCTGCTGATCGCCTCACTGGAAACGCCGATCCTGGCCAGAACAAAGGAAAATTCTCCAACCTGGAACAAGCCGAGCCCAACGGCGAGCGGAATGACATTGCGATACTGAAACATCCAGGCAAGAAATGCAAAGATACACCCCTTGCCGATGCTGACGACGACCACCAGAACGAGGATGAGCGTAAAATGGCTCAGCAGAAAACGGGGATCGAGCAGCATGCCGACAGAGGCAAAAAACAGCAGGCCGAAGAGGTCGCGCAGAGGAACGATATCGCTGAGCGCCTGATGGCCGTAATCGGATTCACTCAATACCATGCCGGCAATAAAGGCGCCAAAGGCAAAGGATAAACCAACCAGGTAGGTCGCGTAGCCGACACCGAGACCAATAGCCGTTATGGCCAGTATAAACAACTCGCGCGAGCCGAGCCTGGCAATGGTCTTCAGCAGGTAGGGCAGGAGCCGGGTGCCGAGGAAAAACATGGCGGCGAGAAACAAGGTCGCCTTGATTACGGCAAAACCGAGGATGTCGATCCCCGTCGCCGGGTCATTTAACTGCGGCAGGATGATCATCAGTGGCACCACCGCCAGATCCTGGATAATCAGCATGCCGATCATTACCTTGCTGGACAGGGTCCCCAGCCACCCCTGATTCATCAGCGTTTTCAGAATGACCATGGTTGAAGAAAGGGAGATCAGCGAGCCGAACCAGAGAGCCGTCTTCCAGTCCCAGCCAAAGAGAAGACCGATGACATAGCCGAAGGCGATGGTCAACAGCATCTGCAGCGGCGTACCGAAAAGGGCGATATATTTCACCGGCTTTAGATCCTTGAGAGAGAACTCCAGGCCAAGAGCAAAAAGCAGCAGCGCAACACCGATCTCTGCCAGCAGTTCAATATCATGAACTTCGGTAATTGTCATCCCGCCGGTGTATGGTCCGAGGAGAATGCCGGCGAGAATATAACCGAGAATCAACGGCTGGTGCAGCCGCTGCATGACCAGACCACAGAAAAAGGCGGTAAGAACGAGAATGATGATATCGGTGGCAATCCCCATAAAACGAACCTCAATGGAAATAAAAATTTGTAAGCCAGGGCAGGAACGAGCTATCAACCAAAAGAGACTACCGCTCTTTTCCTTTCTTTTCAATTATTCTACGCGGCATGGATCTGTAGACATCGCCAACCAATCCGACAAATACCAGAAGCAAAGCGGTTGCGACACTGTCCTTGTCTCGACAAAGTATTGCTCGACTGACCCCCAAAGCCGACTCAGCCAAACCCAAGGCCGCGGTAGTCTGACACTGACTGGTGCTTTGGAAATCTGTTCTATTTGATTTTTTTTTACGGTAGAAGGGTTCTTGAGCCAGCAAAGAGGTCCAACATACAGAAGAGAGTAAATACTACAGGTTACGTTGTAGGGTTAAGCGGAGACTGGTGTTTATTATCCTTCGGGCTCCTTCATTATTCAGAAAACAACGCTTGTGGATTGATTACCAGATTCCGCATCAAGCCCGCAATGACCTTGGTGGCAGGGCTTGTTCTGGTTATTTCTTTTTAAATTTTCCAATTAATTCATCACGCAGTTCATTGAGCCTGCTGCTCAAGCCAACCTTGTAAATATGAGGATTTTCAAAGCGTTTGTATTCGTCGGGTAATTTTTCCAGCCGCTTTTTCAGGTAGGTATAGCCTTCGGCGGGATGCGGCATTTTTTGTAATGCTTTCCCTTTCTCCATCACCTTTTCCTGCAGCGGTTGAGAAGACCAGTCCGGAATTTTTAAGGATTTGTCTTTATTGAAAGGATGATGGATCTCCTTGATCTTCTTCGGATCTTCCTCCCACAAACTGACCGCGTCGGCCATAAATGCACCATTGGCATCACTGAAGCGGTGCACTTGCTTTACAGCAGGAAAGGTCACTTTGTGCACGGATTCGGAAAGCTTCAGCCTTGGCTTACCGGACGCCATGGCCAGTTTATAGACCCCATCCAGGGCAGCATCAGGTTGACCGGTGAGCACAGCCGTACCAATGCCAAAGGCATCGACAGGGGCTTTCTGGTCACGCAAGCTTCTGATAACATACTCATCTATCTGGTTCGAGGCGATAATTTTCACATAGCCAAGCCCTGCTTCGTCGAGCATCTGCCGGGATTTTTTGGCCATATAGGCCAGATCGCCGCTATCCAGTCGAACTCCTCTGAGCTGCTGCCCCCTGCCCTCCATTTCTTTGGCAACCTGTATGGCATTGGGGATACCGGAGTTCAGGGTGTTGTAGGTATCCAGCAGCAGGATACAATTTTCTGGATGGGCATCGGCAAAGCGGCGGAAAGCGGTAATTTCATCATCATAGCTTTGAATAAAGGAGTGCGCCATGGTACCGCTGGCTTGCAGGCCGTAGGTAAAGGCAGAGAATACATTGGACGTGGAATTGAAGCCTCCGACCATGGTAGCGCGAGAGGCATGAATGGCCCCCAGACCATGCGCCCGTCTCATGCCAAAATCGGTGAGGATTTTTTCATCGCCGGCAGCCAGGCGCATCCGGGCAGCTTTGGTGGCTATCAGCGACGACAGGTTGAGCAGGTTGAGCAGCAGCGTTTCGGTTAACTGCGTCTCGATGATATTGCCGCACACCCCGGCAAGGGGCATATTGGGAAAAACTATTTCTCCTTCCCGCACCGAATATATATCGGCGTGGTAGCGGAAATCTTTCAGATAGCGCAGAAAATTTTCGTCAAATTTGTTTTCCCGCAGGTATGCAATATCCTCTTTGTCGAAATGCAAGCCATCGAGGATCTCCAGCAGGTCATACATGCCCGAATAAACCACATAGGCACCCTCGAAAGGGTTCTTTCGATAGAAGTAATAAAAGGCGGCGGCATCATTCTGCCGGCCATCCAGAAAATACGCCTGCGCCATGGATAACTGGTACATGTCCGTATAGAGACCTGCATGTTTTTTTAAGATACTCATCTGTTCTCATCCAGGTAAAATTGACACCACCTCATATTCAGTGCATCGGTTGAATGGGGCATCTGGTAAATTTCCAGCACTCTCTATGCGCACTATATCAGCTAGGCATTTTTTATCCAGTAAAAAGACCATATCACCGGAAGATGACAGGATCACCGGCGCGATTGCCGAACAATTGCCAAACAATACAACGGATCTGCAGGTATTGTCCAAACAAGGTTTTTTCCCTGTTGCAGCAGAGATTGTCAGGAATTATCCGATATCGGCTAAAGCACCACAACTGCTTGCCATTATTAATGACTGGTCCCCCTGATATATGTTACCATTGATCGATACACACCGTGTCACCGTAAGGTGATCGATCTGAACTGAAGGATGAATTTGCCGTTAACCAAGGACCTCAAACGAGAAGAGTGTATGGATATCAGCCAGAGAAATATGACCATTTATACCCCGGACAAAATCTACACAGGATCAGTTGACATTGGCAACGAATCACTGCGCTCGATTGATATTTTCAACAGTTCCAATATCTATTGGAAGGACCCGGCTGAAAGGAGTTTTGATGATGCCTTGCTTTTGTATAATGCCACTGTAATTTTGGAAGGCAACACCAAACTGGGTGATTTCGCCAAGCTCCATGTTAAACTCTCGGACGTCATTTTTTTTCATGATTCACTTGAAAACATGGGCGACAGCATGGAACAGAAGCGGGCAGCCCACTTAAAATTGAAGACAAAAGAGTCTAATTCGCTGGCGCATATCATTACCCATAGTCAGGGACAGGGGTTCTTCTATATCACCGGAGTGTTTTACGGCCTCTTTAAAAGCAAGAGCAAATCTCGCTTTATCCCGCTGACCCAGACAAACATCGTCTACGTTACCCGTGGCAGTGAAAAATGGCAGAAGAAGGCAATATCTATCGAGGGTGGCTTTATCGGGATAAGTACGCGACATATCGAATCGTGCACCTTCTCCGATCAGAAATAGCTCCGCCATGGTCCTTGGTTGCATAGCCTTTTACCACGGCAACTTTCTTGCCGAAGAGCTCATTCATATCGGCAATGTAAGGGACATCCAATTGAGTAGCAATAACAATAGGTATGCTCATGTACGGCTTGGTGAAAGCCCAGAATTCGGTACGTTCGGGCGTCACGGCCACACAGGTTGCCATGTCGATTTCCCATCGCTTCTGCCGGGAATATGTCTCCTGCCAGGTTAAATTGGACAGCCGTTTAAACGTGACACCCAGCCGCTGTTCAACGAGGTTCAAATAGTCCCCGCTCATGCCGGATATCTCACCGCGCTCGTTGGTGAATTCAACCGGAGGCCAGTCCGGATCATGGGCCAGGCTGATGACGGGATGCTCACGCAGCCAGGATCGCTCACTTTCCGAGAGAGTCTGAAGAAATTCGCTCGAGGTCGGTGGGGTACTGGCGTTAGTGACCTGTTCGGCCTGGGCAGCGAAAATCAAGACAAAACTTGTCACCAGCACACTGAGTACCAGATTGACGACCTGGAATCGACTGGAGATACATCTTATTTTCATTTGTTGCCCTGTGGAAGTGAGGTAGTGAGAAATTATTCAAGCAAGACAGCTGATCTGCATAATGGCCGATGCCATCCTCTTGCCAAGGCAGATGTAGCGAGGGGGATGATCGGCCTTGAACTGCAGGAATTCATTTTCCAGAATTCTAAACGATTTATCGTCAATTTCTATCTGCAATTGACCTTTTATGACAAACACATATTCATAAATGTTGCCCTTGTGGGGTTCCCCGGAGAAAGTTGCTCCAGGATCTATCTCAAAATAATAGGTTTCAAAAGACTGGTGCGGATCAAAGGAGAATAAAGGATAGAGACAATATCTTTTCCCTTCTGCCGTCAGGGCCCGGGCAGCCTTAAAAGACTTCACCTCCGCCTGAACCATTGGTTTTTGCAGCAGAGAGATGAAAGATACATGTATTCCATTGGCAATACAGGAGGAGATAGAAACGGGAGGGAAATTTTGTTTAAAAATTGATAGAGGTGCCACGTTGTTCTGTTGTTTTATTGTTAGGGTTTATTATTAGTCTCCATAGATATGATTTTCATTTTATTTGATGCGAAATAAAGCCAAACCTCTGTAAGACAGGGACGGAAAGCTATGGGCTGCAACAGATAGCCGGGCTGCCTTGGAGCAAGGGAGGCCGGCTTTTTGTTTTCCGATACCTAGATTGCCGCAAAAACCTCAAATAAAAGGAGAAACCACATGAAACATCGTATCGTTATCTTATCATTATTGATGTCTTTTTTTCTTTTAATTCCATCGGAAACATGGGCGCTCGGGGAGGGAGAATTTAAGCCACTTGCTACGGGAGGCTTCGGTGACTCGGCAAATAGCTATACCTGGGGACTCACTGAATTTAAAGGTAATGTTTACGCATCAACAGTTCGTCATCATTTGTGGAGTGTCATGCAGGCGATGGATGGACTTCTGCCGGTTGATTTTCCTATTGCGACGAATATTCAAGGTCCATCAAACCCAGAGTGGGGAAGTACTGGTTACGCCGAGGAGATGAGAGGGCAAATTTGGCGTCTCAAAGATGGTACATGGGAAAATGTGTATCAATCCGAGGAATTCGTTCTTGAAACCAGCATAGATGTTCCGGAATACGGGGTTACCATACCGCCTGGAACATATCCAGTAGCATATGGCTATCGAACACTTGGGACATTCAACGGACAGATATATGCTTTGGGGGTGGGGACCTGGATGCCTCCGCTGCCGTTTAGCAGCATCGTTCGTTCCGAAACAGGTGATCATGATGATTGGGAAGATGTCAGTGGAACCTTAAAAAATACGACGAATGTCAGAGGCTTTGTTGAATGGCGTGGAAAAGTTTATGTTTCGGCCTCCACTCCTGGGTCAGATTTAGGAGTGACCGGGGGAAGTGTGGTGTTTGGCTCTGAAAATGGTGAAAATTGGCATGCCGTCAGTGAGATCGGATTTGGCAGTCCAAGTAATGTAGAAATTTACTATCTGACTGTATTTAATGATCATTTGTATGCTTCAACTGTCAATTATGTGACTGGGTTTGAGGTTTGGAAGACCAACGGTGCAATGGCAGGAGATAAGTTACTTTGGACTCCTGTGGTAAAAGAGGGGTTTGGAGATACATGGAACCAATACGGTATGACCATGCAGCCTTTTGGTGAATATCTTTACATCGGCAGCGCAGTTGGTATTGGCATGGTTTTAAAGGATGGTCAACCTGCCGGCACTCGCGCAATTGATATTATTAGAGTTGATAAGGATGACAATGCAGAGCTGGTTGTCGGTGCCTATTTTCCTGTGGATCCACCTACCGGCTGGCCAACCTTTCGAGTCCCTCTAAGTTTCATGCCGGCGGGGTTCGGAAATCCTTTCAATGTTTATACCTGGCATATGACGGTTTACAAAGACTGGTTAGTTCTCGGTACATTGGATTTGAGTGGTACTCTCCTAAGATCTCTCCAGGAGTTATTGCTGGAAGATCCTGCCGCCGCGATGCAGTTACTTCAGAGTATGAATACCACGAGTGTCACTTTTACATCGTTACAGCTCGATATCCTGAATAAATTTGACTTGCACGATACCAACCAGGCCACAGCCGCATCACAGCTTATTGATTACATAATCGACATGTACGGCGGAGCCGATTTATGGAAAACCAAAGATGGCATTAATTGGCAACCAGTAACATTAAGTGGCTTTAAGAATCCACTGAATTATGGCATCAGAAGAACAGTCTCAATCCCTGACGAATCCGGGAAAGATCATCTGTACATCGGTACGGCAAATCCATTTACCGGTATGCCTAATGGCGGTTGTGAAGTCCTAGTGACCCCCCCACCGCCGATCAAGGTCAAGGCAGCAAAAAAATAACGGAAAAAAGAACTGTTATAGAATCTCAGCCCTTGCAAAGGACACTTACTGAAAGCCGCTTTCCCTGTGCTTTTGCGCAATGGCATCGGCCAGTCGATCCAGGGCCGTGAAGGCGACCTGATCCGGCATACCCTTGCAGAGCACCGGGTCCAGGACCTCGACCTTGAGGTTGGGGATCATCCCTGCCAGGGTTTCCACGGTCTTGCCGCCCCAGCCATAGGAACCGACTATGGAAAGATATTGCGCCTTGGGTCGCAAGGCATTGGCCAGAAAAGCGGCATAGGCCGCAAGGGGGTGCGGCCCGGTAAGAACGGTCGGCGTGCCGACGATGATAGTGCCCGCGTCCACCAGAGCCATGGCCAGTTTGCCGGTATCGGTGACGGTGAGGTTGAAGAGTTCGACCCGGATGCCGCGAGCGACCAGAGCGGCGGTCAGGTGGTCGACCATGGCCTGGGTGCTGCCGTGCATGGAGACAAAAGGAAACACCACCAGATTGTGGGGCAGAGACAACACCCAGTCGCGATAGGCCTCGAGAATCCACTCCGGCTTGTCGTAAACCTGACCATGACTCGGGGCAATCATGTCCACCTCAAGGCCAGATAATTTTTCGAGATTTTTGCCGATGACCTTGCGAAACGGCATCATGATCTCGCCAAAATACCGTTTTGCCGCTTCATACACCCGTCCCTGATCGGTGACATACAGGTCGCTGGCGGCGATGTGCGCGCCGAAAAAGTCGCAACTGAACAGAATCCGGTCTTCTTCCAGATAGGTGACCATGGTTTCCGGCCAATGCACCCAAGGGGTATACACGAACCGCAGCGTCTTATCCCCGAGCGACAGCGTTTCGTCGTCCGCGACCGTGACAATGCTGCTTTCAGCAAGGTGCAGGTGATCGATGAGCAAGGTTTTAGCCTTGGGGGTGGTGATCACCTTGGCCTGCGGGAAGCGTTCAAGGACAAGGGGAATGGTCCCGGAATGATCCTGCTCGGCATGTTGACAGACGATGAAATCGACTTTCGCCGTCCCGTGCAGCTGGGCCATGAGAACATCGGCCATGGCCGGATCGACCGCATCGAGCAGGGCTGTTTTCTCGCTGCCTTCAATGAGATAGGCGTTATAGGAAGTGCCATCGGGAAGCGGGACCAGCGAGTCAAAAAGACGCCGGTCCCAATCGATCGCGCCCATCCAGAAAATTCTTTCTTTGATCTGTCTTTTTTCCATAGATGCACCTCTTTATCTGGGAGGGGGGAACAGAAAACGGTTGCTCCGCTATAAAACCACAGAAACAAACTTAAGTTATAAAATTACACCGGCAATTTCAGCCATGTCAGACAAACAGCGTCACGTCATAATTGTTGACATCTGACCTGACGCTGTGTCGGGTCTATGCTTTTTCACCCTGGAGTCGAATTCTTTGCCGCCATGCGTTCTTCCTTGTATTGATCACGCATTTTACGTTTAAGCATCTTGCCGGCGACATTGCATGGAAAAGATTCCATGATCACCACATCATGAATCCGCTGAAATTTTGCATCCACCTTCTCGTTCGTCCAGGCAATTAATTGTTCCGGCGTTACCGTGGCATCGGGAAGCAGCACAACCGCCGCAACGGGAACCTCTCCCCATTTTTTGTCCGCTATGCCGATTACCGCTACATCGCGAACCTCCGGATGCTGGATGACCACTTCTTCAATGTCTTTCGGGTAAACGTTTACGCCCCCGGAAATAATCATATCCTTGATACGATCCACTAAATAGAGATAGCCGTCCTCGTCAACATAACCGGCATCTCCCGTATGCAGCCATCCATTGACAATAGCCTTTGCGGTGAGTTCCGGCTGCTTGTAATATCCAGGCATCATCATCGGGCTTTTGCCGCAGATCTCGCCAATTTCTCGAGGTGCACATTCTTTACCGTTGATGTTCAGTATCCGAAGCTCCATAAACGGTGCCGGAATACCGACAGAACCGACTTTGCGAATGGCGTCGTGTTTGTCCAGCACGGTCATAAACCCTTCCGTTAAGCCATACAGCTCATAGAAACGTCCGGGTAAGGATTTGTTGAGGCGGTGTTTGTGCTCCAGCAGGAGCGGAGCGCCGACATTATGAATCATTTCAAGAGATGCGAGCTTTTCCGGATCGAAGGCCGGACTGTTTAAAATGGCTATGATTTGCGCCGGCACCATGACAACATGGGTGACCTTTTCTTTGGCGATGTCAGCGATGACGGCTTCGGCGTTAAAACTTTTATGGAGAATGTATTTGGCACCCAAAAACATCCAGGGCATGAGATCGAGCATGGCACCGTTAAAAACAATGGCCCCGGCGTGCAGTACCACACTTTCGGGAGTCATTCGCCATGAGGCGGCGAAAATGGTGCAGTACATGGCTCGAACATAATGCGTGTGGATGATTCCTTTCGGTGCCCCCGTGGTTCCGCTTGAGTACATGATGTTGTACATATCATGATCGTCGATAAAAATCTCCGGCGGGTTCTCCTCACTTGCCGAGCCGACAAATTCGTCATAACTGCAAAATCCCTCGGGTGGCGTCTCACTGTCAACCAGGATGTAGCGATTATCGGCAATGGCCGGCAAACTACCCCGGATGCCTTGCAGCACCTCGGCAAAGGAAGCGTCGGCGATGACCAAAACCGTATCGCTATTCTTCAGTAAAGTGAACAGCCCGCTTTCATTCAGCATGGTACTGCTGGGAACAATCACCAGACCCGTCTTTGCCGCCGCCCAGTAGGCAGCCATCAGCTGAGTACAATTGGGCAGCACTGTAGCAAACTTGTCTCCCTTGACCAGGCCGATAGCCAGAAGCGCATGAGCCAGCTTGTTCACATAAGCATTGAAACTTTTGTAGGTAAAGCGATCTTCACCACAGACAAATGCCGAATGATCCGGACGATAGCGTCCATGATGCGGTAACAGGCTGCCGATGTTCATTCCTCTCTCCCTTTTATTGAAGACGAATTGAAAAACATACCGCACTCTTCATTTACAACAGTTTACTGCATCATTTTCCATGCAAGGCGTGGAGTGTTTTAAATTGTTCAAACTATACCCCATCGTGTAGAAAAATTCGACAGACTCCTGCCATAAAAATATCTCTTTTCTTCCTTAATGAAAATCGTTCAACTTTTTCAGGTAAACAAGAAAGATGGAGGGGCCATGGATGTTATCAATCAGGTGCAAACACTCGCAAAACATATTGACAAGCTGCATTGCCGCATAACTACGGAAGCAGCTACCAAGAATGTATTTGTCCTCCCTTTTCTACAGATTCTCGGTTTTAACATATTTGATCCAACAGAGGTCTTGCCGGAGTTTAGCGTCAATATGGGCGGCAGGCAGGACAGGGTTGATTATGCCGTTTTCATTGATGAGAGGCCAGTCATGCTCTTTGAATGTACATCGTGTGATTTTGACCTGGATAAGGCAGATGCCGGCCAGCTGCTTCCATGGTGTAACCTGAGGCGGATAGTGCTCCAATTCAACTGACAAGCGATGGATTGCCCACCCCTGCATGTGCAAAGCAGGGGTATCATACCAAGACCCTACAGCGAAAGCCTTGTCCCCAATTTCTTTTCTTGAGCAATTTTTAACACAAGGTCGGCGGTTATCAGGTCCTGCACCGCAAGCCCAACAGATTTGAATACCGTTATTTCATCATCGTTCTCTCTCGACACTATTTTACCTGTTACAAGTTCCCCGAGTTCCCCATGAATATGATCTTTGGTGATAATTCCTTGCTGTATCGCCTGTATTACGTCTCCGGCTTCAGCTAAACATCCTTGACGCTGATCGACAACGACTTTCGCTCTGGCAATGGTTTGCGGTGGGATTTCAGCCATATCCGGCTTGTACGACCCAACACCGTTAATATGCGCACCGCTTTTAACATGCATATCATCAAATACAGGATTCTTTGAGGACGTTGAGGTACATATAACATCAGCATACTGCAGAGTGGCGGCAGATTCTGCAACAACCACCTCGATATTCAGCTTCTCCTGCATTTTCACCGCAAAGGCCTTTGCTCTGTCTCTCTGCAGGTCGAAGACATATGCTTTTCGAATATCTCTTACCGTGCATACCGCCTCGAGTTGCGTTTCCCCTTGATGTCCCGTGCCGATGACTGCTGCGGTAGAAGCATCTTTTTTGGCCAGCAGGGACGTCGCTAAGCCCGATACCGCTCCGGTTCTCATGGCGGTGATGACTTCACCGTCCATGACTGCCAGCGGCATGCCACTACTTGAGTCGAATATCATGATCATCGCATGTATCAGGGGAAACCCCTTGGCTGGGTTGTTCCTGGCCATGGTAATTGCTTTTACGCCAACCTTGCCGATACCCGGTAAATAGACCGGCATGAATAACGCGGTGGCATTGTCGGCAACCATTTCCAAACTGGTCCGTAAAGGCATGGAGGCTTCACCTGAACTCAGGGCACTGAATGCCGTTGCCATTGCTTTGATGCACTTTTCCATGGTCAGGATAACTCTTAAGTCATCACCGGAAAAATATAAGATTGTATTTTCTTTCATCACATCCTCTGTTCCAGTGTTCAATTATACCTCACCCTTTTCGGCGCATAGCCTTCTTCTATACAGCCAGCGCCGCAGGCCGGAAGTCTGGGGTGAGGGTCATAATGAAACGCACTTTCAGCTATAAGGGGTTGGACCATCCTTTTTTATCCGCAGTCCTTGATAACATTCCAAAAACCATAGCAACCAGGAACGCAAAGGGTGAACTGGTGGTAATAGCAGCGAGAAAAAAGGCGAAACATACGATTGCAAAAAGATTTCTATAAAATTTCATATTTCTCTCTTACCAGGGCGTGCCCATAATATAATGCGGCAGGAATAATGATATTTTTGGAAAAAAGACCGTAATCGCCAGTACCGGGACCCAGACCAACAGGATGAACCAGAAGCATGGTTTCATCATTTCATCGATCGGCGCGCCACTCAGACGTCCGGAGAGATAAAGGACCGGCGCCGCCGGCGGCGTAATACATCCGAGGCCGGTATTGACCCCGACTATTGCCGCATAATGAATAGGGCTGAACCCTAATTCCATAATGATCGGTATAAGGATAGGTGTAGTGAGAACCACCACACTGATATCATCCATGAGCATTCCCATGATAACAAGAAAGATGTTGATCATGAACATGATCATGAGGGGGTTATCGGATATGGTTTTGAATACACCTAGCAGCACCCCGGGCAGATCTTCGAGGATATAGAGGCGACTCAGCATGGCAACCGAGTAAAGCATAACCATGATGACACCGGTGGTGATAGCGGTCTCGACAATTATCTCGTAGGTACCCTTCAGGTTGAGCCCTTTATAAACAAACATTCCTACCGGTATGGCATACAGAACAGCCATCGCTGATGCCTCTGTGGTGGTCATTATCCCACCATAGATACCTCCCAGGACGATAAACGGCAGCATGAGCGCCGGAATGGCCAGCCTGCCTCTCGTCTTGAAAAGCTGTATTTTGTCCGCACGAGTCCGGTCTCTCTTATCGGCTGTCAGAATATTGTCATTATTTCGGAGAAGCCACCCGTTTACGGCACATATCAGCACTATGGTAATGAAGCCGGGAATGACCGTTGCCAGAAAACATGCCAGCACCGACTGGCCGCTTATCCAGGCGAATATAATCAGTGTCGCGTTGGGGGGGATGAGAAGGCCAAGAAGAGATGCATTGGCCAAGAGTGCTGCTGCCAGGCCCCGTGGATAGCCCTCGGCGTGGAACCGTGGGAACATGATCGATCCAACGCATGACAGGGTAGCACAGGCAGCCCCGCAGATAGATCCAACGATGGCGCAGGATATAGTAGCGACTATACCAAGGCCTCCCTTTCTGTGACCGACAAAGACATCAACGAAATCTATCAGCTTCTCGCCAATCTTGCCCCGTTCCATAATGCCGCCTGCGGCAATGAAAAGGGCAATGGCGATCAATGAAACTGAATTCATCTGCGCGTAACCATAGGGAAGGAGCTGAGATGGCTGGTAGCCTTCGCCGCCGGGTCCTCCGAAAAATATCAACCACGCCGCTGAAGCCATGAAGCTTATTGGCACAGGAACACCAATAATCAAACATAGCAAGAGAACTATGAGCGCTACAAAAATCATTTCTCGTTCCTCCCGAACAGTGCACGTATGCTATGGATAAGATCTCTGGTGAAGTAGATGGCCATAAAGACCAGCCCTATGAATACGGATAAATATCCAACCCATAAACTTATCCTCCAGACAGTTGTTTTGGGAATGGCAATTCCCGTCCCCAAGGGGCCCTGGAAGCCAAACATGAAAAACTCATAGCCGTACCACGCAAAGAGAAGAGATACGCCGACAGTGACAAGATTTCTCAGGAATACCAAAAACAGTT